>JBBRHF010000216.1:0-6513 GCA_038223055.1 Actinomycetes bacterium | reverse complement strand
CGGAGACCGTGCCCGCCCGCATCCGGGCACTGGTCACGAGCGTCTGCAAGCTCGACGGGGCGCTGATGCTCGTCCTGGACACCGAGCTCGCCGTACAGGTCGGCACGGCGGCGTAGCTGCTGGGCATCTCACGGCGCCCGGGCGTCGTCAACGACACGCGTCCGCCGTCTCGTTTCCGAGTCCTGCGACAGCACCACCAACCGGCCACACAATGCTTTCTGGCCTGTCCGAATCCGGTCAGGGGAGGCCGCGTGCGTCCCCGGAACCACCCAGCTATCGCAGTTGTCTGGGCCCGACAGACCTACGTCCCGCACTTCTCGCTGCGCACTTGGCCCCCCACTTGGGAGGGTCAGCTGCGGCCGGGTTTGGGGGTCTGGGCCAGGAGTAGGTCTCGGACCTGCTGGGAGAGCTGGTCCATCTCGGCGATGATCTGGTCGAGCTGGCGACGGTTTTCGATCCACTCGCGGTAGCGCTCGGCTTGGTCGGCGGTGAGCCTGGCGGTGAGGGTCTTCCCATCGATCTTGCGGCTGTACTGCCAGTAGGGGCCGCGGCGCTGCGGCGGGTCGTGGTGGCAGTGGCAGCCGCGGGGCGCCCGAAGGCGCCAAGCTCCTGACCTCCACAAGTGGGGGGCCAAACGCTCGGCGAGAAGTGCCGAACGTCAGTACAGGCAACGGGTGAGTGTGCCGATGAGCGGGACACAGGCAAGTCGCCTGCCAGCCGCGCTCACGCGGCGGCAACCTGAAGGGATGCACGCCGTGCCGAAGGACCGATCACGAGGTGGAGCGCTTTCCGGCTTCCGCAACCTGAAGACCGCACAGAAGCTGTTGGCCGGCTTTCTGACCGTGTCCATGCTGATGATCGCTGTGGGCGTGCTGGGCATCACCAAATTGGGAAGCGCGCAAGAAAGCCTGAAGTTCGCGAACACCGAAACCCTGGCTGCCGTCCAAACGCTGGGAAAGGTGGAGACCCGCTTCGAGATGATGATAAATCAGGTGCTGAACGCCGCGCTGATAAGCGACCCAGTGGCCCGGAAGGCAGCAGTGGCGAAGATCGCCGAGATCGACGTAAAGCTCGACACCAGCTGGAAGGAGTACACCTCCACCGACATGAGCGGTCGCGAGACGCTCCGTGACTCGTTCAATGCGGGAATGGCGTCGTACCGCGCATTGCGAGATGACAAGATGATCCCCCTCCTCGAGACTGGCAAGATAAGCGTGTTCGTGGCGTTTCGTGACCAGAGTGTCGTCCCGGTGCGGAACAAGATCGCGCGAGATATCGACGAGCTCATCGTGTTCGAGAACAAGGCTGCGGTGACCGCCCTGGCCAACGATAAGGCCGCCTACGAAAGTGCCCGGCTGCTGATCATCGGGATCATCGTGGCTGCCCTGGCCCTGTCGATCGGGTTGGCCGTCGTCATCGGCCGGATGATCGCCCGCCCGCTGCAGCAGACCGTGGTGGTGCTGGAGGGTCTGGCCGAGGGTCGCCTGGACCAGCACCTGGACGTGGACACCAAAGACGAGGTCGGCCAGATGGCCCGGGCGTTGAACACCGCGATGGCGCGGCTGCGGGAGACGATGAGCGCGATGGGCGGCAACGCGCAGGGTCTTGCCTCCTCGGCGGAGGAGCTCTCCTCGGTGTCCACGCAGATGTCCGGGTCGGCGGAGGAGTCCGCGAGCCAGGCCAACCTGGTGTCGGCTGCGGCGGAGCAGGTGTCGCGCAACGTGCAGACGGTGGCCACCGGCACCGAGGAGATGTCGGCCTCGATCCGGGAAATCGCGAAGAACGCGCACGACGCGGCGGGGGTGGCCGCGCGGGCCGTGCTGGCGGCGGAGACCACCAGCGCGACGGTGGCCAAGCTGGGCGAGTCCTCGGCGGAGATCGGCAACGTGATCAAGGTGATCAACTCGATCGCGGAGCAGACCAACCTGCTGGCGCTGAACGCCACGATCGAGGCGGCGCGGGCCGGTGAGGCCGGCAAGGGCTTCGCGGTGGTGGCCAACGAGGTCAAGGAGCTGGCGCAGGAGACCTCCAAGGCGACCGAGGACATCGGGCGCCGGATCGAGGCGATCCAGACCGACACGGCGGCGGCGGTGGCCGCGATCACCGAGATCTCGGGGATCATCGCGCAGATCAACGACACCCAGGCCACGATCGCCTCGGCGGTGGAGGAGCAGACCGCGACCACCAACGAGATGGGCCGCAACGTGACCGAGATGGCGACCGGGTCCACCGAGATCGCCGAGAACATCACCGGGGTGGCCCGCTCGGCCTCGGACACGACCGCCGCGGCCAGCAGCACCTCGCTGGCCGCCGACGAGCTGGCCCGGATGGCCGCCGACCTGCAGCAGCTGGTCGGCCAGTTCAACTACTGACCGCTCAGGTAGTTACTACCGGTTGCACCACCGGCGTTCGCCGGTGGTGCAACGAGCTCAGCAGCCCAGCACGCGACGGTCACCGGATCCGCGTGGTCCTGCCGGCACACCTGCGCCACCTCGCCCACGTCCAGGGCGAGGTGGCGCTGTACGTCGACGGGTCGGTCACCCGGGGTCAGCCCGCTTCGCGGCGGCCCAGCCCGCTTCAAGATCCTCGGGACTCTGCTGCTCCAGACACGTCGCGAACTGGTGTCCGCGTCCAAAGGATCTTGAGCTTGGGGGGAGGGTGCTCAGGTCGTCAACGGGTGCTGCCGATAGGCGGAGTAGTCGCCCGGGCCACGGGCTCGGCAGGCTTGACAGCGGAGGAGACCGTCAGTGGACGGCATGGACGAGATCATTGCTGAGTTTCTGGTGGAGAGCCACGAGAACTTGGACCAGCTGGACCAGGACCTGGTGTCCCTGGAGCGGGAGCCGGGCTCCCGCGAACTGCTGTCCAGCATCTTCCGGACCGTCCACACCATCAAGGGCACGAGCGGCTTTCTCGCGTTCGGCGCCCTGGAGTCGGTGACGCACGTCGGTGAGAGCCTGCTGTCCCGGCTGCGTGACGGGGAGATGACCCTCACGCCCCAGCTCACCACGGTTCTGCTGGAGATGGTGGACGCCGTCCGGTCGCTGCTCGCCACGATCGAGGCGTCCGGCGGCGAGGGCGACGCCGACCACTCCGAGCTGGTCGGCCGGCTGAACGCGCTGCTCGACGGCGCCCGCGCGGAGGCTGCGACCGAGCACGCCTCCGCTGGCGACCAGCCCGAGGACCTCGATACGCCGCCGCCGAGCGTGGTGGCGTCCCAGCCGCTGATCGGCGAGCTGCTCGTCGAGCGCGGACTCGGCGTACACGACCTCACCCTCGCGCTCGTCGAGCAGGAGATCGGCGACCAGCGCCCGCTCGGCGAGATCCTGGTCGATGACGGCGTCGTCAGCCTGGAGGATGTCTCGGAGGCGCTCCAGGCCCAGGCCGGCGCGCGCCGCTCGGTGGCCGACAGCAGCATCCGGGTCGACGTGGACCTGCTCGACGCCCTGATGAACCTCGTCGGGGAGCTGGTCCTGACCCGCAACCAGTTGCTCCAGCGGGCCGCGACCCGCCAGGACGCCGAGCTGCAGCGGACCGCGCACCGGCTCAACCTGATCGCCGGGGAGCTGCAGGAGGGGGTCATGAAGACCCGGATGCAGCCCATCGACAGTGTCTGGAGCAAGCTGCCCCGGGTCGTGCGCGACCTGTGCGTCAGCCTCGGCAAGTCGGTGCGGGTGGAGATGGAGGGCCGCGACACCGAGTTGGACAAGACCATCCTTGAGGCCGTCAAGGACCCGCTGACCCACCTGGTGCGCAACTCGGTGGACCACGGGGTGGAGTCGGCCGCCGCGAGGATCGCCGCCGGCAAGCCGGCCGAGGGACGGCTGCTGCTTCGGGCGTTCCACGAGGGCGGCCAGGTCAACATCGAGATCACCGACGACGGCGCCGGCATCGACCCGGTCGCGCTGCGCGCCAAAGCTGTGGCCAAGGGCATGCTGACCCGCGCTGCCGCCGACGCGCTGGGCGACCGCGAGGCGCTGCATCTCATCTTCGCGCCCGGTTTCTCCACCGCCGCCTCGGTGACCAACGTGTCTGGTCGCGGCGTCGGGATGGACGTCGTCAAGACCAACATCGAGAAGATCGGCGGCGTCATCGACGTCGTCAGCACTGTCGGCCAGGGCACCACCGTGCGGATCAAGATCCCGCTGACGCTGGCCATCATCCCGGCGCTGGTGATCACCGCGGCGGGCAACCTCTACGCCATCCCGCAGGTCAACCTGCTGGAGCTGGTCCGCCTGGAGCGGGAGCAGGCGCTGACCCGGATCGAGACGATCCAGGGCACGCCGGTGTGCCGGCTGCGCGGGAAGCTGTTGCCGCTGGTGGATCTGCGGGCTCAGCTGGGTGTCCCGGAGGCGGAGTCCGAGACCACCTTCATCGTGGTGCTTGCCGCCGATGGCCGCCAGTTCGGCCTCGTGGTCGATGACATCAAGGACACCGAGGAGATCGTGGTCAAGCCGCTGGGTAAGGCGCTGCGCGGCATCGCGCTCTACGCCGGGGCAACGATCATGGGCGACGGGCGGGTCGCGCTGATCCTGGACGCCAATGCGCTGGCCAGGCAGGCCGGCATGGTCAGCGACTCCGCCGCCGCCGCGGCCACCGCGACCAGGGCGGCCGACGCCGAGCGGGCCGCACTGCTGGTCCTCGGCCTGTCCGACGGGCGGCGTGTCGCGCTGCCCCTTGGCGCCGTGGACCGCCTCGAGCAGTTCGCGCTGGACCGCATCGAGCGGGTCGGCGGCCATGAGGTCGTGCAGTACCGCGGCGAGATCCTTCCCCTCGTGCGCCTCAACCAGGCCCTGCAGTCCTACGGCGAGACGGCCGAGGGCGACCCGATGCAGGTGGTCGTGTGCCAGCACCGGGGCCGGCTGGTCGGCTTCGTCGTGGAGCGCATCCACGACATCGTCGAGGACGAGCTGGCCGTCCGCACCCACCTGGACACCGGCGGCCACCAGGGGTCCGCCGTCGTCGGCGGGCACGTCACCGAGCTGGTCGACGTCGAGCAGGCCGTGTCCGCCATCGACCCGGGGCTGCTCGCCCCGGTTGCCGTGAGCTGAGGAGAGTCATGTCAGTGCAGTACTGCACATTCCGCCTGGACGGGCACCTGTTCGGGGTGCCGGTCGCCTCGGTCCAAGAGGTCCTCAAGCAGCAGGAGCTGACCACGGTGCCGCAGGCGCCGCCCGAGGTGAGCGGCCTGATCAACCTGCGCGGGCAGATCATCACCACCCTGGAGCTGCGCACCAGGCTCGGGCTGCCGGCCCGGGCAGAAGGCGCCGCGGCGGTCAACGTCGTGGTCCGCACCGGCGACGGCGACGTGGTCAGCCTGCTCGTCGACGAGATCGGCGACGTCCTCGAGCCGGACGACGCGGACTTCGAGGGACCGCCGGAGACCGTGCCCGCCCGCATCCGGGCACTGGTCACGAGCGTCTGCAAGCTCGACGGGGCGCTGATGCTCGTCCTGGACACCGAGCTCGCCGTACAGGTCGGCACGGCGGCGTAGCCGGTCCTCTGCTTCCCCGCCGACGTCCGCCGCCATTTCCCACGGCCGCACTGCCCCAACAGCGGGTGCGGCGCGGCCGTCGGAGTTCTCCCAACATTCGGACTGTCGGTGGATATTGCTGCAGAAGTCGGGTGCGCGCGCCGATGACCCGGAAAGAGGCAGATCGCCGGCCGCCGTTCTCGAACGGTGGCATCATGAAGGGACGCACTCCGTGCCGAAGGACCGACCACGCGGAGGAGCGTTCTCCTTTTTCAGCAACCTGAGGATCGGCAAGAAGCTTCTTGCCGCCATGGCCGTCGGAGTCTTGGCCTTGATCGTGCTTTCACTGGTGAGCGTCAACGCGTTGCGGGCGGACGGGAGAGCCAGCGACAGTCTTCTGGCGGAAAACAAGGCGGGCCGGTCAGCAGACACGGCTGACATGATGCACGACGCTGTGCGCGCCGACGTCCTCCAGTCGTTGCTCTTTCGCGGGGCGCGATACCAGGCGACGTTGAAGGACCTCGACGAGCACTCCAGCGGGCTGATGGACGCCCTGGCAGCGGTCACTCAAGCGGATGTGGCCAGCGACGTCAACGCCGCCGTCACCGCCGTCACGCCGGCCGTGGATGCCTACGTCCGGTCGGCCCAGCAGATCAGCGCACAGGCGAAGCAGGACCCCGCCGGGGCCGGGGTTGCTTATCCGACGTTCCTGGCCGCGTTCAAGCGTCTGGAAAATCAGCTGCCGAGCGTTGGCGACAGCCTTAACAGGCATGCGACCGCAGTGTCGGCGGAAACAAGGACCCGGCGCACATCCGCGACGCGGCTGCTGGTGGGCACCGGACTTGCCGGTGCCGTCCTGCTCGTGCTGTTCGGATGGTTCGTAAGCCGGTCCGTGACGGGCCCGATGCACAAGACCGTGGCCGTGCTGGAGGGTCTGGCGCAGGGCCGGCTGGACCAGCACCTGGACGTGGACACCAAGGACGAGGTCGGGCAGATGGCGGTGGCGTTGAACGCGGCGATGGTCAAGTTGCGGGAGACGA
>JBBRHF010000215.1:0-6541 GCA_038223055.1 Actinomycetes bacterium | reverse complement strand
GGTTCGGGCGCACCGGGGGCGGTGCGGGTGCCGGGTGGCTCGGCGTGGTCGGCGTGGTCGGCGTGGTCGGCGTGGTCATGGTCGTCATTTGACCACGCAAGGTACGCGTAGAGCACCCGACGGAGGCGTCGGCGCATCGGGAGGCTGCTTTTGGCCTATGCCGGCGCAGCGCGCCGCCCCGTCCGCGCACCCCCTTCAACGCACCCCGTCAGCGCGCCCCCGTCAGCGCGCGTGCCGCGCCCGGTCCACGCCGCGAGCGAACGCCCGCCGCAAGCACGCGCAGCAGCGGGTCCATGGGGCAACGGCGGCAGGTCCGCGACGTACGACGGCGATTTGTCCACAGGCCTGCCGCCGCGGGCAGGTCAGGTCAGCGCACCGACCAAGGCGAAACGCACCCGACCCAGGCGTCGACACCTCGGCCGGGTGCACTGCGCATACCTTGCGTGGTCAAACTCGACCACGACCACGACCCAGACCGCGACCCGACCCGACCCGACCCGCTACTTCGTGGACGTTGTGCCGGTCGAGCGAAGGTCCTCGCAGGCGTGCACGACACGCGCGGTCATGCCGGCCTCGGCGGCCTTGCCCCAGGCCCGCGGGTCGTACTGCTTCTTGTTGCCGACCTCACCGTCGACCTTGAGCACGCCGTCGTAGTTGCGCAGCATGTGCTCCACGACCGGACGGGTGAAGGCGTACTGGGTGTCGGTGTCGACGTTCATCTTCACGACGCCGTAGTCGAGGGTCTCGCGGATCTCGCTCAGCTCCGAGCCGGACCCGCCGTGGAACACCAGGTCGAACGGCTTGTCCCGCCCGAGCTTCGCGCCGACCTCGTCCTGGATGTCCTTGAGGATCGAGGGGCGCAGCTTGACGTTGCCCGGCTTGTAGACCCCGTGCACGTTGCCGAACGTGGCGGCCAGCAGGTAGCGGCCTTTGTCGCCGGAACCCAGGACCTCGACGGTGCGCAGCGCGTCACCGGGGGTCGTGTAGAGCTTCTCGTTGATCTCGTTGGCGACACCGTCCTCCTCGCCGCCGACCACGCCGATCTCCAGCTCCATCACGATGTGCGCCTTGGCGCACAGCCCGAGCAGCTCGTCGGCCAGGCGCAGGTTCTCCTCGAGCTCGACGGCCGAACCGTCGAACATGTGGGACTGGAACAACGGTTCGCGTCCGGCGTCGACCCGCTCCTGGGAGATCGCGATGAGCGGGCGCATGTAGCCGTCGACCTTGTTCTTGGGGCAGTGGTCGGTGTGCAGCGCGATGTTGACGTTGTAGGCCTTGGCGACGTGGTGGGCGTACTCCGCCAGCGCCTGCCCGCCCAGGACCATGTCCTTGATGGTCGGCCCGGATGCATATTCCGCGCCGCCGGTCGAGACCTGCACGATGCCGTCGCTCTCGGCCTCGGCGAAGCCGGCCAGCGCGGCGTTAAGGGTCTGGGAGGACGTGACGTTGATGGCCGGGTAGGCGAACGCGCCGGCCTTGGCTCGGTCGAGCATCTCGGCGTAGACCTCGGTGGTGGCGATCGGCATGGCAACTCCAGACAGGATTGACGGCAGGCGGTGCGGCAGGCAGCCGCCCGCCCACCATCATCCCAGAACGGCGAGGTACGGGAAACCGCCGAAAGCGAACTCGACCGGACCGGGGCGGCTCAGCCCGCACCAACCGCGACCGCGGCCACGGCCTTGCGTGCGGCGACCAGCACGGGATCCCAGACAGGTGAAAACGGCGGCGCGTAGCCCAGGTCGAGCCCGGTCATCTCCTGCACCGTCATCTCGTTCCACAGAGCCACGGCGCACACGTCGATGCGCTTCGCCGAGCCGTCCCCGCCGACGATCTGGGCGCCGAGCAGCCGGCCGGTCGTGCGCTCCGCGATCAACTTGACCGTCATCCCCCGCGCGCCCGGAAAGTAGCCGGCCCGGGTGGTCGACTCGATCGTCACGGCAACGTGGTCGAACCCGGCCGCGCGAGCTTCGTGCTCCATCAACCCGGTGCGCGCGATCTCCAGCTCGCACACCTTGCTGACCGCGGTGCCCACCACCCCGGGGAACGTCGCGTAGCCGCCGCTCACGTTGGCGCCGATCACCCGGCCGTGCTTGTTGGCGTGGGTGCCCAGCGGGATGTGGCCCCACGTCTGGGACACGCGGTGGAACGTCTCGACGCAGTCACCGCCGGCCCAGACCCCCTCGACGCCGCGCACACCGAGGCGCAGGTCCACCCGCAGGCCGCCGGACTCGCCGAGCGGCAGCCCCGCGGCCCGGGCGAGAGCGGTGTTGGGCCGCACGCCGATGCCGAGCACCACCAGGTCGGCCGCGATCACCTCGCCGGCGACAGCGACACCGCGCACGTGGCCGCTGGCGTCGGCCTCGAACCCCTCGATGGCGGTGCCCACCCGCACGTCCATGCCCATGCCGCACATGGCCGTGCGCACCAGCGCACCCATGTCGGCGTCCAGCGTCGTCATCGGCTCCGCGGCCCGGTCGACGACGGTGACCGAGAGCCCGTGGCGCACCATCGCCTCAGCCATCTCCACCCCGATGTAGCCCCCGCCCACGACCACGGCCGCCCGCGGCTCGTCGCGGCGCAGGGCCTCGATCACCGCGTCGCCGTCGTCGAGAGTCTGCACGCCGAAGATGCCCTCCGCATCCACGCCGGGCAGGTCGGGCCGCACCGGCACCGCGCCGGTGGCCACGACGAGCAGGTCGAAACCCAGCCGGTACGACGACGCCGCGTCCACGTCTCGTACTGACACCTCGCGGCGGTCGAGGTCGATGCTCTCGACCTCGTGGCGCATCCGAAGGTCGACCCCGCGCCGGCGGTGCTCCGCAGGGGTCCGTGCCACCAGGTCGTCGACCGACCCGACGTCCCCGGCCACCCAGTAGGGAATCCCGCAGGCCGAGTAGGACGCGTGGTGGCTGCGCTCCAGCGCCACCACCTCGAGGCCCCCGCCGCAGGCGCGCTTGGCCTGCGAGGCAGCCGTCATGCCCGCGGCGTCGCCGCCGATCACCACCAGACGTTGCTTCATCGGCGCAGCCTAGGGCAGGGCGGCGTGCATCCGGATCCACGCGTGCATCGCGATGCCGGCGGCCGTGCCGGCGTTGATCGAGCGGGTCGAGCCGTACTGCGCGATCGAGCACACCATCGTCGCGGCCGCGCGGGCCGGCTCCGAGAGCCCCGGACCCTCCTGCCCGAACAGCAGCAGGCAGCGGCGCGGCAGGACCACGGTCTCCAGCGCCACCGAGCCGGGCAGGTTGTCCACTCCCACGATCGGCAACCCCTCGCCGGCCGCCCAGTCCGTGAGGTCCTCGACGCTCGGGTGATGGCGCACGTGCTGGTACCGGTCGGTCACCATCGCGCCCCGGCGGTTCCAGCGACGGTGCCCGACGATGTGCACCTCGCGCGCGAGGAAGGCGTTGGCGGTGCGCACGATCGCGCCGATGTTGAAGTCGTGCTGCCAGTTCTCGATGCCGACGTGGAAGTCGTGCCGACGCAGGTCGAGATCAGCGACGATCGCGTCGTGGCGCCAGTAGCGGTAGCGGTCGACCACGTTGCGACGGTCCCCGTCGCGCAGCAGGTCGGGGTCCAGCCGGCCGTCGTCGGGCCACGCACCCGGGAACGGGCCGACCCCGACCGGCGCGGGGTCGGCGCGGTCCCCCTGGCTGTCCACGGTGGGTCCCATCCCACCAACCTAGGGTGGCGCCGTGGTGACCACACTGGATCTGGGCTTCGACCTGGGCCTCGACCTGAGCCCCGACCTGGCCGGGCTCACCACGACGGCGGTCTACCTGGTCGTGTTCGGCTTCGTGTTCGTGGAGTCAGGGCTGCTGGTGGGCTTCTTCCTGCCGGGGGACACGATCCTGTTCGGGGCCGGGCTGCTCGCAGCGTCGGACCGTTCGGGGGTCTCCCTGCAGGTGCTGCTCGTCGGCGTGCTGGTCGCGGCCGTCTCCGGCGACTCCGTCGGCTACGCGATCGGCGCCCGGCTGGGCCGGCCGTGGCTGGAGCGGCGGATCGCTGGCGGGCGCCTCCACCCGCGCCACCTCGCCCGCGCGGAGACCTTCTACGACCGGTTCGGTCCCCTGGCCGTCGTGGCGGCCCGCTGGGTCCCGTGGCTGCGCACCGTCGTCCCGATCCTCGCGGGAACCTCCCGGATGCCCTACCGCCGGTTCCTCGCCGCCAACCTCGCCGGCGCGCTGGCCTGGGGTGCGGGCCTGCTCGTGCTGGGCTACTACGCCGCGAGCAGGCCGGGGCTGCGCACCGCGGCCTACGTCGTCGCGGCGGTCTTCGTCGCCGGCTCCGCCGCGGTCGCCAGCGTGGGCTGGTGGCGCAGCCACGGGTCGCGTGGCCGGTAATCTTGCGCGAGTGCCCGTCACCATCGCGCTCGGCCCGTCCTGGCTCGACCCGGCGACCCTGGTCGGCGACTACGGCCTGTGGGTCGTGCTGCTGGTCATCTTCGCCGAGTGCGGGCTACTGGTCGGCTTCTTCCTCCCGGGCGACTCGCTGCTGTTCACGCTCGGGCTGTTCATCGCCCGCGGGGACGTGCGCCAGCCGCTGTGGCTGGCCTGCGTGCTGGTCTGCGTGGCTGCCGTCGCGGGAAACCAGGCCGGCTATCTGATCGGTCGACGCGCCGGGCCGGTGATGTTCAGCCGCCCCGACTCACGGCTGTTCCGGCGCGACTACGTCGACAAGACCAACGCCTTCTTCGACCGCTACGGCGCCCGCGCCATCGTGCTGGCCCGGTTCGTCCCGATCGTGCGGACCTTCATCACCGTGATGGCCGGGGTCGGGCGGATGGACTACCGGGTCTACGCGACGTACAGCCTGATCGGGGGGGTCCTCTGGGGGGCCGGGGTCACGCTGCTCGGGCACGCCCTGGGCAACGTCGATTTCGTCGCCAACCACATCGAGGTCATCCTGCTCGCGATCGTCGCGGTCTCGGTGCTGCCCGTCGTGGTCGAGCTGCTGCGCTCCCGCCGCTCCAGATCCCCCCGCCCCTAGGATTTCTCGCCACGAACAAGCAACGGATGTCAGGTGAGGCCGAGGTCGGCGAGGGTATAGGCAGCGCGATAGGGCAGGCCGGCGTCGGCGATGGCCGGCGTGGCGCCGCGCTCGACGATGACCGCCACGCCGACGACCTCCGCGCCCGCCTGGCGCAGCGCATCAACCGCGGTCAGCACCGAGGCCCCGGTGGTCGAGGTGTCCTCGACTGCGAGGACCCGCCGGCCGGCGACCTCCGGACCCTCGATGCGCCGCTGCAGGCCGTGTGCCTTGCCCGCCTTGCGCACCACGAACGCGTCCAGCCGCCGTCCCGCTGCGGCGGCCGCGTGCAGCATCGCGGCCGCGACCGGGTCGGCGCCGAGCGTCAGGCCTCCCACGGCGTCGTAGTCGAGGTCCGCGGTGACCGCGAGCATCACCCGGCCAACCATCGGTGCAGCCTCGGCGTCGAGCGTGATCCGGCGCAGGTCCACGTAGTAGTCGGCCTCGCGGCCCGAGGACAGCGTCACCCGCCCCGGCACGACGGCCTTGGCCTTGATCTGGTCGAGCAGGGCCGCCCGGTCGGCACGGAACTGCGGGTCGCTCGCGACGGTGGCCATGGCTGGGCAGCGTAGGGCAGCCAGCGAGCGCGACCTGGTGCCCGACGCCGCGGCCCGGCAGTCCGTCGTGGCTTCGCTGCGACCCGGGGGACGCGATTTCTTCGCCGAGCAACTGCCCTTCCCCAGCGATTGGCCGGACGCGCCGTGCGGGTTCCTCCAGACCTCACCCGCCGACGACGGGCCGGCCCGGGTCGCTCAGCTCCGAGGCTGGCCGATCGTCGCCGGCGACGGTGGCTATTTCGCGGCCTGCCGGGACCCCGAGGCCCTGGCCGATGACCTCGAGTCGCTGCTCACCCAACTGTGCGGTGGTCCGGGCGACCAGATCGACGCGGGACTAGTCCTAAATGGGGGTGTGGACCTGCGGCTTGGATGACCAGCGGAAGCCGTCAGGGCCGTTTGGCGGACCGGAACGGATCATCAGGACCCAGAACGCCACGAGGCAGCACAAGGGCCAACCGGGCCCGAACCGGGGCCGAAGCCGCATAACGGCCCGTCGAGCCCACGTTAAAGACGCGTTGAGGCAGTCTCGGCGCTCCCTTGGGGGCAAGCGCGGCGCCGAGGCGATAGAGAACCCACAGGTGGTAGCCGCATTCTGTCGATATCCGTCGAGGGGGCGGTGACACTCCAGGTTCAAAGGATGAGTCATGACGGTCCGACCAGCCCACGCCAGCGCCACGCGCCCGGCCGAGAAATCCTCCGGTACGCCGAGTGCGGTCACGCCCTCGACCTCCACACCGTCCGGCTGGGTCGCGGTGACCGCGCTGGTGCTTGCCTATGGCATCGGGTTGTGGACGGTGTGGCTGGCCCACGTCGCTGGTGTGCACCAGCACGGGGGTCCCCCGCTGCTGACGCACTGGGCGCGTGAGGCGACCTTGATGGTGGTGCCGGTGGCGATCGCGGTGCGCCTGGCGGTGCGCCTGGGCGACCGGGTGCTGCCCGCGGGCCGCACCCATCTG
>JBBRHF010000214.1:0-6546 GCA_038223055.1 Actinomycetes bacterium | reverse complement strand
GGGATGCAGATGGACCGACTTCTGGCGCCAACAAGGCCGTTCAACACGGTGTTGCGGCCAGGCGATGGCAAGGTGCCCGACCGTATCGCCTACATCTCCTGCACTGGATCGCGCGATAAGACCACTGGCAACCCACTCTGCTCGAAGGTTTGCTGCATGTACTCGGTCAAGCAGAACCAGCTCATCATGGGCTCGCTTCCCCTGGCCGACGTGACCATGCACTACATGGACATCCGCGCGGCCGGCAAGCGATACAACGAGTTCTACGAGCAGTCCAAGGACATGGGCGCCACCTACATCAAGGGACGCGTAGCCAAGATCACCGAGAAGGCCAACGGGGACCTCATCGTGAGATATGAGGACATCGAGAACGGCGGCCAGATCGTCGAGGCGGAGTACGACCTCGTTGTGCTCGCCGTGGGCATCCAGCCCAACAGCGACGTGCAGCGTCTGTTCACCGAAGAGAAGCTGGGCCTGGACGAGTACTTCTACGTCGCCGAGCCCGACGGGGACCTCGAACCCGGCCGGACCGACATCCCCGGCGTCTTCGTCGCCGGGACCTCCGCGGGAGCGAAAGACATCGTCGACACGATCCTGCACGCGGGGGCCGCGGTCGCCCAGGTCGCCGCCCATCTCGAGCAATCGAAGATCACCTCGGAGGTGTCGGTATGAGCGAAGAGCGGCGTATCGGGGTCTACATCTGTCACTGCGGCGGGAACATCTCCGACTACGTCGACGTGGCCAAGGTGCGCGACGCCCTCCAGGACGAGCCGGACGTGGTCGTCTCCGAGACCAAGCTGTTCGCGTGCTCCGACGGCACCCAGCAGGAGATGGTCACAGACATCGCGGACCAGAAGCTGGACGGAATGGTCGTGGCGTCCTGCTCGCCCAAGCTGCACCAGATCACCTTCCAGGGCGTGGCAAAGCGCGCGGATCTCAACCCCTATTGCTACACCCAGGTGAATGTTCGCGAGCAGTGCTCGTGGGCCCACACCAACGACCACGAGGGCGCGACCCAGAAGGCGATCGGCCTGATCAGGGCCGGTGTCGCCAAGACGAGGCTGTCGACACCCCTCGAGCCGCTGGTCGTCAAGACGCTGCCCAGGACGATGGTCGTCGGGGGCGGGGTCGCCGGGCTGCGGGCGGCCATCGGGCTGGCCGACATCGGTCTCGGCGTCTACCTCGTCGAGCGGGAGTCCCGGCTGGGCGGGTGGGTCGGGCAGCTCGGTCCGATGTTCCCGAACGAGCGCACCGGTCGCGAACAGATCGACGTCCTCGTCGCCGGGGTCGCCAAGCGGCCCTCGATCACCGTCTTGACTGACGCCGAGCTGGTGGCCAAGTCGGGCAGCTTCGGCAACTACGTCGCGGAGGTCCGGGTCCATGGGCAGGACGAGGTGATCAAGGCCGAGGTCGGGACCATCGTGGTCGCCACCGGGTTCGACACCTACCAACCCGAGGCCGGCGAGTTCGGTTACGGCATCGAGGGAGTCCTCACGCTGCCAGAGTTCAAGAAGCTCGTCGACGGCTCCGAGGGCTCGTTGACCCACCACGGCAAGCCGGTCCGCACCGTCGCCTACATCTACTGCGTCGGGAACCGGCAGCCAGCGGGCGGGAACGAGTACTGCTCGAAGTTCTGCTGCGCGGCCACCGTGCATGCGTCGCTGGAGGTTGCGAAACGTGACCCCACGATCCGCCAGTACCACCTGCACCGCGACATCCGGACCTACGGCAAGTTCGAGCTGATGTACTCGGAGTCGCGCGAGAGCGGCTCGGTGTACCTGAAGTTCCCGGACGAGACCCCACCCGCGGTGGCTCGGATGGCCGACGGACGCCTGGCAGTCACCGTGGTTGACACCCAGACCGGCAACGAGGAACTCACGCTCCCGACCGACCTGGTGGTGCTGGTCACCGGCATGGTGCCGCGAGACAACCACGACCTGACAAGCGTCCTGAAGCTACCCGTAGGCGCCGACGGTTTCTACAACGAGATCCATCCGAAACTGCGCCCGGTGGAGACCGTCGTCGCCGGCGTGATGATCGCCGGCGCGTGTCAGAGCCCGAAGACCCTGGCAGAGAGCGTCGGGTCCGGTCTGGCGGCGGTCACCCAGAGCGCGGGGATCCTGATGAAGGGGTTCGCCGAGCTTGACCCGCTCGTGGCCAGGGTGGACCCGGCGGCGTGCACGGGATGCGACGACTGCGTGCCGAGCTGCCCCTACGACGCGATCTCCAAGATCACCTCCGATGGTCGCGATGTGGCGGTCATCAGCGCCGCCGTCTGCAAGGGCTGCGGCGGGTGCGTACCGGTCTGCACGAAGGACGCGATCGACCTGCTCGGATACACCGACGCCCAGATGCGGGCCTCGATTGAGCGCTTGAGCTTGCTGAAGGAGCCGGTGTCATGACCACCACGCTGAGAGACCCCCGGGAGATCATCCGCGAGGAGCCCTTGATGCACAGCCCGATCCTGCAGGCGCTGAAGTCGGGACCGCTCACCGTCCCCGAGATCGCCGAGCAGATCGGGCAACCGAGCGACGAAGTGCTGTTCTGGGTCATGGGGATGCGTCGCTACGGCCGCGTGGTCGAGGTCGCGGACCCGACCGATGAGGGCTACTTCCGCTACGCGAGCGTCGGGCAGGAGGCGACCTCGTGACCACCCTCATTGACACCGATCTGCTCTCCGACGTGCGGCGTTTCGGGGCGAGCGACATCTCGGCGTGCTTCAGCTGCGGCACGTGCACCGCGATCTGCCCGCTGTCCGACAACGACGCCACCTTCCCCCGCCGGATCATCCGGTACGCCCAGGTGGGCATGCGGGACGAGCTGCTCTCCAGCAAGGAGCTGTGGACCTGCTACCACTGCGGTCTGTGCTCCGATAGCTGCCCGACCGAAGCCGACCCCAGCGAGTTCATGGCAGCCGCTCGCCGGTACGCCGTCGCGAGCTACGACCCGACCGGGCTAGCCAGGATCCTCTACACGCGGCCGGTCATCGGCTCGCTCATCGCAACCTTGGTGGCGGCCTTCTTCGCGGTCTTCATGTACGCCTCCCACGGTCCGCAGGACACGGCGTCGCTCGCGCTCTTCACGTTCGTCCCCGTGGGGCTGATCCACTGGACCGGCGTCGTGGTGATGGCCGTGATGGGGCTGTCCGGGCTGGTCGGGATTGCCACGATGGCCCGACGGGTAGCCCGCCGTGAGGGAGTCGGCCTCCGGACGATCTTCGGTGGCCGGGCGGCCCTGGCCAGAACACGTGCGGCGCTGTGGGCGTCGCTGGGCGTGGAGTCGCTCGGCCAGCGCCGGTACCGCAAAGACTGCAAGGACGACCGGCCGGCCGAGCCGCTGTACCGCAGGCGGTGGCTGATCCATGCGCTCACGATCTGGGGTTTCCTCGGCCTGCTCGCAGCGACCCTGCTGGACTGGGGTCTTGCCCTCATCGGGGTCAAGGAGACGGGCACGCCGATCCCGCTGTGGTACCCCTCGCGTCTGATCGGGACGATCGCCGGGCTATCCCTCTTGTACGGCGTGAGCATGTTCATGGCCAACCGTGCGCGCCGGGTCAACCGCGCGTCGCAGCACTCCACGGCTTCGGACTGGCTCCTGCTCGTGCTGCTATGGATCACCGGGGCGAGCGGGTTCCTCATCGAGGTCGCGCTCTACCTTCCGGCTGCGCCGGCGTGGGGGTACTGGGTCTTCCTGTTCCACGTCGCCGTGGCCATGGAGCTCATGCTCTTCCTGCCGTTCACCAAGTTCGCCCACGCGATCTACCGGCCGGTGGCGTTGTTCTTCTACGCCTTGGCTTCAGCCAAGTCGAAGCAGAGCGCCTGACAGCCGCATTGTGCTCGCGCACCGCGGGCGCCCCAAGGAAGGTCTCCGCGTGAACCGCTTGCAGCACTTCCCCGTCACCTTCGTCGTCACCTTCGTCGTCAGCGTCATGGGCACCGGCGGGTTGGCGCTGGCATGGCGGCGCGCCGACGTCGTCAATGGTGCGCCCGCCTGGGTCGGCTGGGCGCTGCTAGTGACAGTCCGACGATGGGCCACCCCGGTCGTGCTGCTCTCGGCGCTCGCTCTGACCGGCTGCTCCAACTCCAGCACCGGCACGGCGGCACCCGCGCGGCAGTCCCGCACCGCGGCGCCGTCGACCGCGGCCAGCACCAGCACCGGCACCGGCACCCCACCCTCATCTACAAGGGGGTCCGCCGTGCGCTCCGGTGCACACCTGCCGCAGCAGGACTTCGCCGCCGCCCTGTCCCGGGCCGGCACGGTGATCCTCGACGTGCGCACCGCCGGAGAGTTCGCCGCCGGGCACCTGCCCGGCGCGGTCAACGTCGACGTCGAGTCACCCGACTTCACGACCGCGATAGCTCGGCTCGACAGGAACGCCACCTACGCCGTCTATTGCCACAGCGGCCACCGTTCCGGCATCGCCCTGCAACAGATGGAGACGTTGGGGTTCGCCGACTCGTACGACCTCGCCGGCGGCATCAGCGCCTGGACAGCCGCGGGGGGTCAGGTCGTCACCGGACCGTGACCGAGCCCTGAGCAGTTGTGCCGCGCTGTCACGGAACCGTCTCTTACGTCCACCAAGTCCGTCCTCACGGATGGTCGTGCCACGTGCCGCCCATCGCTCGCATTCCGGGCCGTGCCCGCGGCTGCCATTCCGTGATGCGGGCAGCGAGTGACGCAGGTACGACAGTGTCAGCGTCACGTTGGGCGCCCAGCGCAGTGCGGGCTCCGACGAGGCCGGCGTAGAGCGGGGGACAGGTTGGGCACGTCTTGAGATGGCGCTCGACGATCGTCCGGTCGCGAGCAGCAAGCTCGTCGTCGAGGTAGTCCGAGACTCTGCTTCGAGCATCCCAGCAGCGCAGCGGCACCCCCTGCAGCGCAGCCCGCCGCTCCAGGCCACGGGCCAGCGCGCTGACCAACATCATCCGGCCGCGACGCAGCCGCTGTTTCGCGGCCGATAGCCCGATGCCCTGGACCACGGCGATCTGGGCCACGGTCATCGCCTCCGCGTCGTGAAGAACGACAGCGGTCCGGTAGATGAAGGGCAGCCGCACCAGGGCGTCCTTGAGCTCTTCGCGGGTCTCAGCTCGCTCGACCACGATGGCCGCGTCCACGCTGTAGGAGTCGTCATGCCAGTTCACTTCCACCTCGCGCTCGATGTCCTCGGTGGCGTCCTCACGGTCGGCACGGAATCTGTCGATGGCCAGGTTGTGCAGGATGCGATGCAGCCAAGTCGCCAAGGACGCCTCGCCGCGAAACGCGTCGGCCCGCTCAAGGGCGCGCAGCAGTGTGTCCTGCACGAGGTCCTCGGCCAGAGGTCCGTCCCGCACGATCGTGCGGGCGTAAAGCAGCAGGCCGGGGATCTCGAGAACGAGCCCGCTTCGAACGTCCTGGACGACCACGGTGGCGACGCTACCGAGAGACGGTCCGCTTCGTTGCGGGGGTGACCCGCTGCAGCGGGCAGGTGCGCAGCCCGAGCAGCGCATACAGGGGGCAGAAACCAACGACGGAGGTCGCCAGCATCACCGCCGCCAGGGCGTACATCACGATGGCGAGCCAGCCCGCCGGGCCGGCCAGCACAGCGATCACGACGAGCAACGGGGCGACGACGAAGGCGCGGAGCTTGCGGTCGGCTGAACCCATGTTCTTGTTCATGTTGTCCTCCTGGTTGATTGCGACGACTCATCGACGCAGCAGCCACCGAAAAGGACACCGCCCATCTACGTGACCTCGGTCTCAGCCGGCGTCCGCGCCGGAGCAGCCAAGGTCAGCCGGCAGTTGGACAGGCGGGTCGAGCCGGCGCCTTGCTCAGGGCCACCCGGGGATGAAGCGCGGGGTGCGGCGGGCTCGGGGTAGTCGGGGTGGTCGGTGAACCGGCTCGCGAGTCACCCGCGCGACCGGCGCGGTCAAGGAGTCCTCATGCCAGCGACAGGAACAGCTTCTCCAGAGCCGCCAGGTCGGGTGTGCCTGCTTTCTCGGGCTGGGTGAGGCATTGGCGCAGGCCGCTGGCCACGATGGCGAACCCAGCTTTGTCCAGGGCCTTGGAGACCGCCGCGAGCTGGGTCACGACGTCGTGACAGTCGCGGCCTTCCTCAAGCATGCGGATCACCCCACCCAACTGCCCCTCGGCTCGACGCAGCCGGTTGAGGATGGGCCTGATGTCGTTGCTGTCCAGCTCCATGAAGTCTCTCGCTTGGTCGGTGTCTGTTGGTTCAGTCGGTCAGGGCGGCAAGGGTCGATGAGTACGGCGACACCACCACGGCATTGTGCGCCTTGCTGAGGCGGCGACACAGGTTCGGGGTGACGTACCCCCTAGGGTATATGTTGTGCAGGCGGTTCACTCGACCAGAGACAGATACCTCACATTTCGCTTGAGGACCGTGGCGACCCTTACCCCCGAGGGTATCTCTGATCGACCAGAGGCATCGCCGCCTTGGCGCCCGATTGGAGCAATACCCATGCCCGAGACCGGCCCCGCGGCCCGGGGCGGGCGCGGGGGGCGCGGGCGGGGCCGCGCGCGCCCGCGCCGGGGGGGGGGGGGGCCGG
>JBBRHF010000213.1:0-6553 GCA_038223055.1 Actinomycetes bacterium | reverse complement strand
GGGGCAGCGCCGCCGTGCGGCGCTCCGGGGGGCGGCGCGCCCTGCGGCGGCGCAGGTGCGCGTTCTCAGGTGCCGGTGGTCAGCCGCGCGAGAAGCTGCCGGCGATCCGCACCTCGGCATCCTCGTAGGTCTGGCCAGCCTGTCCGAGGAGCTGGCTGATGCCTCCGAGCGCCTGCTGCAGCGCCTGCGCGCTGCGATTCCACTCGTCGTAGAGCAGCGAGAAGCGCTCGTGTGCCTGGCCGCTCCAGGACGCGCCGACCGGAGCGACCCGCGAACGCAGGCCCCCAAGCTCGGACTCGATGGAGCCGGCCGAACTCTGAACCTGGCGGGACAGGTCCAGCAGTTCGGCGGGGGTGACGCGGAACGCAGTCATGGCGGGGAACCTTCCGACGGTCGGGGGATTGGTCGGTTGCGACGCTACGCGGATGGCGGTTGTGCACAGGGCCGGTTGTGCACTGGGCCGGTTGTGCACTGGGCCGGTTGCAGGCCGGCGTCATGCAAGCGGCCCGGCTAGCGCTAGCCCTGCCCGTGGCGTGACAAATGAGACTGATGTGAACCGTGTGACTTTCTCACGGCGTAGAGCGGCATCCTCGATCGCGGCGAGGAAGGTGGCAGGGGGAGAGGGCGCGCAGAGTGACCCCGGGATGAAAGGAGGTTCAATGCGATCTCCGTCACAGTCGGGCGGGAATCGCTGCACCCGGCGGGGAAAACGTCCGATGAGGAGCGTGAAGCGCACCCATCGAGGAGTCACACCGTGAGCCAGACCAAGGCGATGCCCGTCCCCGCCCAGCGAGCCGGCATTTTCCAGCGCCTGTCGATCCGAACCAAGATCCTCGGGCTGGTCGCGGTCTTCGCGGTCATTTCGATCGGGCTCGGCGCGTTCGCCACCCTGTCGATCAACAAGATCAAATCTGAGACGGAGCACCTGGCGCAATCGCAGGCCACCGTGAGCCAGGCGCTCGCCGGGTTCAAGGACGCCCTGTGGGCCGTCCGCAACAACGCCAACCTCGTGCCCGCCTACAGCGGCAAGTACCAGGCGCCGCAGGTCGCCAAGCTGCAGATCGCCTACTCCGAGTTCGATACGGCCTCCGCTCACTTCGCTGCCACGTTCAAGGCTGCTTACGGCAACGTTCCCGCCGACTGGGCCACGTTCACCGCGTCCTGGGCCGCCTATCGCCCGATCGTCGACGGCGCCTTCATGAAGGCATCCCTGTCCGGTGACGCCGATGCCTTCGCCGCGGTGCGCGCCCCCGGCGGCGGCCTGGCCGACAAGGGCGCGGCGCTGGTCGCCAGCCTGACCAAGGTCGAGCACGAGGTCAGCGCATCCGCGGCACAGACCGCGGCCGACGCGAAGAGCCAGGCCGCCACGGCAATCGTCACGACCGTGACGGTCCTGCTGATCGGTCTCGTGATCGCGACCTTCCTTGGATTGTTGCTCGCGAAGGTGATTCACCGCTCCGTGCTGGACGTCAAGCGCGCGGTGGACGCCATGGCGCTGGGTGATCTGACGGTGCGCCCCGACATGCGCTCTGAGGACGAGATCGGTCAGATGGCCCGGGCGCTCGCCGTAGCCCAGGACGCTTTGCGGGCAGTCATCGCCGGTGTGGTGGAGACGTCGCAGACGGTGGCCTCGGCGGCCGAGGAGCTCTCGGCGGCCAACACGCAGGTGGCTTCGGGATCCGAGGAGACCAGTGCTCAGGCCGGAGTCGTCGCAGCCGCAGCCGAGCAGGTCAGCCGCAACGTCCAGACGGTGGCCGCAGGGGCCGATGAGATGGGCGCCTCGATCAGAGAGATCGCCCAGAACGCGAACGAGGCGGCGACCGTGGCCCGCACGGCTACCGGAGTAGCGGCCGCGACGAACGAGACCGTGGCCAAGCTGGGCGTGTCCTCCGCGGAGATCGGCAACGTGGTCAAGGTGATCACCGGCATCGCGGAGCAGACAAACTTGCTGGCGCTGAACGCCACGATCGAGGCGGCGCGCGCCGGAGAGGCCGGCAAGGGGTTCGCCGTGGTGGCCGGAGAGGTCAAGGAGTTGGCTCGGGAGACCGCCAAGGCCACCGAGGAGATCACCCGCCGGGTCGAGGCAATCCAGGTTGACACCACCGACGCGGTCGCGGCGATCGAGGAGATCAGCAAGATCATCGCCTCGATCAACGACTACCAACTCACCATCGCCTCCGCGATGGAGGAGCAGACGGCCACGACCCACGAGATGTCACGGTCGGTGGCCGAGGCCGCCACGGGATCGGGAGAGATCGCCGGGAACATCGCCGGCGTCGCTTCCGGGGCAGCCAGCTCCAGTCAGGTGCTGGTGCAGATGGGCACGTCGGTCGACGAGCTCGCGCGCATGTCCGCCGACCTGCGCCAGCGGGTTGCGGCCTTCACCTACTGACGCACCGCCGATCCGCGGATCGGTCAAGATGGTCGCCATGGTGATCCTCGTGGACCCGGCCATCTGGCCGTTTCGGGACCGGCTGTGGTGCCATCTGGTGAGCGACGTTTCCTACGACGAGCTGCACGCCTTCGCCGGGATCGTCGGGATCCCGCGGCGCGCGTTTCAGGGCGATCACTACGACGTGCCGGAGCAGCTGCGACCGCAGGTTGTCGCCTCCGGGGCACTGGAGGTCACCGGCCGCGAGCTGATCGTTCGGCTGCGTGACTCGGGATTGCGCCGCAAGCGCCCGGTCACCCGCCGGTGAGCCGGGACAGGGTCGCCAGCTCGGCTGTGACGTTGCGCCGGGCCGCGTCCTCCCAGGCGACCCGACCGTCGGCGGTCGCGAACAGCGTCGCCTTCCCGAGCAGCCCTCGCAGCACTAGTGCCCGGCCGCGGGCGAAGGTCGCGTCATCAAGGTGGCGCCACTCGGTGCGCACCCTCTCGACGTACGCCGGGTAGGCCGCCCCGTCGGACGCCAGGATGGCGAGATCGGCGTCGCAGAGAACCGCGCCGTTGGCGTCGCCGGAAGTCGGGTTGTGGCTCGCGGTGAGCCGCACCAGCCGGGCGACCTCGGCCGCGACTCGGTCCTCGACGCGCAGCGCGGTCAACTCCGTGGCGGCGAGCCGCGCGCTGCGTTCCTCGTTGTCCGCCGCGGTCACGTCGTAGAACGCGTCGTGGAACCACCCGGCGAGCCGCACCGCCTCGGGATCCGTGGCGGCCTCGGCGAGCTCGTCGACGCGGCGCAGCACGTCCGCCAGGTGGGCGATGTCGTGGTAGCGGCGGTGTGCCTCGGCGTAGCGCGCGAGGAGCGCGGCGCCCGCACCGGCGACGTCCCCGCGGGCACCGACCAGGCCGGCAGTGTGCAGCCAGGCCTGCGCGAGCTGCCTCACGCCGCCGCCGTCGGAGCCAACTCAGGTGGCAGCGGCTGGGCGTGCACCACTGTCAGTCCGGAGACGGCTCGGGTCAGCACGACGTAGAGCCGGCGCAGCCCGCGCGGCTCGGCGGCCACGATCTGTCTCGGTTCGACGACGATGACGTGGTCGAACTCCAGGCCTTTGGCGACGCTGGCGGGTACGACGGTGACGCGCGGGCCGTCCTCGTCGACATCGAGCACGGCGTGCTCGATCATTTGCTCCGTCAGGCTTTTCGCCATCTGCGCGACGGCAGACCCGGCAACGATGACCCCCACCGAGCCGTCCCGTCGCAGGGCGACCTGAATCGCTGCCGCTGTCGCAGCGGCGAGGTCGGAGGTCGCGACGATATCGAGGCGTCCCGGGTTGTCCCGCACGGGTTCCGGCGCTGCAACGCCGGGCGCGATGAAGGGCAGCAACCGGGCCGCGAAGTCGATGATCTGCGCGGGCACCCGGTAGCCCCGGCTGAGCACCTCGACCCGCGCGTCCGGCTTGCCGAGGTGGCGCAGGGTCGCGGTCCAGTCGGCGGTGGCCCATGGGGTGGTGCCCTGCGCGATGTCACCGAGAACGGTGGCGGCGGCCGTGGAGCAGCGCCGGCCGACGGCGCGCAGCTGCATGGGCGAGAGGTCCTGGGCCTCGTCGAGCACGACGTGGCCCAGGCTGGGTTCGCGTTGGACGAGGTCGGCGGCCTCGTCGACGAGAGTGGCGTCGGCCAGCGACCACTTCGCGCTGGCGGGGCCGCGCGCGGGCTTGCCCCAGATCACCAGCGACTGTTCCGCCTCGGTGAGCAGCCCCTCGGCGGCCTCGGCCAGCCGGCCCGGGTCACCCAGCAGGGCGAGCACGAGCCGCATGGGGTCCACCTTGGGCCACAACCGGTCGACCGCGACACGCACCGGCGGGCACCGGGCGATGGCGTCCTGGACCCGGTCATCGGGCGACTCGCCAGCCGCCTCCATCCGGGTGAGGACGGCGTGGGCGAGCCGTTGGCCCAGCATCGCCCGGGCCGCACCGTAGCGGACGTCGCGATCCCGCAGCCCGGACACGATCCGCGCCAGCTCGGGCGTGGGCACCCGCCAGACCCGCGAGCCACGGCGGATCACCAGCGGTTCGGTCGGCGCCCGAACCGCCGCGTAGACCGCGCGGCGCAGCACCTCGGCCATCCGGGCGTCGCCTTTCACCGTCGCGACGTCGGGGTCGTCGGTGAGGGCGATGACCCGGCGGGTCAGGGCGCCCTTGAGGTACTCCTCGGAGACAGCGTTGCCGCCGTGGGCGTCCAGCGCGAGTGTCCGGGCTCGCATGCGGGCGAGGTCGGCGCGGGCCGCGGCCAGGTAGGCGCGCTCGGCGGCGAGCGCCTCGGCCGTCGGCGCCTCGGCTATCCGCACGGGGCTCCTCCAAGGGCAGATCTGCAGACCAACACACAGAAGACCCCGTTTCGGCCGCGAACGGCGCCGTGGAGACCTCTTCTGTGTGTTCTTGTGCAGATGATCAGCTTGCGTCGAGGGTGGGCAGGTCGTCGGCGTCCACGATGCGGTAGGCGTAGCCCTGCTCGGCGAGGAACCGCTGCCGGTGGGCGGCGTAGTCCTGGTCGAGAGTGTCGCGCGCGGTCACGGCGTAGAACCGGGCCGAGCGGCCGTCGGCCTTGGGTCGCAGCAGCCGGCCGAGCCGCTGTGCCTCCTCCTGGCGCGAGCCGAACGTGCCCGAGACTTGGATGGCGACGGCCGCCTCAGGCAGGTCGATCGAGAAGTTGGCGACCTTGGACACCACCAGCAGCGAGATCTCCCCGGCCCGGAACGCGTCGAAGAGCCGCTCGCGCTCCTTGACCGGCGTCTCGCCCTTGATGACGGGGGCGCCGAGCCGCTCACCGAGGTCGTCAAGCTGGTCGATGTACTGCCCGATGACCAGCGTCGGCTCACCCTGGTGCTGGGCGACCAGCCGCTGCACGACACGGGTCTTGGACGCCGTCGTCGACGCGAACCGGTAGCGTTCCTCCGGTTCGGCCGTGGCATAGGCCAGCCGCTCCGAGTCGGTCAGGGTGACCCGCACCTCGACGCAGTCGGCCGGCGCGATATAGCCCTGGGACTCGATGTCCTTCCATGGCGCGTCATAGCGCTTGGGCCCGATCAGCGAGAACACGTCGCCCTCGCGGCCGTCTTCGCGGACCAGAGTCGCGGTCAGGCCGAGGCGACGCCGCGCCTGCAGGTCAGCGGTCATCCGGAAGATCGGCGCCGGGAGCAGGTGCACCTCGTCGTAGACGATCAGACCCCAGTCGCGCGCGTTGAGCAGCTCGAGGTGGGTGTAGACGCCCTTGCGGCGGGTGGTGAGGACCTGGTAGGTCGCGATGGTGACCGGGCGGACCTCCTTGCGTGCGCCGGAGTACTCCCCGATCTCCTCGTCGGTCAGGGAGGTGCGCTTGAGCAACTCGAGGCGCCATTGGCGGGCCGCGAGCGTGCTGGTGACCAGGATCAGCGTGGTGGCCCCCGCCTTGGCCATGGCGGCAGCCCCGACGATGGTCTTCCCGGCACCGCACGGCAGCACTACGACCCCGGACCCTCCGTGCCAGAAGCCCTCGACGGCCTCGGCCTGGTAGGGCCGCACCGACCACCCGTCCTCGTGCAACGTGATGGCGTGGGCCTCGCCATCGACGTAGCCGGCCAGGTCCTCCGCCGGCCAGCCGAGCTTGAGCAGCACCTGCTTGAGGTGTCCACGCTCGGACGGGTGCACGGCGACGCTGTCCGGGTCGAGCCGGGGGCCGACCAGCGGCTGCACCTTCTTGGAGCGCACGACCTCCTCGAGCACCGCGCGGTCGGTGGTGATCAGCACCAACCCGTGCACCGGGTGCTTCTCCAGCCGCAGCCGGCCATAGCGCGCCATTGTCTCGGCGATGTCCACCAGCAGCGCATGGGGGACGGCGTAGCGGCTGTACTTCAGCAGGACGTCGACCACCTGCTCCGCGTCGTGACCGGCCGCCCGCGCGTTCCACAGGCCCAGCGGGGTGAGTCGGTAGGTGTGCACGTGCTCCGGTGAGCGCTCCAGCTCCGCGAACGGGGCGATCGCGCGGCGACACTCCCCGGACGTCTCGTGGTCGACCTCGAGCAGCAGGGTCTTGTCGGACTGGACGATCAGGGGTCCGTCGGTCACGCGTGGTCTCCTCCGGGGTGCTCGGGGCAGGGGGCGACCCTCCATCATCCTCTTCCGCAGCGCGCACGCC
>JBBRHF010000212.1:0-6555 GCA_038223055.1 Actinomycetes bacterium | reverse complement strand
GCCGACCTTCCGCCCGAGATCGCCCACATCGCCCGTGATCCGATGGACCCGGCGTTCGACCAGGACCCGTTCATCCGTGCGTTGCGCCGCCGCCGCACCGGTCTCAAGCGCGCGTTGCTCGACCAGGGCCTGATCAGCGGTGTCGGCAACATCTACGCCGACGAGGCGCTGTGGCGGGCCCGGCTGCACTACGCCCGCCCGACCGAGACCCTGACCCGCGCGCAGGTCGTGGCCCTTCTCGGTGCCGTCCGGACGGTCATGACGGAGGCGCTCGCCCAGGGTGGCACCTCGTTCGACTCGCTGTACGTCGACGTCAACGGACGCAGCGGCTACTTCGAGCGGGAGTTGGCGGTCTACGGGCGCGCGGGTCTGGCGTGTCGACGGTGCGCCACACCCGTCGTCAGGGAGCCATTCATGAACCGCTCATCTTTCCGCTGCCCGACCTGCCAGCCGCGGCCCCGACGGGCTCGGCCGTAGGATGAGCGCGTTGTGACCAACGTCACCGCCCCGTCAGCCCCCGGGCGACGTAACACTGCCGTGATGTGGCTGTTACCTATTGACCGGTTCGGCGAGCGGTGCGACCCTTGAGGGGTTGCGCCGCAGCGGCATCCCGTGACAACACCAGCACGATCTCGACAGCACCAGGACCTCGACAACACCGACACCGCCACGACCTCGACGGCGCCTCAGACGACCCGTCAACAGCAGGCCGCGCTCGGGCACTGCGTCCCACCCGCTAGTCCGACCACTCCGGACACCCCGGACACCCAGGAGGCACCATGGCGAAGGCACTTTTCGGTCACGTAGGCACCGGTGACCCGCGCACGTCGATGGAGATCCGACGGCTGCAGCGGCGCATCCTCGACCTTGAGTCGGAGATCGTGCGTCTGCGCGCCGAGAACGACAGCCTCGCCACCAGCGTCGCCCAGCGCATGGACGACACCGATCTCATGAGCTTGGACGTGACCAAGCAGCCTGTCCTGGCCTGAACCGCCACCCCGCTGGGCGCCGATGACCCTCATCACCAAGAGGGGCGGCGTCCTGTTGTCATTTCCGGCGCGACACGCGGCTGCCGCGTTGCGGCAGGTCCGGGCAGTAGGCTGAGAATGGCCTATCCGCCCGCGACGACGTGCGCCGACGCCCAGCCGACCCGCGCCGGGCGGCACGGTCCAGGCGCCAGGAGATCAGCGAGTGCATCTGAAGAGCTTGACCCTCAAGGGCTTCAAGTCCTTCGCGTCGGCGACGACCCTGCATTTCGAGCCCGGCATCACCGCCGTCGTGGGCCCCAACGGGTCGGGCAAGTCCAACGTGGTCGACGCCCTCGCCTGGGTGATGGGTGAGCAGGGCGCCAAGACGCTGCGCGGCGGCAAGATGGAGGACGTGATCTTTGCCGGCACGGCCGCCTCGGCCGGAGGCGCCGGACGGGCGCCCCTGGGTCGAGCCGAGGTCTCACTGACCATCGACAACACCGACGGCGCGCTGCCGATCGACTACACCGAGGTTACGATTTCGCGGATCATGTTCCGCAACGGCGGATCTGAGTACTCGATCAACGGCGCGGCGTGCCGGTTGCTGGACGTGCAGGAACTGCTGTCGGACTCCGGCATCGGCCGCGAGATGCACGTCATCGTCGGTCAGGGGCAACTGGACTCGGTGCTCTCGTCGGGGCCGGAGGACCGCCGCGGATTCATCGAAGAGGCGGCAGGGGTCCTCAAGCACCGAAAGCGCAAGGAGAAGGCGCTGCGCAAACTCGAGGCGATGCAAGGAAACCTGACCCGGGTGCAGGACCTCACCGCCGAGCTGCGCCGCCAGCTCAAGCCGCTGGGCCGCCAGGCCGAAGTGGCGCGCCGCGCCAGCGTCGTGCAGTCAGACCTGCGTGATGCGCGGCTGCGCCTTCTGGCCGACGATTTGGTCCAGCTGACCTCGACGCTGGAGGCCGAAGTGGCCGACGAGACCACGCTGCGCGAGAGTCGCGCGATCGCCCTGCGGGACCTCGCCGAGGCTCAGGCGCAGGAGGCCGCCCTCGAGGCGCAGGCCGCCCTGGAGGCGCCGGCGCTGGCCCGCGCTCAGGAGACGTGGTACCGCCTGTCCTCGCTGCGCGAGCGGTTCCGAGGCACGGGTGGCCTGGCCGCCGAGCGCGTTCGCCACCTGGCCGAGGAGCCACCCCAGGAGCGACCCGGACGCGACCCCGACGAGCTCACCGAGCAGGCCGCTTTGGTGCGGGCACAGGAAGAAGCGATCCAGGCGGCCGTCGAGCGCGACCGCCGGGCGCTCGAGCTCGCCGTCACCGCTCGCCAGCGTGCGGAGGCCGCGCTGGCCGAGGAGGAGCTCCGCCTGGCGGCTGCCACCCGGGCCGCCGCCGACCGGCGCGAGGGCCTGGCCCGTCTTGCCGGGCAGGTGGCGGCCCGGCGCAGCACGGTGGACTCGGCCGAGGCCGAGATCGGGCGCCTGCGGCCCGCGCTGGACGAGGCACGGGGCCGGGCCGAGCGCGCCCAGGCCGACTTCACCGCGCTGGAGAATCAGGTCGCCGGCCTGGATGCCGGCGAGGAGAACCTGGATACCGCGCACGACCACGCCTCCCAGCGACTCGCGGCTGCGGAGCAGCAGGTGAGCAGCCTGCGCGCCGAGGAACGCGACGCCGAGCGCGAACGGGCCGCCCTCGCCGCGCGCAAGGAAGCCCTCGAGCTGGGGCTGGCCCGCAAGGACGGGACCGGCACGGTGCTCGCGGCCACCGACCGGCTGGCCGGCGTTCTGGGTTCGATCGCGACGCTGATGTCCGTGCAGCCCGGGCACGAGACGGCGATCGCCGCAGCGCTGGGGGCCGCCGCGGACGCCGTCGCCGTCGCCGACGTGGGTGCGGCTGTGGCCGTCATCGAGCTGCTTAAGGGCGAGCAGGCCGGCCGCGCAGGGCTGCTCGTGGGCGCCCGCGACCGCGCCGGCGACCGCGCCGGCGACGGCGACCGCGACGGCGACCGCGACGGCGACGGCGACGGCGACGGCGACCCGCCCTCGCCGTACGCCGAGGGTGGCGCTCGCGGCCCGATCCCCGACGGAGCGCACCACGCGCTGGACCTGGTTACCGCGCCCGAGTCGCTGCGCGCCGCGCTGCACCGCCTACTGCACGGCGTCGTCGTGGTGCCGGGCCTGGCCGATGCCGCTGCCCTGGTCGATCGCGAGCCGGCGATCGTGGCCGTGACCCGCGACGGCGACGTGCTCGGTGCGTTCTACGCCGCGGGCGGCTCCGCGTCCAGCCCCAGCCTGCTTGAGGTTCAGGTCGCCGTCGACGAGGCCGCCCACGGTCTGACCGCGGCCGCTCACCGCCTCGACCGGCTGCGGTTCGCGCTGCAGGGCGCCGACGATGAGCGGGCCAGCGCGGCGGACCTCGTCCAGGTGGCGCTGGACCGGCTGCACGAGTCCGACGCGCGGCTGGCCGCGGTCGCCGAGCAGCTCAGTCAGCTCGGCGCGCAGGCGCGGGCGGCGCGAGGCGAGGCCGCCCGCCTGGAGCGTTCGATCGTCGCGGTGTCCGAGCAGCTCGAGCAGGACAGGCCCGCGCTCGCGGAGCTCGCCGAGCGACTCGAGGCGGCGGAGGAGCTGTCCGGTGATCCCGCCGTGGACGAGCCGGATACGGAAGTCCGCGATCAGCTTTCCGACCGGTGCCGGGTGGGCCGCCAGGCCGAGATGGAAGCCCGCCTAGCCGTCCGCACGGGCGAGGAGCGGGCTCGCGGGCTGTCCGGGCGCGCCGAGGCGCTGGACCGGGCCGCTCACCAAGAGCGCTCGGCCCGGGTGCAAGCGGTTGCCCGGCGGGCCCGGCGGGCCCGCGAGGCCGAAGTCGCCCGGTCGGTTGCCCGGGCCTGCGCCGCCGTGCTGGCCCACCTGGAGACCTCGCTGCAGCGTGCCGCGGCGCTGCGCGAGCAGGCCGAGGCCGCTCAGGCCCAGCGAGAGGTCGACCGGTCGGGGCTGCGGGCCCGGACCCGGGACCTGGGCCGAGAGCTCGAGCGGCTCACTGACAGCGTCCATCGCGACGAGGTAGCCCGCGCCGAGCAGCGGCTGCGCATCGAGGCATTGCAGCAGCGGGCGCTCGATGACCTCGGGGTCGACCCGCAGACTCTGGTCGAGGACTACGGCCCGCACCAGCTCGTGCCGCCGTCACCCCCGGCGCCCGGCGACGAGCCACCTCCCGAGGGCGCCCCCGAGCCGCAGTCGGGACCCTACGTCCGGGCCCAGCAGGAGAAGCGGCTGCGCGCGGCAGAGCGGGCCCTCGCGCTGCTCGGCAAGATCAACCCGCTGGCCCTGGAGGAGTTCTCCGCGCTCGAGGAGCGCCACCAGTTCCTGTCCGAGCAGCTCGAGGACCTCAAGGCGACCCGCCGGGACCTGATGGACATCGTCCGCGAGGTCGACGAGCGGGTCGAACAGGTCTTCACCGCGGCCTTCCACGACACGGCGCGGGAGTTCGAGGCCGTGTTCGCCCGGCTCTTTCCCGGTGGCGAAGGGCGCCTCGTGCTGACCGACCCGGGCGACATGCTTGTCACCGGCATCGAGGTCGAGGCGCGCCCGCCCGGCAAGAAGGTCAAGCGGCTGTCCCTGCTCTCGGGCGGGGAACGGTCACTGACGGCCGTAGCCCTCCTGGTGGCCATCTTCCGGGCTCGGCCCAGCCCGTTCTATGTTCTGGACGAGGTCGAGGCGGCCCTGGACGACACGAACCTGGGCCGGCTGATCTCGATCCTGGACGAGCTGCGTGAGGCCAGCCAGCTCATCGTGGTCACCCATCAGAAGCGCACGATGGAGATCGCCGACGCCCTGTACGGCGTCGCGATGCGCGGTGACGGTGTGACCACCGTGATCGGGCAGCGACTTCGTGAGACCGAGTCGGCGTAGGCGTGAGTTCCCTCACACCTGCGACACGAGTGGCGCCTGTGACTCTGGAAGCGGTGTTCGGAGCCGCGAAGCGGGTAGCGTCGCGAACCGTGAGTTCACTGATCTTGGCCTATCTGTCCGCCGCCTTCGTGGCCCTGCTCGTGGTCGGCTTCGTCGCCTATCCCTACCGGGGCCGGCGCGCACCGCACGCCGGCCGGCGATTCAACGACGCCGTGGCGGCGATGGTCGAGCGCGCCGACCCGGGCGAGGCGCCGCCGTATGGGGTCCTCACCGAGCCGGAGAAGTCGCGCCGGATGTCGGCGCGCTTCGAGGGAGCCGAGCGCAACCTGCGCCGGGGTGCCCGCGTGCTGACACCTTCTCGCGGCCGACACTGAGGTAGGCAGCGCTCCGGGCACTGCACCTACGGGCGCGGGGCATCGGCACCGCGCCACGGCCCGGCTCGCCGTCTGGGAGAATCGACGGTTGTGACCTTCCTGACGCTGATTATCACCCTGGCCGTCGTGGCCGTCCTGCTCGTCGGCGCCATGATCGGGCTGCTGCGCCCGTCTCGACGACGCCGGCGCGAGGCTCCGCCCGCCGGGACGACCGGTGTGCGGCTCGCCGATAGCCCGACCCCGACGACGGACCGGCCGGGTTCCGGCCGGACCCCGTCGACCCGGGACCACCCCGCGGTCGACCGTCCCGGCGACCAGCCCTCGGTCGACCAGCCCTCGCTCGACCGGCCCTCAGCCGGTGGGCCCGGCGTGGCGGACCCGCTCGCCGAACCCTCGATCGAGCAGTTCGAGCTAGACCGTCCCGAGCCCGCGGCGGGCCGGCTGGCCCGGCTGCGGACCCGCCTGCGCCTCTCGCAGACCTCCCTTGGACGGGGCCTGCTCGGGCTGCTCTCCCGGGACAGAGTGGACGAGGACACCTGGGACGAGGTGGAGGAGGTGCTGATCACGGCCGATGTCGGTGTCGGACCCACCCAGGAGCTGGTCGCGCGGTTGCGGTCCCGGGTCAAGGCACTCGACGATCGCAGCCCCGACGCGCGTAGCCCGGAAGCGGTGCGGACGCTGCTGCGCGAGGAGCTGCTCGTCCTGGTGGACGTCGAGGCCGACCGCTCACTGCGTACGGCGGGGGGCGGGCGGCCCACGGTGGTTCTCGTCGTCGGGGTCAACGGCACCGGGAAGACGACCACGGTCGGAAAGCTCGCCCGGGTCCTGGTCGCCGAAGGGCACACGGTGCTTCTCGCCGCCGCGGACACGTTCCGGGCTGCCGCCGCCGACCAGCTGCAGACGTGGGGCGAGCGGGTCGGTGCGCCGACCGTACGCGGACCCGAGGGCGGTGACCCCGCCAGCGTCGCCTACGACGCGGTGCGCCAGGGCGCCGACGGCGGCTACGACACGGTGCTCATCGACACGGCCGGGCGCCTGCAGAACAAGGTCGGCCTGATGGACGAGCTGGGAAAGGTCAAGCGGGTCGTGGAGAAGCACGGTCCCGTCGACGAGGTGCTGCTCGTCCTGGACGCCACGACCGGGCAGAATGGACTGGTGCAGGCCAGGGTCTTCGCCGAGGTCGTCGACGTGACCGGCATCGTGCTCACCAAGCTCGACGGCACAGCCAAGGGTGGCATCGTCGTCGCCGTGCAGCGTGAACTCGGCGTACCGGTCAAGCTGGTCGGCCTGGGCGAGGGAGTCGACG
>JBBRHF010000211.1:0-6564 GCA_038223055.1 Actinomycetes bacterium | reverse complement strand
CGGGTGCTACTGCGACCGCGGCGGCGGAGAAACCACCCGCAAAGATCTCTGCCCCCGCTGCCGCCAACACCACAACGCCAAAACCCACGGCCACTGGAAACACACCGTGGACCCCGACGGCACCGAACACATCACCAGCCCGCTCGGAAAGACCTACACGGTGCCCCCAGCCACCGTCATGCCCGACTGGCAACCACCCCACCGGCCGGCGCCCGACCAGGCAACGCCCGACCGACCAGGATCCGACCGATCAAGACCCGACCGGCCAGCGCCGGACCGGCCAGCGCCCGACCGGCCAGCGCCCGACCGATCAGGACCCGACCGGTCAGCGCCCGACCGATCAGGACCCGACCGGCCAGCACCCGACCAGGCAGCACCCGACCAGGCAGCACCCGAGCGGGCAGCACCCGAAGACGCACGGCTGGACTCCGATCCGGTGAGCGGGGCACTGCCAGACCGAATCCCGCCGGACGGGCTGCTGCCGGACAAGCCCCCGCCTCGTCAGCGCCTGTCTGACGAGCCACCGTTCTGAGACGTCACGGCTCGGACTGAGCTGAGAGCGTTGGGAAGGGATCGTCGACGGACCTGGATGACTCCCAGTGCCCCGAGGCGGCGCCAGGGTGACCGCGCGAGCCGTCGGGTCATCAGCCCGATCATGGCGCACGTGACCATGACCTGGTCTGGAATGACCTGGTCTGGAATGACCTGGGACGGCACCTGGCATGACTCACGCGACCATGGCCTGGCATGTTCGTGTGACCATGGCTCTGGCTCGGGCTCGGGCTCGGGCGTGGGCGTGGGCGTGGCCTGGGGCGTGGGCGCGCGCACGTTGGTAGTCGCGGGCCTGGTGCGCACCTCAGTCGCGGCGCGGACAGTCCACCGGCAATCACGGCGTGCGCTCGAGCACCCAGACCAAGGGCATCACGTCGACGCCGCGATGCCCGTCGGGTTTGCCTACGCCGTGCAGGGTTACCCACGCCGTGCAGGGTGACCCACACCGTGCAGGGTGACCCACGCCGTGCAGGGTGAACGCGGCGTACAGGCTGAACCGCGGCCCGCGGCCCGCGACCGGCGAACGCCACCCCGACCGGGTGATCCACTGTCGACCCACGCCAGCGCAAGCCACCAGTCCGACCATCACCAGTCCCTCGGCGCGGCGCTTTCCCAACCCCGTTCCTGGCCTCAGAGGCGGGCGTGGGGGTGCTCGGGGGAGCGGCGCTGGAAGGAGAGGATCTTGGGGTTCTGGATGACCCCGGCCCGGATCTCGATGGCACGGGTGATGGTGAGGTCCTGGTCCCAGGCCGCGGGACCGTCCATCACCGGGCGCAGGTAGGGAATCAAAGCGTCACTGATCGTCCAGGTCGCGCTGTTCCACAAATAGCTCGGGCTGTGGTCCACGCCGTAGTAAGACACACCGCCACCCACCGCGAAGATGGGCTCCTCGAAGGTGGTAGGACGGGCACACTCGAACCCCATGCCGTCGTCGCAGGACACGTCCACGATCAAGCTGCCGGGAGCGAACGCCGCAAGCTCCGCGTCGGTGACGAACATCAACGGCGCATCCGTGTCTTGCAGCACGCAGTTGACCACGATGTCATGTCCGGCCAGGAATTCGGCGGTAGGCGTCGGGCCGGCGGACGTTTGGACCGTCGTGCGATCGGGCGCGTCCGGCACCCGATCGAGGTGGTGCAGTGCGACAGCCGGGAACGGCGATGCGACGGCCGTGACCTCGCGCATGGTGAGAACCGTGACGTCGTGGACACCAAAGGTGTGCAGCGCGGTGACGGCCCCACGAGCGGTGTTTCCGAAGCCGACGACCGCCGCCGTCAGCGGTCGACCGTAGTGGCCGGTCGCGCCGAGCAGGGTCATGGCGTGCAGGACCGAGCAGTAGCCCGCAAGTTCGTTGTTGAGGTGAAACACGTGGACGACGAACGCTCCGGCGGGCGTCCAGTGGTTCATCGCCTCCCAGGCGATCAAGGTCAGGCCCTTGTCGATCGAGATCTGGGTCAGCTGGGCGTCCTGGACCGTGTGCGGCCAGCCCCACAGCACCTGCCCCTCGCGCAGGAGCTCCAGGTCGGCGTGCGTAGGCTTGGGCAGCAGCACCACGTCGCTGCCCGCGATCACCTCGTCCCGAGGCACCAGCCCGGCCACGAGGCTGGCGAGATGCGCGTCGGAGACGCCGTAGCGGTCGCCGTAACCACTCTCCAACACCATCCGGCTGCGCAGGTCGGCGTCGATCCGCTCGACGTGCTGCGGGTGGATGGGCAGCCGAAACTCGTTCTCCTTGCTCGAGGTACCTAGTACGCCGAGGCTGAGCAGATCCATGCGTACCCCCAATGTCCGCGAGCGAGACTTTCCGTGCATCCTGTCACGGACGCGGACGTGCCCAGCGGATCACCCGGGAAGGTGCAGCCGGCTCGGCCAGCCCAGGCTGTCGCTCAACAGCCCAAGGCCCGCTCACCGGGGCGTAGAGTGGGCAGCCCCCCGCTTCCCCGGACCTCGGTGGCTGTCACGAAAGAGCCGCCATGTCCGTCCACCCAGGCCGTTCGGTTCACTCGACTCCGCACCTGACCAGGCCCCTGACCAGGCCCCTGACGGTCACGCTCCACCGGCCCCGTGCCCGCCCGGCTCTGCCGCGCGAAGAGCTGCTGCCCCGCCTGCGCGGTCGCCTGCATCAGGGCGCGTTCCTCGTGTCGTTCGGCACCGGCCTGGTCCTGGTGCTGGCCGCACCGGGCGGCACCGCGAGGGCGGCTGCGTCGGTCTATGCGCTGAGCGTGACCGCCCTGTTCGGCACCAGCGCTCTCTACCACCGCCGCTCGTGGTCGCCGCGGGGGCGGGTGCTCATGCAACGCCTCGACCACTCGATGATCTTCGTATTGATCGCCGGCACCTACACCCCGCTCGCTGTCCTGCTGCTGCCGGACCCGGCCGGCACCGCCGTCCTGCTCGTCGTCTGGGTCGTCGCCGTCGCGTCGGTGGGGCTGCGGTTGCTGTGGCGCTCGGGCCCCGGGTGGCTGGTGTTCCCCCTCTCCGTGCTCCTCGGGGCGGTCGCGCTGGCCGTGCTGCCCGACCTGTGGGACGCGGCGGGCCCGCTGGGCATGACCCTGATCGTGCTGGGCAGCGCGACGTACCTCTCCGGCATGACTGTCCTGATCATTCGACGACCGGACCCCTGGCCTGCGGTGTTCGGCTACCACGAGGTGTTCCACCTGCTCACCCTCGTCGCGGGCCTGCTGTTCTTCGCGCTCAACCTGATGGTCGTGACCGGCGCCTGAGCGGCCAGCCGGTGGGCGGGCGCCGCGCAGAGACCCAAACCGCCATGTCCATGCCCTGGCCCTGCCCGAGGCCGCAATAGTGCGATGACCACCAGCCGCCTGCACGTCGTACGGCACCGAAGGTCGACCTACAACGAACAGGCCACTGGACCGCCCAGGCCGACCCGGACCTGTCCGACGAGGGCGCGGCGGAGGCCGAGCTGACGGGTGCTCCTCCCGCGGGCACCCGGTTCGATGCGATCGTGACCAGCAACCCGGCCCGGGCGCGGCGTACGGCGCAGATCGTGGGGCGCTGGCAACCCGGCACACCGCTGGTCGAGGAGCCGAGACTGCGCGAGCTCGACGCGCCGGCGTGGTGTGGGCTGACCCGGGACCAGATCGAGAGCCGCTTCCCCAGCGCCCTGGCCGGCTGGCGGGACGTCAACGCCCTCGACCTGCCGAAGGTCGAGCTGTTTGCCGGCTTCACGGCGCTGGTGCTCGCTGGCCTTCGGGCGGCTGCAGGGTCGGGGCGTGCACACTCGCGGTGGCCCACGCCGGGGTGCTGCGTGCTCGTCACCCACGTCGTGACCGCGCCGCTGGACCGGCGAGGACCCGGCCGGTGACCAGAGGACCGGGGCATCGGCGCGCAGGTCGTCGTCGACCGGCCGGTGGGACACGGCGACCAGCCGGGCCCGTCCGTCGGGTGTGCCGACGCGATCGAGGAGCAGCCGTGGGGTGCCGGGATGCGGCGCGCCACCGGGAGCCACGGGGCAGAGTCCGCGGGACCGCCCCGGCTGGCCGCGCCGCAGCTCGTCGTAGGTGGCAACAGGGTCGGCGACCACCGCGTCGGAGGGGATCCCGGGGTTCACCGCGGCGAGGCGTCTCCCGAGGCCGGCCAAAACATCCAGGTCGCTGCGCACGCCGGGGGGAGCGGGGGCGGCTTCGCGACGGCGTACGAGGCGGCCTTCCAGCGTCGTCATCGTGCCGGTCTCCTCGGCCCATTGGGTGACCGGCAGCACCACCCGCTGGCGACTGCGAGGGCTGCCGTCCGCCATGGGGGGCGGGCACGACATCGGCGGACGGCGTCACGCCGCCATCTCCGGATTGCCCCCTGGATCGGCCAGAAACCGGCCGAGCCAGCCAAGCCAGGCCTCGGGCGAGGCGAGGTGGTGCGGCTCGAGGCGACCGTGCCGCAGGGCGAGGGTCGTGACCGCGGTGATGTGCAGACCGCCCGGAACGAGAAGCGGTCGCCCGAGCACCCGAAGCCCGGACAGGGTCGGCTGCCATGGCTGCTGGACGATCAGGAACGCCTCGCCCGTGTGCTCGTCGAGGTAGCGAACGCTCTGCTCGACGACGTCGCCCGTGCAGACGAGCGATCGCATCGGCGAACCGGCCCACTGACGGACCTCCGGGCACATGTCCACGACCGCGACCGGCGCAACGCAGCCGAGGTAGACGTCGAAGATCCGATCGTCGAAGAGGGTGGCGTCGTGCAACCAGGGCAACAGGAGCGCGGTTCTCTGGTCGGGCGGTCTCTGGTCGGGCGGTCTCTGGTCGGGCGGTCTCGGGTCGACGGAATGCCCGGCGGCCGAGGGGGACTCTGCCCGATCGGCCGTCTGGGCGAGTGACGCCATCATCACGAGGTCCGCGTGCATGGCCAGCCAGCGGTGCGCCGCATGCCCCAACCACCGGGCAAAGTCGATCTCGCACGCCTCCGGAGCGAGCAGTCGTTCGAGGTCCTCGATCCAGCCGTGCAGAGGCATCCGAGCGCTGAGCGCCCGCAAGTCACTCAAGGCCCGGACGAAGCTCATCTGCGCCTCTGCCTGGTGCGCTCGCAGCAGGAGCGCGGCGTCAGATGCACGAGCCGACCCGTCCCTCGCCGACGCCCGACGACGGTCTGGAGCTGGCGGGGAGGGGCGGCGACCGCGAGATTTCGGCATGAACCAAGCCTGCCGCCCACGACCCGGTCCAGGAGGTCACGCGGGGAATCTGTGGACGGTGATGGTGTGCTCGTAAGTTGTGGACGACGAGCATCAGGCGGGACTCAAGACCGGTCGGACTGCTTCCTTGTTGACTAGTCCTCAGCAAGCCAGGCCGAGGCCGTCGGCCACGTCACCCAACCCGACCCCAAGCGCTGACCGCCGCCTGACGCGGGCGGACCGCGCCGCGCCGCGCCGCGCCGCCGTCCGCCGTCCGCCGTCCGCCGTCCGCCGTCCGCCGTCCGCCGTCGCAACGTCCGAACAAGCGGTGGCTATGCCGCACGCTTGTTCGGACGTTGCGATGGGGGGGTGCGGTCGGTCGCCAGCCCTGGGCGATCAGTCGTCGGCGCCTGATCCAGGGCAACCGCAGGGTCGGTCCGCAGCTGCAGACCGAGCATCCCCAGCAAACCGGGCATTCCCAGCACTCGACGGCCGCCGATGACGATGTCGTTCTGCCGGACCGCGTCATCGCCCGCCCGGAGCACCAGCATCGCGCGGGGGACCGCCAGCAGGGCTCGGCCCGGCCCTCGGGTCCAGCATCGTGAGGAGCAGGCGACTCGGCTCGAGGGCGAGAACAGCGTGCTCCAGGCGCGCCGGCAGGTGAATGACCCCGCCGGGGGCGAGCTGCACGGATGCGCCTGCAGCGGACACCGTCAGCCGGCCGTCGAGGACCTGCAGCAGCACCGGCATCGCCGCGGTGTGCGCGCTGAGCTCCTGCCCGGAGTCGAAGGAGAAGAGCACGAGGCGGGCTCCGGCGGCCTTCAGAACGGTGCGGGACACGGTCGAGTCGGCGGCGACCTCAACGAGTGATCCCACGTCGGGCAGATGGGTCATCTCGGCGGGCTCACCCGGGCCGGGCTGGGCCGTCATGAGCGCTCCGAACCGATCGGCTCAGGCAGCCGCAGGACACTGACCGCGAACCCGGCGTCGTCGGACCACGGCCGCAGGTCCCAGGTCGCGAACCGCTGCTCCAGGACGAACCCGGCCGCGGCGAGGTCCGCGCCGAACGTCTCCAGCGGGTAGCCGCGGTCGGTGCCCAGGCCCACGACGGCGAACCCGCCGGGGACCAGGTGCGCGGCGATCCGGGCCAGCACCTGGGACTCGGTGCCGGCGGCCACGAAGGCCAGCACGTTGCCGGCCATCACGGCAGCGTCGAACGGGTCGGGGATGCCGGCCGCGGCCAGGTCGAGGTCGGCCAGGTCGCCCACGACCCACTGCGGCCCCGGATGGTCCTCGCGGGCAGCGACGACCAACTCGGGCTCCGCATCGCCCCCGACGACCTGATGGCCCCGGCGGTGCCGCCCCGATCCACCGCGGCCGGGACCACAGCC
>JBBRHF010000210.1:0-6565 GCA_038223055.1 Actinomycetes bacterium | reverse complement strand
GGCGGACGGCGAGCATCACCACCCGCTCGACATATCCGGTGCCGGTGCCGGGTGTTGGTTCGTCGAGGAGGCGGAGGTAGTCCTGGACGACCCGGTCCGGGAGCTGGTCGGCGGGTGCGGTGTGGACGCGGCCGTGGTCGGCGTAGGCGGTGACGGCCGCGTCGGGGTCACCGGCCCGCAGGTCCGCGAGTGCCCGGCGTTCCCATGCCTCGGTCTGGCGCCGGTTGTCGGTCAGGGTGATGGTGTCCGGGTTACGGGCGAGTGCGGTGAACAGTCCGCCGGCGCCGATCTCCGGTAGCTGCGCCGGGTCACCGACGAGCACCAGCGTCCCGGCCGCGGCCCGGGTGTGCGCGAGGAGGGCGGCCAGGGTGCGGGTGTCTGCCATGGAGGCCTCGTCCACCACCAGTACCCCACCGTGGGGTAGGCCGACCTGGCGGCCGGTGGCCGGGTCGGTTCGCCGCGCGGTCGCGAGCAGCCGGGCCAGCGAGGTGGCGGGGACGCCGGTGGCGTGCTCGAGGCGCCGCGCGGTCACCGCCGCGACCGCCGCCCCGGTGACCGTCCGTCCCTGGACCTCCCACACACGGGTCGCGGCGGTGAGGGCGGCGGTCTTGCCGGCGCCGGCCGGCCCGACCACCACCGCCAACCCGTCGGCGGCGGCCAACGCCGCGACCATCGACTGCTGCTCGCCGGACAGGGTCCGCCCGGACATGGCCGCCTCGACCACGCCGACCTCGACGGCGCGGGCCGGTGACGCGCGCAGCTCCTGGGCGAGGCGCGACGCGAGCTGCTCGACCCCGAGCAGCTCGGTGGTGGACCAGCGCGCACCGCCCTCGCGCCGGGTGACCAGCCGGACCGCGTCCCGGTGTGCGATCACCTGGTCGGCGGCGGCCTCGAGCCCGGCCCGGTCCACCGTCATGCCTGGCGGGACCGCCTGGCAGAGGGCCTGCAGCAGGTCGCGGCGGTCGAACCCGGTCGCCTGCGCTGTGAGCCCGGCCGGGCCGAGCAGGTGTGTGGCGAGCCGGTCGATCGGCGGCGCGGCCGGCGCCCGGGTCCGGCCCAGGACGGCCGCGATCAGCCGGCCGGGGTGGTGCCCGGCGGCCCGGGTCCTGGCGGCCCACCGTTCCCGCAACGTCGGTTCGGGCTCGGATGCGGGTTTGGCGGGCCGGGTGGCCAGGCACGCCGCCTGTGCCGCGTCCGGCCCGGAGTGCCCGGCCTCGGCCATCGCTTCGAGGATCTGCCGCCGACGGGTGGAGAACGTCCCGAGCAGGTCGGCGGGGATGCCGGCGACCTCCGCGATCCCCTTGACCGGCGTCGTCCAGCCGACCCCGAGTCGTTGGGTGAGCTGCCCGCGCAGCACCGCGTGGTAGAGGTAGCTGGCGGTCAGGGCGTGGCGGTAGATGGCCTTGGAGTCGATGGCGGACCACTTGCCGTCCGAGCCGTGGAGCAGGTTGGGCAGGACGAGGTGGGTGTGCAGCTGCGGGTCCCCGGCGCGTGACGTGCGGTGCTCGAAACCGGCGGCGATCCACCCGTCGGTGGCGATGTGCTCGGCGCGTTGCCCATCGCCCTGGTGCCCGCGCAGCCCGTGCCCCGCCACCGACTCCAAGTAGGCGAGCGCCTGCTCGACGGCGGCCCGGTGCGCGTCGCGCACCGCATCCGCAACGTCGGCGTCGCCGAGCCCGTACAGGACGCTGACCGACTTCGGGGCGGAGATCGTGACGTCGATCCCGGGCCGGCGCACGTCCACCCGCCGGCCGGCGAACTTGAGCGCCGCCGCGTACCGGTCGGTGCCGTCCGCACCCCGGTACACGGCCCGGACATCGAGCCCGGCGGCCTGAGCGAGCCGTGCGGCCACGGCCGGGGAGATCGTCGGCGGCCGGCCGCGGCGCGGACGCTCCAGCCGGGCGGCGAGCACGGTGTAGGCGGCCCGGTCCCGGGGCTCCGCGAACAGGACCGGCGGCGGGACGGCCTGTTGCTCGGCCCGGTTGCGGATGGCGTCGTCCAGGGGCTTGGCGTTCAGACGGCCGCGGGGGTCGGCCCGGGGCACCGTGGGCACCAGCTCCATCCCGCCTTCGGTCTTTCCGGCCAGGTAGCCGCGCAGCGCCCGGGCGCCGGCTGCGTCGATCTCGCCGGACAGCCCGGCCGCGGCGGCCCCGGACCCGAGCCACCGTCCGGCCGGTTCGGCGCCGAGGTAGTAGTCGCCCGGGCAGTTCGCCTGCCGCGCGAGGTAGTAGCCGCCTGGGTCCGAGCCGGGACCGAGCATGTGCACCGAGACCACCACCGGACTCACCGCCCGCCCGGGTAAGCACCGGTCGCCCGCTCGCGGCCGGTGGTCATGGTGCGGTCACTTCCCACAACCCCGCTATGTGCCGGGGAACCCCGCGAGGCGAGGGGTAGCGGGAAAGAATCTTGGAATCGGTCGTGGTTGCAGCCGCGGGCAAGCGTGTCGGCACCCGTCGGGCCGGCGCTGGCAAGCGTTTGGGCAAGCGGTCGCCGGCACTGGCAAGCTTTTGGGCAAGCGGTCGCGTTCGTCGGCGTCCGGTGCGGCCACGACCACACGAGGACTGGCCAGCCGTGGCCGGTTACCCGCGGCGCGGGGTCGACGGCCGCGGCCTCGCGTGCGGCCGTCCCAGTGCCTCGGCGCACCGGGCGACGCGCGATGGGCGGTACTCGATTCATGCCCCGCACGATGCTCGGCGAGGTTGCCCAAACAGTTGCCCGCGGGCTCGACCTTTCCGTAGCCGTCCGGGACGGGCCGCAGCCGTTCAGCGACCCGCCGTCCGGTAGCCGGCGGCTCGGGTCAGACAACCTGCGGACAACTCGGCGGACAACCCGGCGAACTTCGCGGGCACCGCGTCCCGGACGTGCAGGGCGGCACCTGCGGTCGCCTACGACGCGAGGCGCAGCTTCGTCGAGGACTGCAACCGCCGATGCGACGCTGTCCCGGTCACCGGTCCGCGACCAGTGACCTCTACCCGACTCGGTGCCGCAACAGCGAGCCGATGCCGGCACGCCCGCCCGGGCGGCCGTCGCGTGCTCCCGGGCGGTGCCCGACAAACCGATGTCGCCAGTGTGCGCACGTCGCCGCGCTGTCCGCGCCGGTTACGTCACCTCGAGCACACTGACTCCGCCTTCGCCTGCACCCCTCGCTCTCCCGCCAGCCTCACCTCCCGAATCGACACCGACAGCCCCCTCCCTCACCTGCTGCGCGACCCCGCCGACCGCGTCCCTCTGCCTCTGCTCCCCCCGACCGTCAACCCCGTCCTGGCAGCACACCGTGGTATCAGCGCTCCGCGCCGATACATCCGTGGTGGCCGTCGCGGGTCTGAGGGACCGGGCCGGCGGCCTGGGCCGGGAAACGGCAAGTACTGGGTCGACCCTGCACATGGACGGCGCCACCGGTTCTACGCCGGAACGCGTCCGTATGACGTCCCTTTCCCGGGCAGTCCACCGGGCGGGGTCTACGGGATGCCAACACGACCGCGCAGGTCACCGGCTCCCCGGGACTGGCAGGTGCCCCCGTAGGCGTTCCTCCAACGACACGCAGCTGGGTGGCTCTTGAAAGCCCCACTTGACGCAGGCCGGGCGGAATGCGCCTGTGCGGCAGGTCGCGACCTGCCGCGGACGTCACGCTGGGCGGCGACCATGTCTTTTGCCGACGGCGGTGATCGTCATGCCGGTGGCCTTGACGCCCGCCGCTGTGTTGAATGCGTTTCGATCTGGCGGGTTCCGGCGAATCTGCGTCGGGTGGTTTCGTGAGCCTCCAGTCGCCAGGCGGACTATCAAGGCACAGTCGCTGGCAGCGCCGGGAAGGTCCGAGGCTAGCCGCGGTTGGAGATCTGCTGGACGGCCCATGAGTTGCCGTCAGGGTCGTCGAAGAACACGAAGCCCACATTGTCGAGTTCGTGTGCGACGGGTGCCGGGTTCTCGCCGAGCTTGGTGACCTCGCCGACCTCAACACCGTGCTCCAGTAGCTGGGCGCGTGCCTTGTGGATGTCGGCAACGACGAGCTGAACTCCCTTCAGCGATCCGGGCGCCATGCCCTCACCGAGTCCCTTGGAGATGACGATCGAGCAGCCCGAGCCGGGCGGGGTCAGCTGCACCACCCGGACTGCGTCGCTGACCATGGTGTCGTGGTCGACAGTGAAGCCAAGCTGGTCGGCGTAGAAGGCCTTGGACCGGTCCACATCGGACACCGGCACCACGACGACCTCAAGGGTCCAGTTCATGGCAGTTCCTTTCTGTGGTGGGCGAGTATGTCGGTGAGCATTTCTACGAGCCGGTCGCCCGACTCGCCCACGCCTCGTGCCATCGGGTAGCGCAGAACGGCATTGCGACCCTCTGGTGTCGCGTATCTGATGGTGCTGGTGACCGTCGTCTGTCCACTGTGCTCGGAGAACTCGTGCGTGATCAGCGTCTCGCCCGGATACGACTGGTCCTCGAAGAGCTCGGTGAGCACCAGCCGCAGCGGCGCCTGGATCTGGCGGACGGTGCCGGACTGGACCATGGTGTCGCCGTGCGGACCCAGGGACTCGAACCGATACCGGCCTCCCTCGCGCAGGTCGATGTCGCAGCTGACCAGGTTCCAGCCGCGCGCCCCGTACCACCGGGTGAGCAGCTCCGGCTTGGTGTAGGCGTCGAAGACCAGCTGGCCGGGGGCGATGAAGCTGCGGGTGAGCACGATCTTGCGGTCGGTCGGCGTGGTCACGCTGAGGCTCATGACGGGTCGTCCTTTTGGAGGGACTCAAGCAGCACGTCGAGCTGTTGGTAGCTCTCCTCCCAGTACAGCCGGAAGTCGGCCAGCCAGGCGGTCGCGTTGCGCAGGGGCTTGGCCTCGAGCCGGCACGGCCGCCGTTGGGCGTCGCGGCCGCGGGAGATGAGACCCGCCTTCTCGAGCACCTTGAGGTGCTTGGAGACGGCCGGCTGCGACATCTGGAACGGCGCGGCCAGTTCGGTCACGCTCGCCTCACCGGTGGCCAGCCGGGCCAGGATTGCGCGCCGGGTCGGATCGGCCAACGCCTGGAACGTGGCGTCCAGCACCGCCACCCCAACATAACCACCAGGTTCCATAACCAGATGGTGTCAAAAGGTGAGTCGGACGTCAAGGTCGGGCCAACCAAGTCCGCACGGCCCGCCGGTACACCTCCAAGTCGACAAACCCCGTGGTCCCTTGGGCTCGCCACGAGACGGCGCCGGCCAACCCCAAGACACTGAGGGCGACAAGGCACAGGCCTACCTTCGTCGACCGGGACTCGACCCAGCTGGTGCCATTGGCGCCAGCCGTCGCTCTCGGGGTTCGTCATCTGACACGGCGGCTCGGCGAGCCAGAGGTGGGGCTCAGTGGCTGCGCTATGGGTTGTCGGCGTAGGCGGGGTGCTCGGTGATTTCGCCACCGTGGTAGAGCACGGACTGCCAGGCCTCCCAGGCTCGTTGGAGTGCGGCGTCGAGGAACTGGCCACTCGTTTCGTGCGGCATAGCGTTGAAAGTGCAGGTCTGGCTCCGACACGCGGCAGTCAGAATGCCGAGATGGAGCCTGCATTGCGCTCGTGCCGGCTCAGGGTGCGCAGCACCGCGTCTTGGCCGCGCCGCCTCGCGGCCAGCGCCGCGAGGAGGGCGAGCACAGGCTCGAGCACCTCCGGGCTGAACACCGGAGCCGCTACGCCGACGCTGCACGCCAGGTCGTCGGCGTGCACCACGATCTCCATCAGCCGCACTACGAGGAAGTCGTCGGTGGGCGGCGCGCAGTCCTGCCACGGCCCGTACGTCGTCGAACCGGCCGCGTCGATCGCGGCGCCCAGTTGCTCGCGCGACCGCGCGAGCACCCCGACCGACTCGGTGCGCCCAGCCGAGCCCATCTGGTTGAAGTCGTCGCGGATGGAGGTGTTCTCGGGGGCATCGACCGGCGCGTGTAGCCAGTCAACGCGCTCGTAGTGTCCGACAAGGGTCAGCACCTGGGCGTCGGCCGGGCCGGGCGTGGTGAGGAACTCGACCGCACACTCGGGCTGGCTGACCAGGTGGCGCGCCAGCCCGCCGACGGTCATGCCCGGGAGCGCCGACTCCCGGTCCCATGCGTCGGCCACCTCCGCGGACCCGACCAGGTCCGTGAGCTGATCGACGGTGGCAGTCACGGCGGAGCGGTCGAGGGTTCCAGCGAAGGTGAGCGTCATGCCCAGCAATTCTGCCACGCATTCCGGACGTTCACTGTCCTGAATCTGTGCCGCCCCCAGGCGACTTGCCCGCCCCCATGACAGACCCACGGCGGCAGGTGGTCAGCCTCGTTGCCGAACATCCCCTGGTGGTGCCGTGCACGGCGGGCGGTGCAGTTCGCAGTTCGGCGCTTGTTCAGGAGTCCGAGAGCGTCTAGGCCGTTGAGAGTAGATGCGCCGGAACTCCTGCTCACGCTGCCGTTGACACACGCGATGATCAGTCGGTAGCATCACGTTTCGTTGAACTTCTGCAGGCGGAATTGGATTGTATTGGATGGCCGGGTGTTTCTGTGGATTTCCTTCCAGACGGGGTGTCGCAGGATGCGGGCGGTCTGGACGGTGAGCAGGTCGCGTAGACCCGG
>JBBRHF010000209.1:0-6769 GCA_038223055.1 Actinomycetes bacterium | reverse complement strand
CGGGACCCACCCGCCTCCCAAGGAGCCCCAACCGATGCCCGACCGCACCAGCCGTGAGATCCACCTCGCAGCCCGACCCGTCGGGTGGCCGACCGAGGAGACATTCGCCCTGAAGGAGGAGCAGATCTCGGCGCCCGCCGACGGCGAGGTGCTTGTGCGCAACCTGGTGATGTCAGTCGACCCCTACATGCGGGGCCGGATGAACGACGCGAAGTCCTACGTGCCGCCGTTCGCCGTCGGCGAGGTGCTCGATGGCGGCGCCGTCGGGGTGGTGCTCGAGTCCCGCTCGGATGACCTCGCACCCGGCGACACCGTGTTGCACGGCATGGGTTGGCGCGACCTGGCTCTCGGCGAAGCGAGCCGCTTTCGCAAGGTCGACTCCGACGTCGCGGCCCCCTCGGACTACCTCGGCGTCCTCGGACTGACCGGCTTCACGGCGTACGTCGGGCTGCTCGACATCGCCGCCATGACGTCGGGGGACGCGGTCTTCGTCTCCGGCGCAGCCGGCGCGGTCGGTGGCATGGTCGGTCAGTTCGCCCGGTTGCGCGGGGCCAGCCGGGTCATCGGCAGCGCAGGCAGCGCCGAGAAGGTCGCCTTCCTGACCGAACGACTCGGCTTCGATGCGGCCTTCAATTACCACGACGGCCCGGTCCGGGACCAGCTGCGGGCCGCCGCGCCCGACGGCATCGACGTCTACTTCGACAACGTCGGCGGCGAGCACCTCGAGGCCGCACTCACGGCGTTGCGGCCCCACGGCCGGGTCGCCATGTGCGGCGCCGTCGCGCAGTACAACGACACGACCCCGCCGGCCGCACCGCGCAACCTGGCCCTCGTCATCGGGAAGCGGCTGACCGTGCGCGGTTTCATCGTCGGCGACCACTCGCAGCGCATGGACGATTTCGTCCGGGAGGTCAACGACTGGCGGCGCGACGGAAGGCTGGTCGAGGAGGAGACCGTCGTCGACGGGTTGGAGAACGCCCCGGCCGCGTTCCTCGGGCTGCTTCGTGGGGACAACATGGGCAAGATGATTGTCCGGATAAGCAATGGTTCGGGGGGCTGAGCCGGATAATCTTTGCACCACAACGGCTTTCCTTCCTGTCCACGTCGCGACGTTGTCACTTGGTTGTCGGCCAGGCCTACTAGGGTTTGTGGCGTGCTCACGGACAGGCAGTCATCGGGGGGCGCCGAGGCCGTCGAGGCCGGGCGTCGGCATGAACTGTCCCGCAGCCGGCTCGTGCGCGAGCTGGCTGCGATCCCGGTCGGGTCACCGGTTCGGCTGGCCAAGCGCACCTCCAACCTGTTCCGGCCGCGGCAGGACACCGGGTCGCGAGGGCTGGACGTCTCCGGGCTGAGCTCGGTGATCTCGGTCGACCCGGTCGCCCGCACGGCCGACGTCCAAGCCATGACGACTTACGAGGATCTCGTTGACGCGACGCTGGCCCACGGTCTGATGCCACTGGTCGTGCCGCAGCTCAAGACCATCACCATCGGCGGGGCCGTCACCGGCCTCGGCATCGAGTCCAGCTCTTTTCGCAACGGCCTGCCGCACGAGTCGGTGCGCGAGATCGAGGTTCTCACCGGCGCGGGTGAGGTCGTGGTGGCCCGACCCGAGGGTGAGCACCGCGACCTGTTCCGCGCCTTTCCCAACTCCTACGGCACGCTGGGATATGCGTTGCGGCTGGTGATCGACCTCGAGGCGGTGCGCCCGTTCGTCCGGCTGCGACATGTGCGCTTCGACGACCTCGCGGCGCTGACCGATGCCTTGGGTGACATCGTTCACCGCCGCGCCTATGACGGCGATCCGGTCGACTTCGTGGACGGCACCGTGTTCGCCGCCGACGAGGCCTATCTCACGCTCGGGTCGTGGGCCGACGATCTCGGCCCGGGCGAGCAGCCGTCCGACTACACCGGCGACCAGATCTACTACCGGTCGATCCGCTCCCGGCAGTCTGACTGTCTTACCGTCCGTGACTACCTCTGGCGGTGGGACACCGACTGGTTCTGGTGCTCGCGTGCGTTCGGCGCGCAGAACCCCCGCATCCGCCGGGTGTGGCCCCGCCGCTGGTTGCGCAGCGATGTCTACGCAAAGATCATCAGGCTGGAGAGCCGCTACCGGGTGGTCGCGGGGATCGACCGGCGCCGCGGCCGGCCCGAGCGTGAGCGGGTCGTCCAGGACGTCGAGATCCCGCTCGATCGCACCGCCGAGTTCGTCGAGTGGTTCTCGCGTGAAGTGCCGATCGAGCCGGTGTGGCTGTGCCCGCTGCGGCTGCGCGACCCGGGTGCGCCGCCGTGGCCGCTCTACCCGTTGCGCCCTGGGGTGACCTACGTCAACGTGGGGTTCTGGTCAACGGTCCCGGTGGCGCAGGGCGCCGTCGATGGCGCCGTCAACCGGCTCATCGAGCGCGCGGTCGCGGGGCACGATGGCCACAAATCACTCTATTCCGACTCCTACTATTCCCGAGCTGAGTTCTGGGAGCTCTACGGAGGCCCGGCATATGCCGAGGCCAAGAAACGCTACGACCCGAGCGATCGGCTTCTCGACCTCTATGCGAAGGCGGTGAAACGGAGATGACCTTCCGGCTGGACGTGGGCGCATCGACACCCACCATCGAGTTGGGACAGATCTTCGAGCGACTGTTCGGAGCCGACGCCCCCGTGCGGTTCGCGGCCTACGACGGCAGCGCAGCCGGCCGGCCCGATGCGGCGGTGGGCATCCGGCTCACCAGCCCGCGAGCCACCTCCTACCTCGCTACCGCGCCCGGGTCGCTCGGCCTGGCCCGCGCCTACCTTCAGGGCGATCTCGAGATCGAGGGCATCCACCCGGGAAACCCCTACGAGGTGCTGCGCATCATCGAGGACGATCTGCAGATGCGCCGGCCCGCGCCGGCCGAGGCGCTCGCCTGGCTGCGCGCGCTCGGGCTGCGGTCCCTGCTCCCGCCGGCTCCCCCGCCGCAGGAGGTGCGTCCGGTCAGCCGGCTCGGAGTGCGTCATGGCCGCCGTCGCGACGCCTCGGCGATAAGTCACCACTACGACGTGTCCAACCGGTTCTACGAGCTCGTCCTGGGACCGTCGATGACCTATACCTGTGCCTGCTTCCCGACCGAGGAGGCGACGCTGGAGGAGGCCCAGGCGCACAAGTACGACCTGGTGGCCCGCAAGCTCGGTCTGCGGCCAGGCATGCGCTTGCTGGACGTGGGCTGTGGTTGGAGCGGCATGGTGCGCCACGCAGCGCGGCACTATGGCGTGGCTGTCGTCGGGGTGACGCTTTCGCGCGAGCAGGCGACCTGGGGGCAGGCTCGGATCGTGGCCGAGGGGCTGGACGGCGTCGCCGAGGTGCGCCATCTCGACTACCGCGATGTCACCGAGACCGGTTTCGACGCGGTCAGCTCCATCGGGCTCATCGAGCACGTCGGGGTGCGCAACTACCCGTCGTACTTTGCCTTTCTGCGGTCCCGGCTGCGCACCGGCGGGCGCCTGCTGAACCACGGCATCACCCGGCCGGACAACCAGCACCCCGGCCTGGAGCGGCGCGGCTTCATCGGGCGCTATGTCTTCCCGGACGGGGAGATCACCGGATCGGGCGACATCGTGCGCGCGATGGAGGACGCCGAGCTCGAGGTGCAGCACCAGGAGAACCTTCGGGTGCACTACGCCCGGACGCTGCAGGGTTGGTGCGCGAACCTGGTGGAGCACTGGGAGGAGTGCGTCGCCGAGGCGGGCCTCGCGACGGCCAAGGTGTGGGGGCTCTACCTCGCCGGGTCCCAGCTCGCCTTCGAGCGCAACGGGATCCAGTTGCATCAGGTGCTGGCGACCAAGACCGCCGACGACGGCGCCTCGGGCTATCCGCTGCGCCATGACTTCGGGGTGTGAGCTAGAGGAACACCGACACCAGGGTGTAGCCCACGACGCATGAGGTGAACACCGAGATCAGGCCCGGGATGATGAACGAATGGTTGATCACGAACTTGCCGATGCGCGTAGTCCCGGTCCGGTCGAAGCCGATGCGGCGAGGTCGGAGGGGTAGGTCGGCAGGATGAAATAGCCGTACGACGCGCCGTAGAAGGCGATGATCAAGGTTGGGCTCAGGCCCAGTGCGAGACCGATCGGCGCGAAGGCCACGAGAGCCGCCGCCTGGCTGTTGACCAGCTTGGAGACCACGAACAGGACGAGCGCGTAGGTCCACGGCTGATCCTTCACCACCCCCGCGAGGGACTCCTGCAGGGCGCCGATGTGCGCGGAGAAGAAGGTGTCCGCCATCCACGCGACGCCGAAGACCGCGAAGATCGCGGTCATGCCGGCCTTGAAGACCGGACCGTTGTTGATGTCGACCGTCTTCACCCGGCAGGTCAGCAGGATGAACGCACCGGAGACGAGCATCGCCATCTGGATGGTCAGGTTCATGGACAGCTTGGCCGACTCCCCGTCGACCACGAAGGACGGACGCAGGCCCGAATGCGCCCATGGTCACGACGACGGCGATGCCGGCGAAGAAGATCCAGGTGGAGCGGAAGGCGTCCTTGGTGAAGCGCTGGCCCAGCAGGGTTTCGCCGGCCCCGTAGATGATGGCGTACTGCTCGGGGTCGGCGAGCCTCCGTTGGAACTCCGGGTCGTCGTCGAGGTCCTTGCCTCGGCGCATGCTCCATAGCGCCGCAAGCAGCACACCGGACAGCGAGGCGGGCATGGAGATCGCGAGGATCTGCGGGATGGAGTAGGAATCGCCGGCGCCGGCGGCCTTGGCGAGGATCGAGACGAGGGAGACGGTCGCCACGGACACCGGGGAGGCCGTGATGCCCATCTGGGAGGCGACCGAGGCCGCCGCCATGGGCCGTTCGGGCCGGATGTTGTTCTTGATCGCGATGTCGTCGATGATCGGGAACATCGTGTAGACCACATGGCCGGTGCCGACTGCACGGTCAGCGTCCACGTAGTCAGCGGAGCCAAGATGGTGATGTACTTCGGGTGACGGCGCAACAGTTTCTCGGCGAACTGCATCATCACGTCGAGACCGCCGGCGCTCTGCAGGACCGATGCGCACCCGATCACCGCCAAGATGGTCAGCATGACGTCGACGGGTGGTTCGCCCGGGGTCACGGCCCCTCAGTGCCTCATCTCAGCTCAGCCGTCACTTGCCCCAGCCCGGACGAGGCGGATATCGATCTCTCGTTCTACGTAGGTCCACTCCTCTGTCTCGCGGAGGCGGCGCACGAGTTCTTCGAACGCGTCGGAGTCGGCCGGGGCGTACTCAAACCAGGTGAGGAAGTCGAACGGCTCACCTTGGTCGTGGCCGTGATGCAACCGCCGGGCGACCGCAGGAAGGTAGTCGAGGCCGATCGCATTGTGCCGCGAACGCTCCTCGAGGATGTCGCGACGCTCGTCCTGAGACAGCGACCACCACGCCGAGGTCTTGGAGACCGGGATCAACGCAGCACGGGTCGCCTCAGGGCGACCGAGCGGGGGCGATCGTCGGGCGAGTTCATCGTGCTCTTCACGTCGGACGTAGCGCTCGTAGCTCACAACGCCCCGCAAGACCCACGTCGCAGAAGGGAATGCGTCCGTTGCCGCCGGGTTATCCACGACGGCTAAGTGATCCACCCTCGGAAGTTCGGGTCCCGTGACGGTGTTGAAACGCTCCACCTGCCAAGATCCCTGAGAGCCGCCTATGAAGGCGAAATGAGTAGACGGCACAGGATTACGCTAATCGTCGGCCGCATGGGTGTCAACGGAACCCTAGGCGTCCGTATGAAGGGGTCCGAGATGAACGGGTGCGAGCGGCCAGCGACCGCCAGAACGCGTGGCACCGCACCTCGACAGTGTTGATGTCGGGCTGGCGGTTTGCCCGTCAACTGCGCGGTTGCGGGCTGACGAATGAGCGAGCGGATCCCAGCGCCCGACTCAGCGTGTGCCTCAATTGATGGTTTGGCCGACCCGCCGGACCCGCCTGGACCCGTGGACCAATCTCGGTGTTGATCTTGCTTTGGATCGGTTTGCCTTGTGTAATCTCGCCGGTTTGTGCTGTGGAACTTGGGGGGGGCGGTGATTCTGCTGACCTGCGCCAGCTTTCCACACTTGGGTTCCGGTCGGGCCTGGTCGGGCCTGGGCGGGCGGCGGACGGGGGTCAGGCCGTTGCGGGTGCGGCGGCCCGGTGGTGAACACGGCGTCCCACAGCACAGCCGAGTCCCAGGGGTGTTGCCAGGGCGAGTCAGCGAGCAGGTGCAGCGCGGCGCGTTGTTGGGGTCTGGCCAGGCGGGCTGGCATGCTCACGATCTGTTGGCGCAGGGTGGCGCCGCGGGCCACCCCGTGGCGTGCCCCGGGCGAGCGTTCCGCCCGCGCCTAACAGGTGGTGGGTGATGGCGGTTGAGCGTCGTCCTGGATGGCCACGCAGATCGCCCAGGCGGTGTTGCCGGGAATATCCCGACGAAGCAGCTCAGTCAGAGCCGTGACGTGTCAGCACGGTGGCGTGACGGACGCTGGCTCATCAGGCGGTGGTTTGTCCGGCGACAGCCTGTCTGGCGGGATTCCAGTTGGCGGTGTCTCCTTGGCCGGATCGGAGTGCAGCCGTGCCTCGTCGGGTGCTCGCCGCGGGTCGGGCGCTCGCTGGTCGGGCGCTGCCTGGTCGGGCGCTCGCTGGTCGGGCGCTCGCTGGTCGGGGGGCTGCAGGTCGGTGCCGGACTGACCGGGTGCCGAGGGGTCTGGCGATGGCTGGTGGGGTGGTTGCCAGTCGGGCATGACGGTGGCTGGGGGCACCGTGTAGGTCATGCCGAGGGGGCTG
>JBBRHF010000208.1:0-6794 GCA_038223055.1 Actinomycetes bacterium | reverse complement strand
CACCCCTGTTCTCGAACCCACCCCTGCTCTGGAAACCACCCCTGTTATAGACCTTGGCCGACCGGAGGCTTCCCGATGACCGAAACCGTGGACCCGTCGGGCGACCCGCGGCTCGGGCTGCGCGTCACGCACCGACGCTACGTCCCCTACGCGCACGCCCACTACGCCGGGCACCTCGTCGACGGCGCCTACGTGCTGGGGCTCTTCGGTGACGTCGCCACCGAGGTGTGCATCCGCACTGACGGAGACGAGGGGCTGTTCGCGGCGTACGCCGAGGTGCAGTTCCGTGCGCCGGTTCAGGCCGGGGACGTGCTGGAGGTGACCGCGACGGTGACCCGGCTCGGCACCCGTAGCCGCGACCTCGACCTGGCGGCACGAGTGATCTGTCGCGGGCAGCGGGGCGAGCCCGGCGATCCGCTCGCGTCGCGGGCCGAGGTGCTGGACCCACCGCTGGTCGTGACGACCGCGAAGGGCACGGTCGTCATCCCGCCGCGCTCCTACTGACCGCCTGTCGAGACGCCGACCGGCGTCCTTATCGTGGCCGCCGCCAGCGTGTGGCGCCGACACGCCCAAAAGCAATAAACTGCCGGGAAAAATCTGGCCGCTGGGCACCGCCCCCGACCTGCGGTTTTCCCGGGTTCCCGCAGGTGAACGCCCGGTTGACAGCCGGTGGCACGGGGGCCAATGTTTAGCCCGTCCACCACAGGACACCGCCCGAGATCCCTTCCTCGACCAGAGCATGGCTGCGGGCCAAGGGGCGGCGCAATGCGCAAGCGCCGTTCAGTGCCAGGTCCGCCAGACTAGGTCGCACGCTTCGGAACGGGGTCAGACGGGGTGCGACACGGGACGGGCCTGAGCGGCCAGTAGACAACGGTCCTTGGATCCGGCAGCCGGCCGGACGAGGTCGGTCCGAAGGCTCGCTCAGGCACCGTCCCGGTCCATCCCAGGCATCCGGTCCATCCCAGGCATCCGGACCATCCCAGGCATCCGGACCCTCACAGACATCAGCCCCCGCACACGATCTGGCCCCAACGCGCCACGATCAGGCGAAAACGTCGGGGTGCGGGTGCGGCACGACCGCTGGGGTCCTGCCGTTGTACGGTCGCAGGTCTGGGCGCAGGTCGCGTCCAACGTTGACGGTCGGGCGTTGACGGTCAGGCGAAGGAAGGGCAGCGTGAGCCATACGGCGACGGGCGCGCCCCGCAACGTCGCACCTCGACCGCCCGAGATCACGTCACCACCAGTCGGGCGCACCCGGCTGGGTCCCCGGCTGCTCGGCGCGGGCTCCGCCGGTCTGGTGGGGGTCGCGGCGTTCCCGCCGTACGACGTCTGGCCCCTGGCCGTCGTCTCAGTCGCCGCGCTGCTGCTGCTCTGCCGCGGATTGCGTGGCGGGCCGGGATCGCTGGTCGGGCTGGCCTACGGCGTGGGGTTCTTCCTCCCGCTGCTGCACTGGAGCGGGATCTACGTGGGCGTGCTGCCCTGGTCACTGCTGGCGCTGTCGCAGGCGGTGTTCCTCGCCGTGCTCGGGGCGTGCGCGCCGGCACTGTGGCGGCTCCCGGGCGCCCCCGGGTGGCTCGCCTGCCTGTGGGTCGCGGTCGAGGCGGCGCGGGGGCGGGTGCCCTTCGGCGGGTTCCCGTGGGGGCGGCTGGCCTTCTCCCAGGTCGACGCGCCGTACGCCGGGCTGGCTGCGGTCGGCGGGGCTCCGCTGGTGGGTTTCGCGACCGCGTTGAGCGCAGCCCTGCTGGCCGCGGCGACCGTCCGGGTGCATCGGCCGACGTCCCAGCCGGCGCGGGGCAGAGGGCGCCTGGCGGGCCGTGGGCGCTGGGCGGGCGGGGGGCGCTGGGCGGGCGGGGGGCGCCGGGCGGGCGGGGGGCGCGTTGCAGCCCTCCTCCTCGCAGCCGTTGCGGTCGGCGCGGCGGGGTGGCTGGTGCCGACGCCGATCGGTTCGCACCGGTCGGCGGTGGTCGGCGTCGTACAGGGCAACGTGCCGCGCGCCGGTCTGGACTTCAACGCCGAGCGCGAACGGGTGCTGCGCAATCACGTCGCGGCCACCGCCGACCTGGCCGAGCAGGCCCGATCCGGCGAGGTGCCCAGCCCGGACCTCGTGCTGTGGCCGGAGAACTCCTCGGACATCGACCCGTTCCGTGACCGCAACGCCGGCCGGCTGATCCAGTCCGCGACCGACGACATCGGCGTGCCGGTGCTGGTGGGCGCGGTTGTCGACGGCCCGGGGAGGTTCGTCAGCAACACCGGGGTCGTGTGGCGGCCCCGACTGGGGCCGGGCGCCCGCTATGTCAAGCGCCACCCGGCGCCCTTTGCCGAGTACATCCCGATGCGCAGCATCGCCCGGCGCGTCTCGAGCAAGGTCGACCTGGTGGCTCGGGACTTCACCCGCGGCCGGGTCGTGCGCACGTTGCCGATGGGGCCGGCCCAGGTCGCCGACGTGATTTGTTTCGAGGTGGCCTACGACGGGCTGGTCCGCGACGTCGTCCGGGCCGGGGGCGACCTGCTGGTCGTCCAGACCAACAACGCGACCTTCGGGTTCACCGGCGAGTCGGTTCAGCAGCTGGCGATGACCCGGCTGCGGGCCATCGAGCACGGCCGGTCCACGGTGCAGGTCTCGACCGTGGGCGTCAGCGCGATCGTGCGTCCGGACGGGTCGGTGGTGGCCGACACCGACCTGTTCACCCGCGAGGTCATGGTGGCCCGGCTGGCGCTGCGGAGCAGCCTCACGATGGCCGACCGGGTCGGGGCGTGGCCCGAGGCGCTGCTCACATTTCTGGCCGTCTCCGCGCTGGGTGGCGCGGCGGCGCGGCGCGGTAGCCGGTTCCCCCGGGGCCGGCTGCGGCTGGTGAGCCGGCGATGACCGACTCCCCGCCGGCCAGCGCCGCCCGGCCACTGGTGATCATCCCGACGTACGACGAGCGGGAAAACCTGGCCCGCATCGTCGCGCGCCTGCGGGCCGCGGTGCCTGACTGCGACGTGCTCGTGGTTGATGACGCCAGCCCCGACGGCACCGGCGCTCTGGCCGACGACCTGGCCCGCGCCGACGCCGCGGTGGCGGTCCTGCACCGCGACGCGAAACGGGGGCTCGGCGGCGCCTACGTCGCCGGCTTCCGGTGGGCGCTCGCCCGCGGCTACGCGGTGGTGGTCGAGATGGACGCCGACGGCTCGCATCAGCCCGAGCAGCTGCCGCGGCTGCTCCAGGCAGTGGCAGCCGGCGCCGACCTCGCGCTCGGCTCGCGCTGGGTGCCTGGCGGTTCGGTCGTCAACTGGCCGGCGCGCCGCCGCTTGCTCTCCCGCGGCGGCAACACCTACGTCCGCATCGCGCTGGGCCTTCCGGTGCGCGATGCGACGGGCGGCTTCCGGGCGTTTCGGGCCGACACGCTGCGCGGGCTGCCGTTCAAGGACGTGGCGAGCCACGGCTACTGCTTCCAGGTCGACATGCTCTGGAGGGCGGTGCTGGCCGGCGCCACGGTGACCGAGGTGCCGATCACGTTCGTCGAGCGCGAGTTCGGCACGAGCAAGATGAGCGGGTCGATCGTGCGGGAGGCCCTGTGGCGGGTCACCCTGTGGGGAGGCTCGCACCGGGCCGCCCAGGCCCGGCTGGCGTTGCGCCGAGATCGGTCCAGGGGGACAGACCACCTGCGCCAAGACAAGAGGAGCTGACGGGTCATGGCCCTCGTCCTGGTGGTGCTGTTCATCGTCGTGCCGGTCATGGAGATCTACGTGATCGTCCAGGTTGGACAGGTCCTCGGGGTGCTGCCGACGGTGGCTCTGCTGCTGTTCGAAAGTGCGCTCGGAGCCTGGCTGGTCAAGCGCGAGGGGCGCCGCGCCTGGCACACGCTGCGGGACGCGCTGGGCAGTGGCCGGCTGCCAAGCCGCGAGCTCGCTGACGCCGCGCTGATCCTGGTGGGCGGCACGCTGTTGCTGACCCCCGGCTTCGTGACGGACGTCGCCGGTTTCTTCCTGGTGTTGCCGATCACCCGGCCGATCGCCCGGCGGCTGCTGGGCTTGGTGCTTGCGCGCCGGGCGACGCTGCTCGTGTCGCGAGCCGGCCCCGTGCGCGGCTGGCCGGCCGGCGGCGGTCAGGGGGCCGGGGGTGCCCGACAGCCACGTGGTCCCCGCGTCGTGCAGGGCGAGGTCATCCACGGCGAGGTAGTGCCCGATCACCCCGAGGACGACACCCCCAGGCGATGAACTTCGGCCGACACCCGTGAACTCAGCCGGGGAATGGCCCGGGTCGCGCCGTCGGGGGGTAACGACGCGACCCGGAGTTGGTGCCCCGCAGGGTCGGGGGCGACGGCTTGCCTCAGGCGCTCTTGCGCTGGCCTCTGACCGAAGCCGGCGTGAGGCTGCGGGTGCTCGGCCCGGAACGCAGGTGCTCGAGGCGCTCGGCCAGCAGGATCTCGAGCTCCTTCACGCTACGCCGCTCGAGCAGCATGTCCCAGTGGGTGCGGATCGGCTTGTTCTTCTTGGGCTCGGGCCGAGTGCCGTCGACCCGCAGCGCCTCAGCTCCGCACGCGGTGCACTCCCACATCTCGGGCACGTCGGCCTCGAGCGAGAAGGGCACGGCGAAGCGGTGCCCGTTGAGACAGTCATAGGTCACGCTCTGGCGCGGAGCCATCTCGACTCCGACGTCGGTCTCGTAGCTCTGCGCGCCCAGACGCGAGCCGCGCAATGCCCGCTCGGCCATGGTTGGTCCTCCTGTAACATGGAACGCCCCGCGAAAAGTCCCGACGCGAGCGATGGGTGTTGTCGGGTGACGCGAGCGATGGGTGTTGTCGGGTGACGGGGTCTCACGGCCCGTCCAACCTGACGATCTGTGCAACGAGCCGACACGTCGAAGGATTCCCCGCTGGAGCGACCTTGACCCAGTTGGACCGTGTCGAATTGAGACGCCTCGGGCGTGACGTCGGTCAACCTCCGAGGCCGTGCTGAGACGTAGCAATGCGATCAGGTCAGCGCAATCAGGTCGGCCAGGTCCCGCGGGCCATCATCACCTCACGCAGCATCGCGATCTCATCGGTCATGATCCCGTCCACGCCGAGGTCGAGGAGGCGGTGCATCTGCGCCTTGTCGTCGACCGTCCACACGTGCACTCGCTGACCCTGACGATGGGCCAGGTCCACCAGCTTGGCGGTCACGAAGGGTAGCCGACCCAGGCGGTCGGGCACCTGCACGCACGGCACGCCGCCGGCCCTGCGTGGATGGGCAAGCCGATGGGCCGACGCCGCCCACAGCCGAGCGACAGCGGCCGGGCCGAGCGCCGTGCACAGGCGCGGACCGAGCGCACGGCGCGTGGCTGCCAGCCGGCGCTCGGAGAACGACGCGACGCAGACCCGGTCGAGCGTGCCGGTCCGGCGTACGACATCGACCAGCGGCCCGATCGCAGCGTCCTCCTTGACGTCGACGTTGACCCGCACCTGCGGCCACGCCCCGAGCACGTCCTCCAGCGTGGGGATGGGCTCGGTGCCGCCGATGCGGGCGCGGCGCACCTGCGCGTAGGGCAACCGGGCGATCCGACCGCTCCGGTCGGTGACCCGGTCGAGGGTGTGGTCATGAAAGGCCAGCAGGACCCCGTCGGACGTGGCGTGCACGTCAGTCTCGAGATAGCGGTAGCCCAGCGCGACGGCCTGCCCGAACGCCGTGAGGGAGTTCTCCAGGCCGCCGGCTGCGCCACCTCGGTGGGCGAAGGCGATCGGCCCGTCGTGGTCGAGAAACGGGTATGGCGGGAAGGGCGTCGGCCGCATGTCGCTCACCATGTCGAACACAGTAGGGCTCGCTCCCGACGATGCTGGCCCGTCGGTCGGCTCTCGCCGGTCAGTAGGGTCACCGCCATGACTGGCTTCGATGACGCGACCGCCGTCCACCGGGTGGGGCCGGTCAGCGACGGGACCTGGACGTGCGCCGCCGAGCTCGATCCCGACTGGCGCGTCGGCACCAAGCCCAACGGGGGATACCTGATCGCGGTGATGACCCGCGCGGCGCTCGAGGGGGCCGGGCACGGGGAGCTGCCCCCGCACCCGGTCGCGGTGAGCGCGCAGTTTCTGCGGTCGCCGCAGGTCGGTGCGGTCACGATCGAGGTCGAGCTGGCCCGGAGCGGGGTCTCAGTGGCTCAGCTGCGCACAACCCTGATACAGAGCGGGCGGCGCTGCGTCGACGCCCTGGTCACCCTGGGCACCCTGACTGCCGACGACGGCCACTGGTGGGACGGGGTCGACACCCCCACGCTGCCGGCCGAGGCCGGCTGCCCGCTGGCCGACGGCTCGCGGCCCGAGTTGCCGGTGCCGATGCTGTCGGTCGTCGAGGAGCGGTTCGACCCGACGACGGTCGGGTGGGCCGCGGGTCGCCCCGGCGGGAGCAGCGAGCTGCGCGGCTGGGTGCGCCACGCCGACGGGCGCCAGCCCGACCCGCTGTCGCTGGTCCAGGTCGTTGACGCCCTCCCACCCGCGACCTTCGACCTCGGCGCGGCCGGTTGGGTGCCGACGCTGAGCCTCACGGCGTATATCCGGGCCTTGCCCTCGCCGGGATCCCTGGTGGTGCGCCAGCGCGCCCGGCTGGTCACCGGCGGCCTGCTCGACGAGCAGTGCGACGTCTGGGATGCGACCGGTCGGCTGGTCGCGACCGGTCACCAGCTGGCCGCCCTGCGGGTGCCGGCGGTGCCACCCGTAGCCGGCCGGTTCTGAGCCCACCTACCGGACCCGCCCGACGGCGGGGTCACCTTGTCCCGCTGAGCGGAAAGGGCATCAACACTTCGTCGCGGTCGTCGCGGTCGTCGCGGTCGTCGCGGT
>JBBRHF010000207.1:0-6860 GCA_038223055.1 Actinomycetes bacterium | reverse complement strand
AGTACGCAGCCGCCAGCAGCGCGCTGGCCGCCGTCCTGGCGATGAGGACCGGTGGGCCGGACCCGGCGCGCCAGGGTGCACTGGCCTATGCCGCCATGGGTCCGAGGGCGCGGGTCGTGCCCGTCGTCCTGGTCCAGGGAGAGGCTGATCGGACTGTCCGGGCGGTCAACGGAGAGCACGTCGCCCAGCAGTGGCTGGCCACGTCGAACCTCGCCAGCAGGGAGGCGCTCGATCTGGACTTCGCCCGGCCCGATGTGAGCCGCACCGGCCGCTCCCCGGGGGGGCTGTCCTTCTCGGTGCGCGGCTGGAACGACGCGGCCGGGCGCCCGATCCTTCGCTACTGGTCGGTGGCCGACCTCGGACACGCCTGGTCAGGCGGCAGCAGCGACGGCTCGTTCACCGACCCGCGCGGGCCGGACGCGACAGCGGCGATGGTGGACTTCTTCGGCCGGTGCAGGATGGACCGCGACCTGGTGGAGGTCGAGCCGCCGTCGGTGCCGCAGCGACAGGGCGCCCGCGCTGGCGCTGGCGGCGGCACCCGGCGGGCCGCGCTGCGCCGCTGGGTCAGGCGCAGGGGTCGGCGGCTGCACACCCCTCCCGCCGCCACGGCAACCCCTCCCGCCGCCACGATCATGCAGAAATGGTCTGCGTGGCGAGCGCGCCGGCGGTGACCTCACGCCTGCCGGCACCGGTGAACTCGACACCGAACGACCTCCAGAACGGCGTCCGAAACGACAGCACCCCGCCAGATCTGCAGAGGAACACACAGAAGGCACCGATCGGGGCCTCTACGACCCCGAAAAGGCCGCTCTTGTGTGTTCGTCTGCAGATTCCAGCGTCGACATCGATGGCGGGAGGTCTGACCAGACCGTTCCTGTGCCGCGGCGACGCTAGCCGGTCCGCAGCAGAACTGCGATGTGGCGGGCGTCGGTTCCGCGGCAGCCGCCGATGATGGTGATGTTGGGCAGTTGACCCGTGAATTCTCTTTGTGCGGCGGCGAATTCAGCTGACTCTCCGGCGTCCAGGTCGGCTGCCTGGTCGAGTTCGGCGTGGCTTCGTGTCGAGGCGTTGGCTCGGGTGCCGGCGATGCGTTCACGCCAGGTGCCAGGGCTCGGCGAGGGCACGTTGGATGTGGGTGGGGTGAGCGCAGCTGACGAGGAAACAGTCTGGCGCAGCGGCGGCGTCGACCGCACGGATGGCGTCGGCCAGAGTCGCACCGCTGGGCAGCCGGCCGTCTGTCCTCGGCAACGCACCAGACGTCTTCGACGCATTCCGCGAGCATGAGTGGATCGGCAACTCGCGCAACCTCGCCGACGAGCAGGTCGTTCGCACCATCGCGTCCATAGCCGGCTTCGAACTGAACCTGACACACCGATCTGACGGCCTCGACGTCGTCGAACAACTCAGCGTCGCCAACGTGGGCGTGGGCCTGCCCCCAGCCAACAGACGGACCCGGTCCGTCACGCTGCTACCCCTCACCGACCCCGACGTCGCGCTGCGCTCCTACGCACTCACCCAAAAGGGCCGCCCCGCCTGGCTACCACTCGCGCTGGCACTCGACCGGCTCGCCATCATCGCCCATGCCCCGGACCAGGCCTCAGAACCGAGAACGAGGCGCGCACAATCGGAGGGTGGCCGATCAGGGAAGACCCCGCGAGGTGGGCATCTCGGCCCGTGAGGCCGAGGTCCTGGCCGCGCTCGGCGACCATCTGACCAACGCCGAGATCGGCGCGCGGCTCTCCATCTCCATCCGCACGGTCGAGAGTCACGTCTCGTCGTTGCTGCGCAAACTGCGGGCCGACGATCGCCGCGCACTGGCTGCCGTCGCGGGAAACCTGCGCTCCGATCCGGCGGGCGAGTCGGCTGCGCCGATCGCAGTCGCCGCCGCCGTGCCGTCGACCTTGACGCCGTTCGTCGGGAGGGTGGCCGAGCGAGCGGCGCTGTCCGCTGCCCTTCATGAGCACCGTCTGGTCACCGCCGTCGGGCCGGGTGGGGTCGGCAAGACGCGCCTGGCCTTGACTGTCGCCGCGGACATCAGCGGGCGGTTCGCTGACGGCGTCTGGTTCGTCGACCTGGTCCCCGTGACCGATGCGGCGATGATCGCGCCGGCGATCGCCGACGTACTCGGCCTCTGTGAGCGTCAGGGCAGCTCCGCGACGGACAGCGTCTTGAGCTGGCTGGCCGACCGGGAGACGTCCTGGACAACTGCGAACACCTGCTGGATGGCGTGGTGGTCCTGCTGGAGCGGCTGCTCGCCGGCAGTCCCCGGCTGGCCATGCTCGCGACAAGCAGGGCCAGGTTGCTGGTTCCGTTCGAGCGGGTGTTCCTGGTGCCCGGGCTGTCCGTCGACGTGGACGGCGGTGGCTCGGGTGACGCAGTCGAGCTGTTCCTCGGCCGGGCGGAGGCCGGGGGGAGTCCGGTGCGATCCGACGACACGCAGCGCGTCGCCGCCGTCTGTCAGGCCCTCGACGGCATGGCGCTGGCGATCGAGCTCGCCGCCGCCCGCTATCCGTCCCTCGGGCTCGATGGGCTCGAAACCGGGTTGACCGATCGGTTGGGACTGCTGACCGGCGGCCCGCGGATCGACGACCGGCACCGTTCGTTGCGCTCGACGCTCGACTGGAGCTACGCGCTGCTGGACGAGGCCGAGCGGGCGGTGCTGCGTCGGTCTCGGCGTTCACCGACCCGTTCACCGCGACCGCGGCGGCGTCGGTCGTGGCCGACTGGCCGCCGGTCCCGGCCGGCCAGGTTTCCACCACCCTGGCCGGGCTCGCCGACCAGAGTTTGCTGATCGCGATCGCGGGGCCGACCGAAACTCGCTACCGAGCCCTGGAAACCGTCCGCCAGTACGGCGTCGATCGACTTGACGAGGCGGGCGAGTCGGTCGAGGCCCTGTCGCACCACCTGAGCTGGTGCCTGGATGAGACCGCCGCTCTCGACCTCGCGTCGGACGGAGTCCTCGGGGCTTGGCGGACGGCGTTCGATGAGGTTGCCGACGAGCTGCGCGGCGCGCTGGCCTGGGCGTCGCGACATCCGCGATACCGGCCGGAGGCCTACCTGTTGGCGATGGGTGTGGCCAAGCTGAGCTTCCTCCGCGGCATGCCCGGCGAGTCGCAACGCCGCTATGAACAGGCGGCCGGGCTGGCCGCTGACGACGCGGTCGCCGCAGACGCGCTGCGGAGTGCAGCGGGCGCCGCCGAGTCACGACATGTCGGAGATGACGCTCTGGGGCTTCGGCTGCGCGCGGCCGATCGAGCCGGAGCGGCGTGCGATCTCGCCCGGAATGCTGAGCTGATCAATCGAGGGCCAGGCCTGATGGCGACCGAGCCCGCGGCCGGGGAGGCCGTTGCACTGATCGCGCGGGGGTGGGCGCTGGCGGACGGGGACCTGGCTGCGCAGGCGCGACTGCTGACCGCTGACCGCTGAAGCCTTCAACGGAGCCTCGGCGGATCCAGGCACCGGCCAACTCGTGCAGCGCGCTCTCACGCTGGCCCGCCGCGTCGGGGACCCGCTGATCGAAAGCGCCGCCCTCGACCAGCTGACGTCGCTTCAGCTGGCTCGGGGCGAGGTCCGCGCTGCGGCGGCCAGCGCGCTGCGGCGCACCGAGCTGTTGGCGCCGATGCCGGTGACGGCGAAGGCTGGGATGGAGTTCTTCGACGGGTTCGTCATGGCCGCCGAGTGCGCCGTTGCCGCTGGTGACCTACCGGCCGCACGAAGACTGGCCGAGCGCCTGCGGGACCTGCCGTTCTACCGGGAGGAGGGCCATTTGGCAACCGCGCGGCTGCTCCTCGTGACGGTGCTGGCGGGTGATTGGTCTGAAGCGGTCGGCCTGGCTGAGCGCTTCAGAGAATGGATGGGAGCGGGCCGGACGCCCCCGCGCGGGCAATCTCAGTCGCGGCGCCTATGCAGCCGCGACCTTGCACGGACTGCGAGGGGACGACGACGCCCGGTCTGCGTGGCTGGACATTGTCGGTGCCCTCGAGACGCCCGGACGGCCGTCCTCGGAGATTCACTTCGGCGAGTTCTTCGACGCGTTGTTGCTGCTGCACCGCGGCCTGCCCGAGCAGGCGGCGCGGGCGATGAACACGCCGCCGGAGCATTTCACCGAGTGGTACAGCGGCCTGTGGCGGCCGTGGTATGGCGCGTTGTGGGCCGAGGCCGCCACGCTCAGCGGGTACGACGATGCCGCTGACCGCATTGAGCGTGCGCGCTCGGCGACGGCGGGCAACCCAATCGCAACGGCCCTCGTCAACCGCTCGGCGGCCTTGAGCACGCGCAACGGCGACCGCGACGGGTTGACCGCCGCGGCCGCCGCGCTGCACGACGCCGGCTGCCGCTACCAGTGGGCCCGGACGCTCGTCATCCTCGGCGGGGAGGACCGGGCACGTGGCGAGTCCGTACTGGCGATGACGGGTGCGGCGCCTATGGCCTGGCCTCCAGAACGATGTTGAACGGGGTCTCGGCGACCCGACGCACCGTGCGTGAAACCGGCGTCGCGCAGCACGATCGCAAGCTGCCGTTCACCGGCCTGCGCCCCGAGTCCCAGCCCGACCTCTTGGGCGAGTGACCCTGGCGTGCAGATGACTGTGGACAGGCCGTAGTAGGTCCGCCCGACCGGGTTGAGGTTGTGTTCGAGGGCGTCGCCGGCGTTCGGCTCGACCAGCAGCAGTGTGCCGTCCGGAGCCAGAGCCCGCCGGATGCGCCGCGCGGCTCCAACCGGGTCGCCCATGTCGTGCAAGGCGTCGAACAGGCACACGAGGTCGTAGCCCTCGCCGGGAAGGTCCTTCGCCGACGCGACGCCGAACTTGGCCCGCTGGTTCACCCCGGCCTGCTCCGCGGCCTTTCGGGCGGCCGCGATCGACGTCTCGTGGATGTCGAAGCCGGCGAACGTCGAACGCTCGAATGCCTGCGCCATGATGACCGTGGAGGCCCCGAGCCCGCAGCCCACGTCGGCGACACTCGCACCCGCCCGGAGCTTCTGGACCACTCCATCCAGGGCCGGCAGCCATTCCTGGACCAGGTGGGCGGCGTAGCTGGGGCGGAAGAGCCGCACAACGCCAGAGACCTACCGGTCGTCGTGCTCGTGCCAGCCGACTCCCGCGCCGGTGCGGAAGGCGTCGACGAACACGTCGTGGTCGGCGTAACAGGCGGCGATCGCCTCGAAGGCGCCGCCGAGGAAGACCGGGCTGTCCTCGTTGGCGACCACCATGGCCTGCTCCGCGGGCAGCTCGTAGGTGCGCTCGGCCGGGTGGTAGATGACGTAGCCTCCGGCTGCCTGGTTGCCGAGCCATTCCCGGACGTACCGCTCGGTGGTGCCGGTACGTTGCGCCAGGGCGGACGAGGTGATCGGGCCGACGCCGGCCATCGCCTTGTACAGACCCAGTCGGTCACCGATGTGCAGCAACAGCCCGGAGATGGCCGCGCCCATGTCGGTGACCGCCTGTCCGACGAATGTCTCGAGTTTCGCCTCGTCGATCGTGGAGATCTCGGTGGTGGTGGTGGTCACGCGTGTCTCCGCTCTTCGACGCAAGTCCCCGATGAACCTGCCTGGGAGGAGTGTGCTCGAGCTCGCGGGTGCAGGGCATCCGTGGTCACCACGGAATCCTCGGGTCAGTGGGCGGCGCGCATGGGTCGCGACGGCGCCGACCATGACCACGGCCAGACCAACGGCTGCCGTAGGGGTGAGCACGGGCAGCGTCGACGCTGACTTAGCCGAGCGCGCCGACCTCAGCCTGACCCAGTAGGTCGTGCTGATGAGCCTTTTCGAGGCGCCGCAGCGATCGATGCGGATGGGCGACCTGGCCGACGCGGCCTCGATTTCACCGAGCCGGATGACACGCATCATCCAAGGAATGGAAATGACTGCAACTCCGACCGAGCTGGCGATCTGCTGGGTGCTGTTGAGAAGGGTGGACCCACGGGCCGATTCGTGATGGGTCAACGTCTTCAGCGCGGTGGTGAACAGCGGCATCATCGTCGCCCCCATGCCCAACGCCATGACGAACAACACCCCGATCAGCAGCCCGTACGACGTGTCGGCCCCGATCTGCGTCAACCCGAACATGCCAGTGGTGATGAGCACAAGGCCGAACGGCACGATGCGGCCGACGGGAACTTGTCGACCAGGGCACCGGCGATCGGCATCGTGATCATGGCCCCGATCCCTTGAGGAGCAAGCAGAAGCCCGGCGTGGAGGGTCGACTCCCCGCGAACCTCCTGGAAGTGGGTGGGGGCCAGCAGCAGTCCGCGGAAGAACGCGCCGCCGAAGAGGAACATCGTGGTCGTTGACACGGTCAGATTGCGGTTCTTGAACAGCCGCAGGTCCAGCAACGGGTGCTCGGGACGAAACGCATGCCAGACGAACGCGAGCATCAGCGCGACGCCCACCAGCATGGAGACCCAGACCTTTGGTGCGGTGAAGTCACCCGCTTCCTGGGGCAGGCTCGAGACCCCGAACAGGAACAGGGCCAGCCCTGGCGAGAGCGGCAGCATGCCGAGGACGTCAGGGGACTCCAAGGGCTCCGGGGCGTCACCCGGCAAGGCGAGGAACGCGTAGATGAGCGCCACGACGCCGATCGGGACGTTGATGAGGAAGATCCAGTGCCAACTGGCGCTTTCGATGAGCCAGCCAACGAAAATCGGTCCGAGAATAGGGCCGAGCAGCATCGGCACACCGAGGATCGCCATCAGTCGGCCCATGCGCCGCGGGCCGGTCGCCCTCGTCATGATCGTCATGCCGAGCGGCATCAGCATGCCGCCGCCCAGGCCCTGACCTACTCGGAACAGGATGAGCATGTTGATCGAGGTCGCGGTGGCGCACAGCACCGAGCCGCTGGTGAGAAGGCCGATCGCGTCGAGGT
>JBBRHF010000206.1:0-6875 GCA_038223055.1 Actinomycetes bacterium | reverse complement strand
GCCACGCCTCGTCACGGTGCCCGACGGGATGCAGACCGAAAGAGAGCCACACCATCAAGCGGTGGGCAGCCGCAATGAGAGCCGCCCGCCGGACACCTAGACCGAGTCTGGCCAGACATCGATCCTGAGGGCATCCTCTAGCCGCGATAGACGCGGGAGACAGCGAACCGGTTCCGTGCGCCCCGCCACGTTGAGCGCCTGATCCTCCACCGAGCGAGCGGTAGTACCAGTTCTGCGGCATCGGCTCGTCGGGATTGTGAGCGCAAGATCATCACACCGGCGGGGGCTGGCTTGGGTGGGATCGCCCGAGCGCCGAGGCGCGGCCCGCCGCAACGTCTGCTCGTCGCTGCAGCGGTCCGTTGACCAGACCTAGCTGATTCCCTCCCTCGCCCTTGATCAGCGAACGGCTCGGGTTGCCTCGACCGGGCGGGTGTCCCGTCCACCCGGTGCCGCCGACCCCTCCCGATAAATGCGCTGCGCCGTGTCGGCGCCTGGCGAGCAAGGCCGAAATGGTGCCAGCGTGGTGGCCAGTGAGCGCCATCCAGGGCGGTTCTCGATGGTCCGTACAGGCACGCACAGCGCGCTGACCTGCGACGACGTACCGGGGCGGACCCCCACGGACCCCTGAGCGACGCACTCCGGATGCGCGGAACGGTTCACGCTGCCGCCCGGATGCCCCTGCCGGGACAGCGCAGAAGATGGAACGCCAAAGGGACCACCCAGGTCCACCGTCAGCTTCCCCTTCACACGACCGCGCCGGTCCCGTCCCGTTGCCTACGGGCCTTCGACCGCGGTTGCTGGGGGGTGGTGCCGAGCGCGGTGCGGGTCGACCCGGCGGCGGCGGAGAGTGCGGACTCGGTGGGGACGGCGGCGCGGGCGGCGGGTGGGAGGGCGTCATAGGTGTAGTCGGCGACGGCGAGGGGGGCTGCGGCACCGGCGAGGGCGTAGCGCACAACGTTGTCGCCGCGTCCGGCGCAGAGCAGGATCGCGATGGTGGGGGATTGCCGGTCGGGTAGGCGCAGGTTGGCGTCGACCCAGGCGACGTGGAAGCCGAGTTTGCCGCCGTGTTCGGGTTCGAACCGCCCGATCTTGAGTTCGAAGACGACGAAGCGGCACGGAGCCCAGTTGTAGAACAACAGGTTCCAGGTAGAAGTTGTCGCCCTCGACGGTGAAGTGGTACCGGCGGGAGACGAATGCGAACCCGTGCCGGAGTTCGAGGAGGAAGGTGGGAGCCGGTCGAGCAGGGCGTTCTCGAGTTCGCGTTCGGCGACCGGGGCCGGTGAGGTCGAGGAACTTCTGCACGTACGGGTCCCGGGTCAGTTGTTGGGCCAGCTCGGAGTCCTTCGCGGGCAGCTGGAGAGGAAGTTGGACGGTGCACCCCCGGTGCGCTGGTGGAGCTGGTTCATGATCTGGTGGGTCAGCCCGTTGCGGGACCAGCCCTGGTCGACCGCGGCTGCGGCGTACCAGTCGCGCTGGGCGGGGTACGGCGCCTTGTCGAGCAGGACGGTGAGGTGTCCCGGCGGCAATCGTCCAGCAGCGTGCTGGACTATTGCGTCCTGGGGCCAGGCGCCGGCGAAGGAGCGCAGGTAGAACAGGTTGTTGAGGGACAGTCCGCGCATGCCGGGGAACGCGGCGCGCAGGTCGGCGGCGAGCCGGTCGATGATGCGGGTGCCCCAGCCTTGCGCGTGTTGGCGGCTCAGGATCGCGTGTCCGAGGCGCCAGTGCAGCGCGAGCGTCTCGGTGTTGAGGAACCGCTGGGCCCGCCACCGGGCCGCGGCCACGCCGGCTTTCAGCTCCCCGAGCAGATCCGCGTAGCCGGCCGGCAGGGGGAGGTCGGGCTCAGCGTCGCCCGTCATCTGAGGTTCCCACGGGCAGTTGGCCAGGACGACAGTGCCGGTGTGGTCATGCTGCGCGCCTTGATCTTCGGCGCCGGGAGACGGTGCGCGGGGTGGTGGCGAGCTGGTCGGCGATGTCGCGCAGGATTTGCCGCGGGCGGTGAGCCGACGTACAGCCTCGTGCTGTTCGGCGGGGGTGAGGTTCTTCAGGCGGATGCCGTCTCCGGTGACGGCGCGTTCGATCGCGATCTCGTCCAGGTCCTCGCCGAGCTGCGCGGCGTGACGTTCCTTGGCTGGTTGGCGCGGGTGGGGGTCGGTGTCGATGTCGTCCCAGGCCATCGGTGGTGACCAGCCGTGGCGGGCGGCGAGACCGCGGGCTGTCTGGATGGCGGCGCGTTCGGTGTCGGTTGCGTGCGGCGGGGCGGTGTTCCACAGCCGTTCGTACAGGTCGGCGACCTGGGTGGCGGTGCGGGCGGTGACCTGGGTGCTGGTCATGCTGCGCCGCAGGTTGGCGGTGTCGCGCCCGAGTTCGGTGGCGAGGCGGGCTGGGGTCCAGCCGGTGGCGACGAGGGCGTGCAAGCGCCGTCGTGTGCCGGTCGCGGTGACGTGGCTGCCCGGTGCCCGGTTGGTGTCGGTGGCGGTGATGGCCAGCAGTCGCGTGGCGGTGTCGGGTCGGATCCGCCGGGTGGGTGCCGCTCCGGAACTCTCGTGGTGGCCCACGTCGCGGATGTGGCTGGGGGCCAGGCCGGTGAGGCGGGCGATCTGGTTGACCCCGATCCCGGCGGCGCGCAGGGCGCCGATGTGGGCGCGGGCGGGGGCGGCGTCGATCAGGAGCGGCGGGCGCCCGAGGGTGCGGTCCCGGTACGCGGCGCGGCTGGCGGCGCTGTTCGCGCCGCGGCATCCCGGGCACCGGCAGCGGTCTTTGACGTAGGCGGTACGGGTGCCGTGGCGGTGCGGGCCACCGGAATGCGCACACTCCCGGATGGCCGCCTCGTCGCCCTGCTGGTCGCCACGGGCGACAGGGTCGGGGCGGTTCGGCGGATGGGCGCAGCAGTGCGGGGACTGGTGCTCGGCGGCCGCGGCGTTCTCGCACGTCGCGGAGCGCCCGCAGGCCGGACAGCTCCAAGTCGCGGTCACGACTCGGCCCGGCGGGTGCGGTGGCCCGCATCGGGTTCACTCGCGTCCAGCCGGTCCGCCCGGTCCGCCTGGGCGAGCGCGCTGGTCAGGTGCGGGGCGAGCAGGGTCCGCAGGACGGTCTCGTGCAGGTCCAGCAGCAGCGAGCCGTCGGGCCACCGGGCGGTCGCGGCGGCGCGCACCAGGGCGTCAGCCAATTGAGAGGCGGACGGGCCCGGTCGCCGCCGGCGCTTCGCCCGGGTCACGGCAGGCCCGCGCAGCGGCGGTCGCCAGCGGCCCGGATCGTCTGGGGGCGGCTTGGCCTGGCGCCGGCCAGGTCGCGTCGGCGACTTGACACGTCGGTCCCGGCCGGCCAGAAGATCTGGCTGCCGAGTCCGCGCCGGTGGCGGGCCGGGACCCCGGTGATGCGGACCGGGTCACTGGCGCGCTGAGGCGGGTCGGCGCCGGCCCGGGCCGGGCGCCCGCACGAATCGGTGACGGTGACGGCGCGCTCGGCGTGGCCCCGGCCTTCTCGGGGCATGCTGGGCGAGCTCATGCCGACCACGGCCACCGTCGCTGCCCGGGATCGGCGAGATCGGAGGGACAGGGACCAGGCGGCGAGCCCAGGCGGGGCCGGTGGGCGTCACCGCAGATCAGGCGCCCAACATCCCTCGCATCCCGCGCGAGCCCGAGCGGGCGCAGGCCACCGCCGCGTTCCACCGTGACCCGGTAGCCCAGCGGGCCGGCGCGGCGGACCCGGTACCTCGCGCCGGCAGCACCCGCCCCGGTGGCGACGACGACGTGGTGAGTGGGCGGGCCGGCGCCAGGTTCGGGTTGCAGGGCCACGATCCAGCCGGATCGGGCCAGCCCCGCCGCCAGCTCGTCCAGCTCGCGGCGGGTTGTGGTCGACTCGTCCATGGTGTCTCCGGTGGCGGCGTGCGGGCGTCCGGGCGTGCGGGCGTGCGGGCGTGCGGGTGCGGCTCAGGCGACCCGGGGCTGGTCGCGGGCCGGGCGGTCGGCGAACACGGTGAGCAGGTGGATCGCTTCGGTGTCGCGGTCCAGCACGAGGCGCCGGGTGCCGACGGCGTCCCCCACGCCGATCAGCTGCGCCCCGTCGTACACGGGGGCGATCCCCACCCGGTCGATCTGGTCGCGGCGGCAGAGGGCGGCGACGACAGCGCGGACGGCCGGCCCGTCCAGGTACGGGGCGCGGGTGGGCATCGGAGTCCACGTCATCCGCGCGGTCGCGGCCAGGATCTGGTCGCGTTGTGACCGGCGGCGGGTGAAACCCATCCGGATCCCCAGCGGGGTCCAGCACAGCCGGTCGTGGTGGCCGGGGAGCGGCACCGGGAACGCGCCGGCCGGTACATGGCTGAGGGATAGTGTCCGGGCGGTGGTGGTCCAGATGGTCACCACGGCGCCCGTCGCGCCGGGTGGCGGGTCGGTGGCCACGTCGTACCGCACGCCGCCTGCGGTGCGCCGGATCGAGGCGATCCGCCCGGGTGTGCGATGCCCGCGGTGCTGGACCTGAACCGGGTCACCGACCCGGTAGGCCGCAGCCGTGGGGTTGTCGGTGTGTCTGTGGGTCATCACGCACCTCGCCGGTAGGACTGCGCCGCACCACCCGCCGGTCAGTGGGCTCCTCACACCGGGGGTAGGCGCCGGGACAGGTCGGTTGCTGCCAACCCGGGCCGAGAAACCCTGTCGGACGGCGCCCGGGCCGCGCCGTTCAGGCGGGCCTTCGGGTTTCCTGGGACGCGGGCCGGGTCGCCGCGCCCGCCGGGGTCGGTGCCGTGCGAGGAGCGACGTTTCGGGGTCAGCGGCTACCCGGGCTCGAGCGTGCGTGGGGCGACCCTGGTGTCGGGGTCGACGTGGCCGAGCTGGCAGGCGAGGTGTGCGGGGTGGACTTGGGGTAGCGAGTGGGTGGTGACGTCGACGAGCACCGCACGACGCCGGCGTCGGGGCGCGGGGCGATGTGGTCCGGTCCGAACGCAAGCGGGTAGGTGTCCGGCGCTGATCGCTCCGGCGGCGGCCGGCCTTGCGGCCCCGCTGGGGCAGGCCCATCCCCGCGGGTGTTGTCGGTACCCCGTGTCAGGGTCCGGTCAAGGGACCCGGGCTGCCAGGAGGTCAGCAACCATGACGACCACGACCACGCCGATGACCGTGCCGACGCCGACGTCGAGTGCCCACCCTGCGCAGCGGTCCCGCCGCCGCCGAGGCCATTTCGGTGCGTGGCGGGCGGTGACCACGGTCCCGGCGATGGTGGGGAGCCTGCTGTTGCTGTCGGTGTTGTCCGCCGGGGCGGGCAGCTGGGGCGGGCTGGTCGTGCTGGGCTGGGCGGGGGCGGGCGCGGCCATGGTGACCCGGGTCGGGGAACGGGTCACTGTCCGGGTCGGCTGCGGGTTCCGCCGCCCCAGCCCGGGGCAGGCCGCTCGGCTGGCCCCGGTCTGGGCGGCGGCTTTGTGCCGCTGCGGGCTGAGCGCCGGGGAGGTGGACCTGTACGTGCAGCACAGTGCCCAGACCAACGCGTACGCTGCGGGCCGGCGCAGCGTCGCGGTCACCACCGGTGTCCTCGCGGCATGCGCCGCGCACCGGCTGGGGGATCAGCACCTGGAATCCGTGCTGGTCCACGAACTGGGGCACCACGCGACCAGGGCCTCCGGGTTCGGACTGGTGACGATCTGGCTGGCCGCGCCGTGGCGGTTCGCCGCTCGGGTCGTGATCGGGGTCGCGGTGGGGTTGGCCGGGCGACGACAGCCACCCGTCCTGTTGGGGGCGGTGGTCGTCGCCGGGGTTGTCGTCGCAATCGTCCAGACGGTGCAGGCCCGGCAGTGGGTGCCCGCCCTGATCCTGGGCACGGTCGCGACCTTCGGTGTGGTGTGCCCGCTGGCTGACGCGGCGCTCAGCCGCGCCGGCGAGTACGCCGCGGACCGATACGCGGTCACCGCCGGTGTCGGCGCCGAGCTGGCCGAGGCCCTGACCATCCTCGGGCGCAGCCGCCCCCACCCCCAGGGGATCGCGGCCCGAGTGCTGTCGCGGCACCCGTCCACGGCCCGGCGGATCGAGGCATTGGCCGGCGCCTCACAACTCTGCTGAAGCCCCGGATCCAAGAGGCGAACGAACCACTCGCGGCATGAGAAGGAAGTGGCTGGCGTCGAGTAGTGACGGTTCTTTTCGTCCGCTCATGGCTGACGAGAGCGCTCATGTCGCCGCCGGTGGACGACATGAGCCGCGTCACTCCGCCCAGATAGACGCACCTGCGATCGCGGGATGGAGTAGCGCCCCTGTCGAGCCGAAAGGAAGCCTGACGCCCACCGGTTGTCTACCTTGTCGGACCAGCTCCCCTCTCTGCTTCGCCGGGTTGAGCAAGCTGGTGAACTCGGTGTCCCATATGCCACCCCGGTCCCGGGATAGTCTCCGGACGGGTCAATTGGAACGGCCGTCGGGCGTCCACACTCCTGTCCTGTTTTGTCGTCGTTGAGGGTTCCGCTTGCGGGATGCGGTTCCGCTGTTCGTTGAGCCGGTCTCAGCGGACTCGTGAGTGCGCGGGCTTGCGCTGAGCGAGATTGCGGGTGGTGGCCTCGAGCCAGCTGGTGAGGGCTGCGTTGTTGCCCAGCGCCGTCGCCTCGACTCGGATCCACCCTTCTCCCATTGAGCGACCGGCTCCCATCTCCGCGCGGGATGCCTCCGGGTTTTCGAGCAGCCGTGCGTCTTCGGCTGGGTCGACGCGGACGAGAAGGCTGCCGTCCCGGTGCGCGGCTACCGCCATTGCGCCGTCAACCATGAGGGCGAGCACACCGAACATGCGTACCTCCCGCAATTGCCGATCGGGCAGTAACGAACTGATCCGGTCGATCAGGGCGCGCGACGAGTCGCCTGCGGGTGGTGTCATGCCGGCTGCTGTTGCGCAGGGATGTAGCCGAGGCG
>JBBRHF010000205.1:0-7023 GCA_038223055.1 Actinomycetes bacterium | reverse complement strand
CCACCGCCCGCGGGCCCGACCGGAACCACACAGTGGAAAAGCTGGCGCAGGCCAGCAGCATCACCACGCCCCCAACGCGGTCAACACTTTCTCGCCAACAACAAGATCAACAGAACCTCGGTCCACGGATTCAGGCTTAGTCTTCTCCATCGCTGACCAGGCGGTCGAGAGTGCGCTGGCCCCAGCGGCTCATCGTCGGGTTCGACTGGGCGTAGTACCAGACCAGCCCCATCGACTGCTCAAACGCCGACGCCATACCTCGCCGCCACTGAACCTCGCTGCAGTCCAAAGCATCACGCAGCACCCTCCTCGGCGCGCCGTCGAGGAGGTGCCACGCGCCGACAAGGTCAAGAGCCGGGTCGGCGGCGGCGAAACCGCCGCCGTCGAGCACCCCGACAAGGCGGCCGTCTGCGACCAGGACGTTGGACGGGGTGAGGTCGCGATGGCACATGAGGTCAGCATCGACCTCGGGCAGCGTCCCCAGGTTCGCCCACAGTGCCCGCAGGCGCGGCACGTCGAGCAACGACTCGCTCTGCCCGAAGCAGACCTCCATCCACTCGTCGTGGTCGCTCAGGTGTCCCCCGCGGCCCTCGCCCTGGAACCGTCGCCCTCGCGTGCCGATGGCGCGCAGGCCCGCAATGAACGCGGCGAGGTCCTCCGCGAACGCGGTCGAACCCGCGGGGTCCTCCACGGTGGCGACACGTCCGGGCAGCCAGGTCGTCAACGATGCGGAAGATCGCGTTGACGGTCCCCGCTGTGCGCTTCTCGGACGGCCAGTTCCTTCCACTGCGGAAACCGCTCAACGACCCGGAGCCGCACGGTGCTCACGACCACGTCCAGCTGATCCTCGTGCATCGACACGACCGCATCCTTCCAGCAGCCAGTACCAGCCGTCGCCCACGTTTGGTCCCGGCCGCCCGAGCGGTGGCTGAACTAATTTCGAGGCCGCGGAAGCACACCCACCTCGGCACATGCCTTCGGCGTTTCGTCAAACACGCGATCGCAACTTGTCGCTTCACCGGCTCAAGCCGGGTCCGCCAGGCACACGGTCGGTAGCGGACACAGCGGGCACTCCGGAGCTGGTGCTCCCGCTCCGCGCCGGCCAGGGTGACGTCGCGTCGTGCGTGGTGGCTCATCGTCCGCCCCCGCCCGCCCCCGCCCCCGCCCCCGTTCGCGGTCTGGGTCTGGGTAATGGCCGGTCGACCGACAGTTGACGATCGTGGTCGGCAGTACCGGGTATACTCGACCTATGGCCAAGGTGATGGTGTCGTTGCCCGACGATCTGCTCGGCTCGCTCGACGCCGAAGCTGCCCGCAGAAACACCAGTCGCAGCGGCTTGCTGCGCGATTTCGTCCACGAAGGTCTGCGCCACCGAGGGCATGAGCGGGCGCGCCGCGTGCAGCGACTCATGACCGAAGCTGGCCATCACGGAGGCAACGGCGTCGACGATCTCAAGCGACACCGACCGATGGCGTGAGCGCCTGGTTCGTCGACGCGAGCGTGCTGCTGGCCCGAGAGGACGCCGACGACGATCAGCACGAGGCGGCACGCCAGCTGCTGGCCGGCGACACATCCCTGGCAACGCTTGACCTTGCCTTCTACGAGGTCGGCAACGTCGCCGTCCGGGCGTGGCGCGATATCCAGGCAGCCGATCGGCTGCGAGGCCTGGTCGAGGCGATCGCGGCCGACGGCGGGCTGGTGCGTGTCGACGAAGCGCTCATCGCCGACGCCGCAAGGACTGCGGATACAGAGGGCCTGTCGGTCTACGACGCCGGCTATGTCGCCGGTGCCGCGCGCGTCGGCGCGCAACTGGTCAGTTGCGATATACGCGACCTCGTGAGCCGCAATCTCGCCGTAACCCCCCAGCAGGCCTGCCACCCAGGCTGAACGCTGAGCCGACGCGGGAGCCCTTGCACCGCGCGGCCAGGCAACCGCATGCGTCTCACAGCGGGATGGCCATCTGGACCTAGGTTCGTCACTGCCCCGCTGTTCGGTGGTTCCGCTGCACCTCCGGAAGTCGATGACCTGCATGATGAAGTTATGCGCCTTCTGTTCACCTTCGCGGGCGGTAGCGGGCATTTTCTTCCCGCCATCCCGATCGCGCGCGCGGCAATGGCTGGCGGTAACGCGGTTGCGTTCAGCGCCCAGGAGCCGATTCTCAGCACCGTCGAGGCGGGCTTTCCAGCGATCGGCAGTGGTGGCCACACGCTCGCAGACCCATCACTGAGGGGCCCTCTCCTGCCAGTTGACCGTGCGCACGAAGAGCGGGTGATCCGGGACGTTTTCGCAGGGCGCACCGCACGCGAACGAGCCGCCCGTCTGCTCGATGTCGGACAGTTGGCGGCCGGATGTCATAGTCCGAGACGAGGTGGACTTTGGTGCCGCCGTAGCGGCTGAACGACTGGGCATCCCACACGCCTCGATCGTCGTCCTGGCCGCCGGGGGGCTAATTCGTCCAGACCTCGTAGCCGAGCCACTCGACGCACTTCGCGCCGAGCACGGCTTACCCGCTGATCCAAAACTCGAGATGCTGCACCGCTACCTCACCGTGGTCCCGGTCCCCCCGACCTATCGCGACCCCAGGGATCCGCTGCCCGCGACGGCCCGCCACATCCATCCCGCGATGCTCGACTCGACCCCCATCGCCGCGCAACATAACGCTTCAAGCACCCTCGCGCTCGATTGGCTCCATGAGCGATCTGGAAGGCCGACCGCGTATTTCACTCTCGGCACGGTGTTCCATCAGGAGTCGGGCGACCTGTTCTCGCGCGTCGTGGCGGGGCTCAGCGAGTTGGACGCGAACATCATCGTCACCGTGGGTCGCGAGATCGATCCGGCCGAGCTGGGCGATCAGCCCGCCAATGTGCGCGTCGATCGCTTCATCCCTCAAGAAGCTCTCCTGCCCCACTGCGACGTCGTCGTCTCGCACGCCGGGTCCGGCAGCGTCATCAGTGCGTTGGCCTTCGGCGGATCCATGTCCAGCTCAGCCAGCACCGAACCGACGCCCGCGAGGGCAGGATTATGTTTGCCCGGCAACAGATCCGCCCCTGCCAGCGCTCTCAAGTTGCGCGTGCCGGTTGGTCACCGCACACGATGAGCCACCAGCAGACAGACGTCCGCCCCCTGCCCGCTGTGGTGGATCTGGTCACCGCGGGCCAGGATGCTGGGCATCGGGCGCACCGTCGCCTACCAGCTCGTACGTCGAGGCGAGTGGCCCACACCCGTGCTGCGACTCGGATATCAGATCAAGGTGCCCAGCGCGCCGCTACTCGAGCTGCTGGGCCTGTCCCCGGATCGCTCGCCAACCCTGACGGCCGCCCCACCGGACCGCCATGCTGAGTCGGCCGCGAGCAGCTGAGGAGGCGACGTGGCCGGTTCGGTGTTCAAGCGCTACGGCTGCACGGACGCGCCCGGCACACCGCTGGGACAGGACTGCCCGAGGTTCAAGAAGTCCGACCACGGCAGCTGGTACTACAAAGCCGAGCTTCCTGTTGGACCGAACGGCAGGCGCCACCTTGCGCGCAAGGGCGGGTACGCCACCAAACGCGCCGCGCACCAGGCCCTCGTGGACCTGCTGGACCGCGTCAACAAGCGAACTCACCTCGAGGCGGACCGAGAGACCCTCGCCGCCTACTTGGAACGCTGGCTCGCCGGCAAGAGGGGGCTGCGCTCGACGAGCCAGCGCTCCTACGAAGCCACGTCCGTCTCTACCTGGTCCCCGGACTCGGGCACCTGCGGATCGGGGGAGTGTCGGTCGAGGACGTCGAGGAACTCTATGCGGCTATGCGAAAACTCGGAACAACCACGAAAGGCTCGCCCCTGTTGACCCGCCTAGTCGAAGCACGTCAAGAGTTCAGCGGCCCCAGCCGGCTGACTGACGCCTCGATCCGGCGGGTCCCCGCGACGCTGATGTTCGTCAGCCATGTCCGCGCAACGCGGCAGCGAAGCGCCGGCTCATCCCGTTCAACCCGGCGGCGTACGTCGAGCTGGCGTCGGGCAAGCGGCCGAAGGCGGTCATGTGGACCGACGAGCGGGTCGCCCAGTGGCGCCGGACCGGAAAACATCCGAAGCTCGCGGTCTGGACGCCCGACCATGACCAGTTACCCTCGACGTTCCCGCTGGATGGTCCGACCTCAGTGTGGTTCAGACTTGCCCAAGGTGGCGGTGAGGCCGGCGGGACAACCTCGGCGTCACTCGACATGACGTGATCGGCAGCGGCAGGCCACGACCAACCAGGGGCACGACACGCCGGTGGTCCCAGGACTGACAACCCAGGTGGTCCCCTAACCGGGCAGAGACGGCTCCGGGTGGTCCCTTCCTGGTGGCAGGCGACAACTGGGCTGGCGGATGCCGGGCTCGATGCGTCCGGGAAGCCGCCACCCGAAGGTGGACGGTGTTTGGGTTCGCGACTTGGAGCCGGAACCACACAGCCTTGCCCTCGGGCAACTGGTCCACACCCCACTCGTCCGCCAGGACGTCGACAAGGGCGAGTCCGCGACCTCCCAGGGCGTGCTCGTCGTAGGGGAGAACGACAGGTCGACGGCTGTCCAGGTCGCTGACGGCCACCCGAACTCCGCGCTGGTCGCGGTCGGCGGTGATCTCCAGCTCGCTGCGGGCGTGAACCAGGCTGTTGGTGATCAACTCGCTGGCCAAAAGCTCGAGCACGTCGAGCCGGTCGGCGTCGGCGCCCGGCTCCCAGCCGGCCACCACGGCGCGCACAAAGGTCCGCCCTCGGCGGGCAGAGGCCGGTTCCAGCGGGAGGCGAAGATGCACGATGCTCGACTCCTACCCGTTCGGAGCGGTCTCATCCCTACGCCGACTGTTCTCGCGCCCCGGTGTTGTGGCCGACCGCCGCCGGGCACCCCGGGGAGGCAGGATCGACCGACGCGGGTCTGGCGACCTGGATGGCCTCCCGCCCTTGATGGCGAACTACGGCCAGGATATCGACCATGGCACCCAAATCAGGTCACCCCCCGAACACGTCGGACCGGGCGGAGGGCTTCGGGGAACGGCTGCTGGGGACCATGATCGACCGGGCCCATGAGATGCCGCCGCAGTTGATCGCCCCCCTTGTCGCGCAGCTGATCGGCGAGATCGGGGGCCGCGACGTCGCCGTTTTCCTTCCCGACTACGACCAGACCAGTTTGGTGCCGCTACCGGGGCACGGCCTGGTAGCTGGAACACCGGAGGCGATGGAGGGATCGCTGGCCGGCCGGGCGTTCCTGGGCGACGCGATGGTCGAGCAGGCCTCCGATGCCGGGGTGCGCCTGTTCGTGCCCATGTTGGACGGCACCGACCGGGTGGGGGTGCTCGCGTTCACCGCGGAACACCCCAATGAGGACGACCGGCGGCTAGCCCGGCGGTTCGCCGGTCTGGTCGCCGACGTCCTGGTCACCAAGGGCGGCTACACCGACCGGTTCTTCCAGGCCCGGCGCCGGCGGGCGATGAGCCTATCCGCGGAGATGCTGTGGTCGCTGCTGCCGCCGCTCATGATGAGCACCCCGCACATCGCCGTCGCCGGGATCCTGGAACCTGCATACGACGTGGGCGGGGACATCTTCGACTACGCGCTCAACGACGAGGTTCTGCACGTGGGCATTATCGACGCCATGGGCCACGGCCTGGACGCGGCGGTCATGGCGACCGTCGCGGTGGCCGCCTACCGGCACGCCCGCCGCGCCGATGTGGACCTGCCCGACCTTTACGCGGCCATAGACCAGGCCATCGCGAAACAGTTCGACCACGACCACTTCGTCACCGCGCAGATGGCCCGCCTAGACGTCGGGTCCGGGCGCCTGGCATGGGTCAACGCCGGCCACCCCCACCCGCTGCTAGTACGCAACCGCCGGGTGGTGGCCACCCTGCACAGCCCTACCACGCTGCCCGCTGGCATCGGCGGAGACACCCCCCACGTCAGCGAGGAGCCACTGGAGCCCGGTGACCGGGTGCTGTTCTTCACCGACGGAATCATCGAGGAGCGGATGCCCGGTGGGGGGCAGTTCGGCGAGGGCCGCCTGATCGACCAGCTCGAACGCGCCGAACAGGCCGGCGGCCCCGTCCAACAAACCGTGCGCCGACTCTCCCACGCCCTGCTGCGCGAACGCGCCGGGACAACCAGCGACGACGCCACACTCTTCCTGCTTGAGTGGCGAAACGTGGGGCAGCGGTAGAGTGCGTCCGTTGGCATCTGCGTGACTCGTCACGCTGGCGGGGCAGGTCGCGTTGTCACCGCCACGAAACGGCGGAGGCCGCGCATACTCGGCTGACGTGGCAACGAACATTGCCGTCACTATGCGCGCCCGCCAGGCCGGCGGGGTCCGCTGCGGATGGGGCGGCGTAGGTATCGCGTGTTCTCGGACCACGCCGCAGATGCAGACGGGCTCCTGCAGCGCGCGGACGTGGCCCTGCACGCAGCCAAGCGCCGCGGTGGGGGGATCAGCCGGTACGACCCCGAGACCGACCAGCACCCCTGGTAGAGCAGAGCGGCCTGATGAGCCGGTTGACCCGATGGGTGCCACGGGAGGCCCTGTACCACTGCGGTTTGTGGCGCCTCGAAAATCAACTACTCGAGCAGGTGGCCCAGCTGGTCGCCACGCAGTGCGGGCAGTGTCGCAACGACGGTCGGAGCACGTCGGCGTACGGCGAGCTCGCGTCCTGCAGCGCGAGCCGCCGCAGCTCGATTCCGGCCCGGTGGTCCACCAGCAGAGCCCGCCCACCGGACGGGTCGGTCGCGGCGTACTCCAGGACGACGGCCAGGTGGTCGGGCAGCTCGCCCCGAGTCGAGCTCCAGCCCGGCCCGCCGGTAGGCGGTCTTGAACTCCAGCAACGCCACACCGACGCTTGCGAGTGTCCCTGTGCGCGTAGTCCGTGAGGTGCAGGCAGCCCCGAGTGGCCGCCCCACCCTCAATTTACTACAGTGCTCTCCGTGGAAATGCTGGGACCGGCGCCGACCGACTATGACGTCGGCGACAGTCCAGTGTCCCGGCAACGGACCCGGGTCCTGGACCAGTTGAGAACCGCAGG
>JBBRHF010000204.1:0-7080 GCA_038223055.1 Actinomycetes bacterium | reverse complement strand
AGTGGGGGATCCACCGCGCGCAGCGGGCGCTGCGCGACACGGCCGCGGAGCACGGCGTACGGCTGCGGTTCTTCCACGGCCGCGGCGGCACGGTCGGGCGTGGCGGCGGCCCGACCCGCGACGCGCTGCTAGCCCTCCCCTGGGGCACCCTCGACGGAGCGGTCAAGCTGACCGAGCAGGGCGAGGTGATCTCGGACAAGTACTCGCTGCCGGGGCTGGCCCGGGAGAACCTCGAGCTCACGGTCGCGGCGGCGTTGGAGGCGACGGTGCTGCACCGCACGTCGCGGATCGACACCGAGTCCCTGCAGCAGTGGGACGCCGTGATGGACCTGGTCTCCGCAGCGGCCCACGACTCCTACCGCCGGCTGGTCGAGGACCCAGATCTGCCGGCCTACTTCCTGGCCTCGACCCCGGTCGAGCTGCTCACCGATCTCAACATCGGCTCACGGCCGTCCCGCCGCCCGGGCGGCGGTCAGGGCCTGGAGGGGCTGCGCGCGATCCCGTGGGTGTTCGGCTGGACCCAGTCCCGCCAGATCGTGCCGGGGTGGTACGGCGTGGGCAGCGGGCTGGCCGCCGCTCGCGCGGCCGGGCTGGGCGACGAGCTGGACCGCATGTACGCCCGGTGGCCGTTCTTCCGCAACTTCCTGTCCAACGTCGCGATGACGCTGTCCAAGACCGACCTGCGCATCGCCGGGCAGTACGTCCAGGCGCTGGTCCAGCCGGGGTTGCGCCACGTGTTCGACGACGTACGGGGCGAACACGAGCGCACGCTCGCGGAGGTGCTGCGGGTCAGCGGGCACACCGAGTTGCTGGCGGACAACCCGACGTTGGCTCAGACGCTGCGGATCCGTGACGCCTACCTCGAGCCGATCAGCTTCTTGCAGGTGACCCTGCTCGAGCGCTACCGCGCCGCCGGCGGCGGTGGTGGTGGTGGTGGTGGTGGTGGTGGTGGTGGTGCGGCGCCGGGTCCGGGGGGAACTGGCCCGGGTGACGTGGCGGCAGTCGGCGACGAACTGCGGCACGCATTGCTGCTGACCGTGAACGGGATCGCCGGCGGCCTGCGCAACACCGGATAGCGGCTGGCACCAGCGGATGACGCCGTACGAACCCGCGCGCGCGATCAGGTGTTGAACGTGTTCTGCGCCCGATCGAGACCCTCGGTGACCAGCGCCTCGATCGCGTCGGCGGCACGGTCCAGGTTCAGCGCCAGGTCCGCGCGCTCGGCGGTGCCGAAATCCCGCAGCACGAAAGTGGCCGCGTCCATGCGTCCCGGCGGGCGGCCGATGCCGACCCGGACCCGCAGGAACTCACCGGTTCCCAGCGAGCGGCGGATCGACTTCAGCCCGTTGTGCCCGTTGTCGCCGCCGCCGAACTTGAGCCGCAGACCGCCATAGGGCAGGTCCAGCTCGTCGTGCACCACGATGAGCCGGCCCACGTCGGTCTGGAAGAAGTCCCGCAGCGCCGCGACGTTGCCGCCGGACTCGTTCATGTAGGACCGGGGCTTGGCGAGCACCGCCCGAGCACCGGCCAGCCGTCCCTCGACGACGTCGCAGCGGGTCTTCTTCTGCGTCGAGAACCGGGTCACGGTCCGTTCCGCTAGCGCCTCGACGACCATGAAACCCAGGTTGTGCCGGTTGGACGAGTAGCCAGGCCCGGGATTGCCCAGCCCGACGACCAGCCACGGCCCACCAGGGGACTCCGAGGGGACGTCGGCGGGCTGGGCCCGGCGCAGCGGGCGGAGCAGGGTCAGCTCTCGACCGGAGCGGAGTCGCCCGCGCCGGCCTCGGCCTCGGCCTCGGCATCGCCGCCAGCCTCGGCCGCGGCGGCCTCCTCCTCGTCGGTGGCCTCGTGCACGATGCCGACCTCGGCCTCGGCTTCGGCGAGCTCGGCCTCGAGCTGGTCGGCCGTCGGAGCGGCCGTGAGGTTGACGACCAGGATCCCGGGATCGGTGGCGAGGGTGACACCGTCGGGCAGCACCACGTCCGAGGCGTGGATCTGGGTGCCGGGGCGCAGGCCCTGGATGGACACCTCGACGCCGGTCGGCAGGTGGGTCGCCTCCGCCTCGATGGCCAGCATCGGCTGGTCGAGCTGGACCAGCGTGTCCGGCACCGCGTCCCCGACCAGGGTCACCGGGATCTCGACGATGACCTTCTCACCAAGACGTACAACGACCAGGTCCACGTGCTCGAGGAACCCCTTGATCGGGTCGCGCTGCACGGCCTTGGGCAGCGCCAGCTGGTCTTTGCCGTCGAGCTCGACGGTGAGCAGGACGTTGGGCGTCTTGAGGGCGAGCATCAGCTCGTGGCCGGGCAGCGAGATGTGGCGGACGTCGGCGCCGTGGCCGTAGAGGACGGCGGGCACCTTGTGTGCCCGGCGGGTGCGCCGCGCGGCGCCCGTTCCGAACTCGGGGGGCGACTCGGCGGCGATACGGACCTCGGACACGATGCTGGCTCCTTGTGACGTGCTGCGACGGTGACAAATGTGGTGTGCGGTGATCGGGATGCCGGCGGGCACAAGCCACAACCACCGCGTCGATCACGGAGGCAGCTCACGGGTCGTGAGGCGTCCCTCGCCGGGCAACCACGGCAGTCTAGGCGGTGCACCCGAGGCGCCCCAAACCGGGCGCCCGGATCTCAGCTCTGGCCGTCGAACAGGCTGGTCACCGACCCGTCGTCGAACACCTCGCGGATCGCGCGAGCGATCAGCGGCGCGATGGAGAGCACGGTGAGCTTGTCGAACAACTGGTCCTCGCCGATGGGCAGCGTGTCGGTGACCACGACCTCGCTGATGCGGCTGTTCTTCAACCGGTCCACGGCCGGTCCGGACAGCACCGCGTGCGTCGAGGTCACAATGACGTCGGCCGCACCGGCCTCGAACAGCGCGTCGGCGGCCTTCACGATGGTGCCGCCGGTGTCGATCATGTCGTCGATGAGGACGCAGGTGCGGCCGGCGACGTCACCGACGACCCGGTTGGCCGTGGCCTCGTTGGGCACCAGCGGGTCGCGGGTCTTGTGGATGAACGCGAGCGGGGTGCCCCCGAGGGTGTCGGTCCACCGCTCGGCGACCCGGACCCGCCCAGCATCCGGGGACACGATGGTGACGTTGGCGCGGTTGACCCGGCGCCCGACGTAACCCGCCAGCAGCGGCAGCGCGAACAGGTGGTCGACGGGGCCGTCGAAGAAGCCCTGGATCTGAGCGGTGTGCAGGTCGACGGCCATCAGCCGGTCGGCGCCCGCGGTCTTGAACAGGTCGGCCATCAGGCGGGCACTGATCGGCTCGCGACCCCGGTGCTTCTTGTCCTGGCGGGCGTAGCCGTAGAACGGGGTGACCACGGTGATGCGCTTGGCCGACGCCCGCTTGAGCGCGTCGACCATGATGAACTGCTCCATGATCCATTTGTTCAGCGGAGCGGCGTGGCTCTGCAGGACGAACGCGTCGCAGCCGCGCACCGACTCCTGGTAGCGCACGAAAACCTCGCCGTTGGCGAAGTCGTAGGCGGTCGTCGGGGTGAGCGCGATGCCCAGCTCGGAGCTGACCCGGTTGGCCAGGTCGGGGTGCGCCCGGCCGGCGAACAACATCAACTTCTTCTCGCCGGTGATCTTGATGAAGCTCATGTTGCCGGCCCCTCAGGGTCGCCTGTGCCCGGGTCGCGGCGGTTCTCGGGCTCCTGCCCGACCGGAGCCTGCCCGACCGGAGCCTGTCCGACCGGAGCCTGTCCGACCGGAGCCTGTCGGACTCGGACTCGGACCCGGGCTGCGGCCGCGTCGCTCGACGTACCGGGTCGGCGGCGGGCCACCCAGCCGGCGATGTTGCGTTGCCTGCCTCGACCGACGGCGAGCTCACCGGGGTCGACATCCCCGACCACGGTGGAGCCGGCAGCGACGTAGGAGCCGTCGGCGAGCGTGATCGGCGCGACGAGAACCGAGTTGCTGCCGACGAACACGTGCGCCCCGATGTGGGTGTGGTGCTTGGCCACCCCGTCGTAGTTGGCGAAGATCGTCCCTGCCCCGATGTTGGTCCCGTCGCCGATCCTCGCGTCACCGACATAGGACAAGTGCGGCACCTTGGCCCCGTCGCCCACGACGGCGGACTTCAGCTCGACGAAGCCGCCGGCCTTCGCACCGCGGCCGAGCCGGGTGCCCGGGCGCAGGTAGGTGTAAGGCCCGACCGTGGCCTGGGGTCCGATCACCGCGCCGTACGACGTGGTCTGCACGACGCTCGCGCCCGCCCCGACCTCGGTGTCGACCAGGTGGGCGCCCGGACCGATCTGGGCGCCGCGGGCGATATATGTGCGGCCTCGCAGCAGGGTGTGCGGCTCGAGGCAAACGTCCGGTTCGAGGGTCACGTCGACGTCGACCCAGGTGGTGGCGGGGTCGAGCACGGTCACGCCCAACCTCATCCAGTGTTCCAGCGTGCGCCGGTTGAGCTCGCGGTGCATGGTCGCAAGCTGCACCCGGTCATTGACGCCCTCGGTCTGCCACGGGTCGTCGAGGGGCAGCGAGCCCGCCGCGCGACCGTCCGAGCGGGCGATGGCGAGCACGTCGGTGAGGTAGAGCTCGCCCTGGGAGTTGTCGGTCTTCAACCGGGACAGCGCGTCGCGCAGGACCGCCGCGTCGAAGGCGTAGATGCCCGAGTTGATCTCCTGGATGGCGAGCTGGGAGGCGTTCGCGTCCTTGTGCTCCACGATGGCGACCACCGTGCCGGTGCTGTCGCGCACGACCCGGCCGTAGCCCGTGGGGTCGCCGACCTGGGCCGTCAGCACGGTGACGGCGTTGCCGTCCGCGACGTGGGCCGCCACGAGGCGGGCGAGCGTCTCGCCGGTCAGTAGCGGCACATCGCCGTAGGTCACGACGATCGTGCCGCTGAGCTCGGGCAGCGCGGCCAGGGCGGCGCCGACGGCGTGGCCGGTGCCGAGCTGCTCGTGCTGCACGGCGATGCGCGCGGCCGGAGCGGTCTGCGCGAGGTGGGCGGTGACCTCGGCGCGGCCGTGCCCGACGACGACGATCAGGTGCTCGGCGGCAAGGACGGCGGCTGCCGCGACAGCGTGACCGACCAGGCTGCGCCCGCCGACCTCGTGCAGCACCTTGGGGACGGCGGATTTCATCCGGGTGCCCTCACCGGCGGCGAGAACGACGACCGCGGCGGGGCGCGGCGAGGCGGGACCGTCGTGGCCAGCGGGTCCAGCGGCTTCGGTCTGGTCGGTCTGGTCGGTCTGGTCGGTCTGGTCGGTCTGGTCGGTCTGGTCGGTCTGGTCGGTCTGGTCGGTCTCGTCGCGAGTCACGTCGGGAGCCGCATCGGGTTCACGTCGGGAGCGCTCCTCACGCGAAGCGGCGGTGGGTGCGTCGGACGGTGCCGAGAATACCTGGCGTTCACCTGAGCGCCGACCGGCGTTGCTCCGCCAGCTGGACTCGAACCAGCACTGCGAAGCTCCAAAGGCTTGCGGGCTGCCAATTACCCCATGGCGGATTGTGGCTCTCCAGCCTATCGCCCGCTGCCGCGCAGGCACCCGGCCCGCCGGCGCGGAGCCCGCCGAGGGTGGTCGTGCTGACCCGTATCCGCTCCGCCCGGCGCCACGACGCGAGAAGTTACGCCCGCGTAGGTTACGGTGGCGTATGTCCCGGATGCACCAGGTCAAGGCAGCGCAGTGATCCCACCGACGACCTCGGCCGGCCCGCCGGCCCCTCCCACCGACCGCCGCGCGGCCCCTCCAGCCGACCGCCCGGTCGCCGCGTCTACGGGGCGTCCAGCGGTGCCGCCGTCGCCCAGAAGCGGGGGCGACAAGCGCAACGGGCGGATGCGGATGACCGGCAAGGCGCGCCGCGAGCAGCTGCTCGACGTAGGTCGCTCGCTGTTCGCCGAACGCGGTTTCGACGCCACCTCGGTCGAGGAGATCGCCCAGCGGGCCGGCGTGTCCAAGCCGGTGGTCTACGAACACTTCGGTGGCAAGGAGGGCCTCTATGCGGTCGTCGTCGACCGCGAGATGAGCCAGCTGCTCGATGCGATCACCGGGGCGCTGACCAGCAGCGGGCGGCCGCGAGAGCTGCTCGAACGGGCCGCTCTCGCCCTGCTCGACTACATCGAGGACTCCGCCGACGGCTTCCGGATCCTGGTCCGCGACTCGCCGGTCGCCCAGGCCACCGGCTCCTTCGCCAGCCTCCTCAGCGACGCCGCCAGCCAGGTCGAGCACATCATGGGCAACCAGTTCGCGCTGCGCGGTTTCGACCCCGAGCATGCGCCGATGTACGCGCAGATGCTGGTCGGCATGGTGGCGTTGACCGGCCAGTGGTGGCTCGACGCCCGCCATCCGGACAAGTCCGTGGTCGCCGCACACCTGGTCAACCTGGCGTGGAACGGCCTGTCCGGGCTCGAGGGCGCCCCGTCGATGTCGACCAGTGGCTCAACCGGCACCCCGGCGCGCGGCTCCGCAGGCGGCTAGAGCGCTCGCTCGGCCCGTTCCTTGATCCCTCGGAGCATCCGGCGGGTCATCACCGCACTCACGAGCGCGGCCGGCTCGACGATGAGAGGTGCCCAGCGGCGTAGATAGGCATAGCGCTCGCGAATCACGAGCCGGGTTGATCCGGGTTCGCCGGCGCGGAGGACGAAGGCCCAGGTGAAGTCGTAGGGGGCCGTCGCACTACCCATCGGCACCCCGCCGTGCAGGACCAGCGCGTGCCCCGGGTCGACGGCGGCCACCGCCAGGGCGACCTCGGGAGCCAGGTTGACCTTGTCGCCCACCGCGATTTGTTGCCACTCGTGAACGATCCGGTCGGCGCTGTCGATGTGGACACCCACCAGATTCTCCAACCGGTCATAGGTGTAGAACCCGCCGCGTCCCTGGCCGAGCTGCGCGAGCCAGGGCCAGACGGCGTCCGCACCGGCGTGAATCGTCGGTAGCATCACGTTTCGTTGAACTTCTGCAGGCGGAATTGGATTATATTCGATGGCCGGGTGTTTCTGTGGATTTCCTTCCAGACGGGGTGTCGCAGGATGCGGGCGGTCTGGACGGTGAGCAGGTCGCGTAGACCCGGGATGGTCCAGCGGACGCCGCCGATGTCGGTTCGGGCGTTGATCTCGCGCATG
>JBBRHF010000203.1:0-7106 GCA_038223055.1 Actinomycetes bacterium | reverse complement strand
TCCCCGAGGTCCGCCGCCTCCTCGCCGGCCTCATCTGGACCCAGCAGCCCGCCCACCACGACGTACTCGCCTGGTCACGATGGCGCCGCCGTCACCAAGCCCCCGAGCCCGACGCTGCCACTACGCGGCCCGAGGCGCCTCCCCGTAAGTGCGGCTGTAGTACTAGTCTCTCCTCTTCACCCGCGGAGTCAACCACGATCACCACATGGAGCGGTCTCAGCCATTCGACGAGCAGCACGATCTCGCGCAGCTCGGACGAGCCGCTCTCCGCCTCGGCAATGACCTCGCCCTTGCCCGAGGAGCTGTTGGAATTCCGCGAGGATCAGATCCAGCCTGCGCAACTTGTCGAACACATGCCGTCGATACTTGTAGCCAAACTGTTGGGCGTACGGCCGAGAAGCGGGACGGTAGCCACCGCCCTCACTCACGGCGTGCCCGACACTCGAGTTGGCCAAGGACGCCTATGCGGGCATCTCGGCTGTGAGCGATGAACTGACACCGTTGGGACCCTACTTCTGCTCAGCACATCCCTTCGATGCCGCGTCCACGGACTCTCCCGCGTGACCTGTCGGCCTTGACCTGCAACGCTGAGCTGGCTTCGGCGATCAGTTGATCCATCCGCGCAGCAAGGTCGGCCGAGCGACAGGGTCGCGTAGAGGCTCAGCGTCCTGGTGATGCCCTCGTGGCCGAGGTGTCCCGCGAGGTGCTGGACTGTCGGAGGCGGCTGAACCGATGAGGAGCGAAGCACACGTCGCCCGAATTCGTGCGGCCTGGATAGCCCACACTGGTCGCGGACCGCCTCGAACGGCGCGGACTGCAGGCCCAGGAGTCGCGACGAAACGTCCAGTTGCGCCGATGGCTCACTTCCGCCGGCGGCCGGAGCCCGACTCACCTTCCGGACAGGCTCGACGCGCGGCGTGCAGCGGCTTTGCTCGCTACGGCCTACTCGCTGGCGGCCCGTTTGGTGGAACCTTCATGGGCTTGTCCAGTCTTGGGTGGGCTTGTCAGGCACACGTTGATCTTGTTCTGGTGTATCGCCTAACTGTGCCTCGTGGCGGGGAGGGCCGCCGCGGCTCGCTGTGCTGCGAGAGAACCCGCGTGTCAGACCCGTCGCGACACCCAGCGCGACGAAAGACAAGGCCGCCGAAACAAGCTCAAAGGCGTCAATTCCAGGCGCCTCGGCCCACGCCGGCGGAGCCCGACGAGTTGGACGGACAAGCCGGGGGAGGCGGCCCATCCGTCCACGGCCGGACGGCCGGGGGCACGGCGGGCACGGCGGGTGCGATGAGGACGCGCTGTCCCCGGGCCGCGTTTGTCCACACGTGAACCCGACAACGGCGCACCCCAGCCGCCCCTCCGCCTCCTCCCGGCAAGGAACGACGTGCCCTGCCGCCGGGCACAAGACGACGCAACGTCGTGTGCTGCGCCGGACCCAGGCGGGCCAACATCGCGCCGCGCAGACCGTGCGGCGGACCGATGCTGGACGCAGAAACCTCGCTGGACTTGGCAGTAGTCGGGCGCTCGGGCACCTGCCGCAAGTGAGAGACCCTCGGCGGCCCCTCGCTTGCACGGACGACACCCTGATGAAGGAGAACACCATGATTGCGCGGGAGTCCACCTCGACCACCGCCGCGCGTCGAGGCCGCCGGGCGGCGCCCGCCCAGGGCGTAGGTCAGCGTCTGCTGCTCACCGTGGAGGAGGCCGCGTCCTGCCTGTGCGTCGGGCGGACTTACATGTTCGACCTCATCGCCACCGGCGTGGTCCCCTCGGTCCGAATGGGAAAGCTCCGCCGCATCCGGCTCGAGGACCTCGAGCGATACGTCTCATCCCTGCGTTAGAAATTCAAACACCGGCTGACTCGAATCGCACGTCGGGTACAACTCGTCCGCTGACCCGCCGTGCACGAGGAGCCATGCCGCATGACGGTTCAGCCACATTGCGACCAGCGCTCCTGGCCGCCCAGAAGGCGATGCGCCCACCGAAGCTGCGCAGTTTGCGGCTCCCTCGCTCACCCCTCTGAGGATGCTTCCTGACCCTGAGTCACCGGGTCAGCTACTTGCCGCGCCCCGAAGCCGGTACCCCGTCCACCGGTTCCGGGCGCGCAAAGCGTCCCACTCGGGCGTACCGTCGGCGGGACCGCGATCGCTGCGGGACGCGACCAACGAGGCATCGGACCGGGGGCGTGATGGTCACTGATTCGCCCTGGCTTCGGTGGGACGTTCCGCGCGGAACGCGTTCATGGCGGGACGTGGCATCTCCCTGGTTCAGCGGCTGCCACCGGTCCGGGTCTCTGCCCGGCGCCGCACCGACCACGGGCGCCGCTGCCCGCGGAACCAAACGGTAGGCGTACCAGCACCGGCGCAATCACGCACGGAAGGGAAACAGATGAGCCGATCACGCAACGCCAGCGGTGAGTCGACGATCTACCAGGACGACGCGGGCCGGTGGCACGGCTTCGTATCGATGGGTCTGACCGACAACGGGCGTCGGGACCGGCGCCACGTGTCCGGGCGCCGCCGCGCCGAGGTCGTCACCAAGGTCCGCGCACTGGAACGCAAGCGCGGCGAGCGGAGCGGCGGCGAGGCGGGCCGCTCGGCCACAGTCGGCGCCCGGCTCGAGCACTGGCTGGACACCATCGCGGCCCCAAAGGTCCGCCCGTCCACGTTGACCCGGTACCGACAGCTCGTGGCACACCAGCTCGCGCCCAAGGTCGGCCACCACCGGCTGGACCGGCTCCAACCCGAGCACATCGAGCGCATGTACGTCGATCTGCTCGCGGCCGGCCTGTCCCCGGCCACCGTCCTGCAGGCACACCGGGTCCTGTCACGCTCGCTCAAGGTGGCCACGCAGCGCGGGCGCGTCGCGCGCAACGTGTGCACCCTGGTCGACGCCCCCAGCGTCGTGCGTGCCGAGGTCGCCCCGCTCACATCGGAGGAGGCCAGATGCGTCCTGCGGGCAGCGGAACAGCGGCGCAACGGCGCCCGGTGGTCCGTCGCGCTGGCACTGGGTCTACGCCAGGGCGAAGCCCTCGGGTTGCCCTGGGACGCCGTGGATCTCGATGCCGGGACCCTGCGGGTACGCCAGGCGCTGCAACACCAGAGGGGGCGGGGCTGGTGCTCGTCGAACCCAAGTCAGCGGCCGGCAGGCGCACGATCGCCCTACCCACCCCGCTGGTAGACGCGCTGCGCCAGCACCGCGGCGTCCAGCGCGAAGAACGGATCGCCGCGGCGAACGTGTGGCAGGACCACGGGCTCGTCTTCACCCAACCCAACGGAGCCCCGATCGAGCCGCGCTCGGACCATCGGGCGTGGCGGGCGCTGCTGAAAGCGGCCGGCGTTCGGCCGGCCAAACTGCACGACGCCCGGCACACCGCTGCCACGGTCATGCTGATGATGGGCGTGCCGGCCCGCGTGGTCATGCAGATCCTCGGGCGCTCACAGATCAGCCTGACTCTGGGCACCTACTCCCACGTTATGCCGGAGCTGGCCGAAGATGCTGCACAGCGCGTCGGGGATGCGCTGTGGGGCTGACTGGCCACCACGCTGGCACCATTGATCACTCGTTCAACCGGTCTTCATGCACGAAACCCCAGGTCAGCGATGGTGGGCCCCGTGGGACTCGAACCCACAACCCGCGGATTAAAAGTCAGGTCGAGGGCTTGTTGGGGGATCATGGCTGATGCTCGCCGGGGGCGTTTGTGCAGGTCAGCGGCAATGTCGCCTGCCGGTCGGTACTAGCCGCCGTCGGCGGGTGCCGGGCAGTTCGGCCCCATCTCGGTCCCATGATCTTGGAATTCGGCCCTCTGCTCGATACCCGCGGTCGCGGCCCGAATTCATATGGTCGGGTAGCCGGGGGGATCTCACCCCCCGGCTCCCACAGATCCGTACGTGACAGTCTCCCGTCATACGGCTCTTGTCGTCCTGATCGAGGATGTCCCGAGTTCCATGGAACTTCGGTGGCGGCCCGATGATCATTTAGGCTGCGTTTCCGATCTCATCATGGCACTGGGCGCGGACAGTGTGCTCGGCGACATGCCGTTCCAGGGCGGCTCGTAGGGCGGGTAGGTGAAGGTGGCCGTTGACGCGGCGGAACTGCTTGGCGGCCTCGAGCATGCCGGCGGCGCACCAGCGCAGCGCCATCTGCCCGTCCCGCCAACGTTTGACGTTCTTGGCGTGCTCGCGGCAGATACCGATCATCGACTCGATCGCATTGGTGGAGCGCAGGGTGCGGGCCAGGGCGGGTGCCACGTCCAGGCGCAACACGGTCAGGGTCTCGGCCATGCCCTCGCGCAGGCTGCCCGCCGCGCCGGGGTGGGTCTTGTCCAGTTCGCGGGCCAGCGCCTCCAGCGCCGCCTCGGCGGCCAGCGCGGACTCGGCGTGGTACGCGGCTCGCATCCGGGCCTCGACCTGGGAGCGAAGTCGTTGCGGCAGCTTGTCTTTCACGTTGCGGATCTTGTGCAGCTGACACCTGGCGAGCACCGGGTGGTCGAACACGTCGAGCACCGCGCGCCGTAGCGCCTTGGACCCGTCCAAGACCGCGAGGATGGGCTTGGTGACTTCCAGGCCCCGTTCGCGCAGCCCCACGATGAGCTCGGTGACCAGGGTGGCGTTCTCGGTCGATCCCTCGACCAGGGCCAGCGGGTGCTTCGTCCCGTCGATCCCGATGCCGAGCGCCACGATGGCGCAGTGCTCGGCGAAGTGCACCCCGTCGACCATGAACGCCACCAGGTCCAAGCTCGACAGGTCCGCCGCGAGCAGCTCACCCAGCGCGGTCTCGGTCATCGCCACGAACCTGCGCGAGACCGCCGACTTGCTCGTCGCCGTCGCGGCGGCCTGCACGCGCTGCCCGACCGGCTCGAGGCCGACCCCGTAGCGGCGCGTCGACAGGCCCGCGAGCATCCGCTCCATCGCCATCCTGCCCAAGATCTCGGTGCCGGAGAACAGCTCGTAGGCCGGAACGGCAAGCTCCCCCGAGCCGTCCGCGGCCCGCACCCGCGGCCGTGCCACGCTCACCCGGCGCCCACCCAGGGTCACCGACCCGGCCTCAGTGCCGTGGCGGACCGCGGCCCGCTCGGGGTTGTGCCGCCCGCGGGGGCCGGCCAACGCGGTCACGTCGGCCTCCATCAGGGCGCCCATCACCTGCAGGCCGGCGCCCACGGCCAGTGCGAGCAAACCCTCGCGCATGTCCTCGGCGATCTCGCCCATCGCCACGCTCACCTGCTCCGGAACGGCGAGCGCGCTCGTGTCCAACGGCTTGGTCTGGTACTGCTTGATCACGGCGGTCCCCTTGTCTGTGCTGGGTCGTCTTTGGCGGACGCCCAACACCTACCGCAAGGCAGGCGTCAGGCGGGGGACCGCCACCTCAAAATCCACGACGACCGGGACAACCTCGCCACGAAGGTTGTAGCGCCAGCCAGCGGCGCGGAGGGGTGGCAAGTCCACAACCTGATCATCCGCGGGGGGCCTCGACGAAAACGTCGTCGCGGTAGAGACCACCGCCATGTCCGAGGTAACCAGCCTATGTCCCTGCTCACGGGCCATCTCTGACTACGGCGCACACAATCAACGCAGCCAGGTAACGCTCACCTTGCTCGGCGACGGAGACAACCCATACCCTCTGCCGGTGCACGAGATTGTCGCAGCGATAAGGACCGTTGGCTCGGCTCCGGTCTTTCCGGTCGTCAAGCGCCCCGACGAACGTGTTATCACCATGCAGGCCTACGACCATCCCGCCTTCGTCGAAGACATGGTGCGCGACCTGTCGCTGTGGTGCCGCTCCCGCAGCCTGGCGCATCGCGTCGCCGTCCGGAACATCGAGAGCATCCACAGCCACGACGCCATCGCATCCGTACAGCGCGCCGGACCGACGTCGTGAACACGGCAAACGACAAGTTCGTTCTGTTGCGAGAACACCTTGCAGACGCGGCGGAACGTGGTGATCGATCCATCACAATCGACTTTGCTGACATCGACCGAATGGTGGGTGGCCTTCCCGCAACCGCCTACACCAAGAAGACATGGTGGTCTAACGGCCGACAGGCGCAAGCGAAAGCTTGGCAGGACGCCGGATGGCGTGTCGACACGGTGGGCTTCTTCCAGAGACGAGTGGTGTTCGCCCGACTGGGGTAGCCACGCGGCGCTGTGCGCCGTTTTCTCGAGACGTCGTCAGGTCGGGGCAATGACCGTCAGAGAGGGCACGAGTCCCAGGAGGCGCCGGCGGTCCCGGGTCAGGAGTGCGCGACCTGTCGCTGCGGCGTGAGCGGCGATGTAAAAGTCGGGCAAGGGAGAGCGTCGGGCACCGCCTCGACGGCGGTACTGCACGAAGCAACGGCCGGCGAGGAACGCGGCGTCCCAGGGGAGATCCTCGCGCTGGATCCGTTCGGGTAGCGCGTCCTCGAGGTCTTCGATCCGTCCGAACCCGACGGAGAGCTCCGCATAGATGAGCGGGTTGATGATCACAGGGCCGCGGTCGAAGGCCCCGGCAAGATGCTCGGCGGACCAGTCGCCCCACTGCTCGTCGTTGGTGAACACGTCGAGCAGCACGTTGGAGTCAACGATGGTGCCGAACGTCATGAGTCAGGCGTCGCCGCGGGTCAGTGCCATGATCTCGTCGGTGCTCATCGACACCCGACCGCGACCCCTCATCCGCTTGACCAGGTCCGCGCCGCTTCCGGTTGACCTGCGGACCAGCCGGACCGCATCCGCGTCGACCTCGAACTCGACCTCGCTCCCGGGCTCGATCCCCAGACGCCGCCGGATGTCTTGGGGGATCGTCACCTGGCCCTTGCTCGTCACCCGCATGCTTCAGGATACCAGCGGTAAGACTAGAAGGTATTACTGGGGGAAGCTCGGTCGGCGCGTCCCCGACGGTCTTGCGCAGGAAGCTGCTGAACGCGGGCGCCAGGAGGCCAGCCAGCAGCCACGACTCTCCGTTATCCACAGCTCATCACGTTCCGTGCGTCGCTGTCAGAGGGTGGTGATCCACTGGACGGAGTCCGGTTGATACCTACCTGCGAGGCGAGCATGGACACACGCCTGAAGGCTGTGCGGTCGAGGCACCAGTGGGGCCAGCAGCGGCTCATCCTGGAGCTGGCGCGGGCAGCTGGG
>JBBRHF010000202.1:0-7111 GCA_038223055.1 Actinomycetes bacterium | reverse complement strand
GCCGGATTGAACACCAGGCCGGGCTTGCAGCCGTGCGAGCGGATCAGCTGGATGGTGCGGTCGACGTGCTCGGACGCTTCGGGATGGAATGAAATGTACGTGGCCCCCGCCTTGGCGCCTCCGCCGCATCCCCCTGCGATCGCGGCTAGAGCGACGCGCACCGTATCGTCCCATTTGCGGAGCCGAGAACCCCCACCGCAGCGGCCACGCCGAAGAGTTCACCGCGTTCGTCGCCGTCGACCAGACCGCCCGCCAGGACACCGAGGACTGCACCGACACCTGCACGGACACCGACAACTGCACCGGGACCGGCGGCGGCGACGCCTCGCGGCGCTGACCGGCACCCCCCCGGCCGAGCCGGCGGCTCCCGCTGATCGACCGCGCCGCGTGCGCGCCCCGGTCGCTCACCTTGATGCACACAAAGTCGTCAAGCACGGAGGTCGGAAGCGATGGAACCGAAGCTGGGGGCATGGGACACAGCACTGCGGGACCGCGCCATGGACTACGCCGCGCAAGGAGTGCGGGTATTCCCCTGCGTCCCCGACGGGAAGACACCGTTGACCCGCAACGGATTCCACGACGCCACCACCGACTTCGCGGTGATCGCCGACTGGTGGGATCGGCACCCGAGGGCCAACATCGCCACCCCGACCGGAGCCCCCGGCTTCGACGTCCTCGATGTGGACGTGCGCCCCAACGGAACCGGCTGGGCCTCGTTCCACCAAGCCAACCAGGCCGGCCTGCTCGACGGCTGGCTGCGTGCGGTGCGCACGCCCTCGGTCGGGCTGCACCTGCACTACCCCGGCACGGCCCAGCGCAACGGCTCGATAAGCGGGCACCACCTCGACTTCCGCAGCCACGGCGGCTATGTGCTGCTCCCCCCATCCCAGGTCACCGCCGAGACCTACACCGGCGGCTACTCGCTGCTGCGCAGCCAGGACGGCCCCGGGCGAACGCTGGACTGGGCTGCGCTCACCGCGCTGCTCGCCCCGCCGCCGCCCGCGCCGGCCGGCCCCACGCCGGCAATGCGATCCCGCCCCGGTGTGGACGCCACCGAGTACCTCGCCGGACACGTTGCCCGGCAACCCGAAGGCAACCGCGACAACGCCCTGTTCTGGGCCGCCTGCCGCGCCGCCGAAGCCCACATCCCCGACCCCGAGCCCCTTGTGACGGCCGCCATCCACGCCGGGCTGCCCGAACACCAAGCACGCCGGACCGTTCGCAGCGCCTACGACACCATCGCCCGCCAACCCACCCGCTGCACTCCCGCCGTCCTCGCCGCGCCGCCGCCCGCCCGCGCCCGATGACCCTTACTCGATGACCAGGACACCCCATGACCACCCCGCCACCGACACCGCACCCCGGATGCTGCTCTCCGTCACCGAGGTCGCCGCCGAACTCGGCTGCGGCCGGGACACCGTCTACGCGCTGCTCACCACCGGGGCACTGCCCTCGGTGCGCCTGGGCGACCGGCTGCGCCGCATCCGCCGGCACGACCTGGAAGCCTTCGTCGCCGAACTGCGACCCAGCCGGCCCACACCCCTCGGACACTGACACCAGGAGGATCCATGTCTCGCTCAGCCAGCACCGGACACACGCCCGCGAGGGCAGGATTGTGTTTGCCCGGCAACGGATTCAACGTTGCCAGTGCCTTCGCCGCGCTCCGCCACGCGGGCCACCCGCGCACGATGAGCCGACGATGAGCGACCCGCAGCCAGACGTCCGCCCCCAGCCCGCCGTGGTGGATCTGGTCACCGCGGCCAGGATGCTGGGCATCGGGCGCACCGTCGCCTACCAACTCGTACGTCGAGGTGAGTGGCCTACCCCGGTGCTGCGGCTCGGACACCAGATCAAGGTGCCCAGCGCGCCGCTGCTCGAGCTGCTGGGCCTATCCCAGGAACGCTACGCAACCCTGACGGCCGCGCCACCGGACCGCCATGCTGAGTCGGTCACGAGTAGCTGAGGAGGCGACGTGGCCGGTTCGGTGTTCAAGCGCTGCGGCTGCACGGACGCGGCCGGCCAACCGCTGGGACCGGACTGCCCACGGCTCAAGAAGTCCGACCACGGCAGCTGGTACTACAAGGCCGAGCTTCCTGTTGGACCAGGCGGCGAGCGCCACAGAGCCCGCAAGGGCGGGTACGCCACGAAACGAGATGCGCACCAGGCCCTCGTCGATCTGCTTGACCGCGTCAACAAGCGGACCCACCTGGCAGCGAGCACGGAAACCATCGGCACCTACTTGCATCGCTGGCTTGCCGGCAAGAGCGGCCTTCGGTCCACGACGGCGCGGTCCTACGAGGCGCACGTCCGTCTCTACCTCTCCCCAGGCCTCGGCCACGTTCCGGTGGTCGACCTCTCGATCGAGGACGTCGAGGCGCTGTACATCGCGATGCGCCAGTTGGGCACGGCCACGAAGGGTTCGCCCATGCTGACCCGCCTGATCGATGCGCGCCTGCCCGCGAGTGGCACAAGACCCCTGTCGGCGGCCTCGATCCGGCGCGTCCACGCGACGTTGATGTCCGCGCTCAACACGGCAGCGAAGCGCCGGCTCATCCCGTTCAATCCGGCCGCGCACGTCGAACTCGCGACGGGCAAGCGACCGAAGGCGGTCCTGTGGACCGACGAGCGAGTGGCGCAGTGGCGCGGGACCGGAAAGCATCCGAAGGTTGCGGTCTGGACGCCCGAGCAGACCGGGGCGTTCCTCGACCACGCCGCGACCGACCGCCTCTACGCGCTCTACCACCTCGTCACGTTCCGCGGCCTGCGCCGCGGTGAGGCCGTAGGGCTCCCCTGGGCCGAGGTCGACCTGGCCCGACACAACCTTCAGGTGAGCGAGCAAATCGTGCAGCTCGGCTACCGCACCGAGACCGGGCCGCCCAAGAGCGACAGCACGCATCCCGTCGCCCTCGACGAGGACAGCGTCGCCGTGCTGCGCGCACATAAGGCGCACCAAGCGGCCGAGCGGCTGGCCTGGGGACGGGCCTGGGTCGAGAGCGGCCTGGTGTTTACCCTGAGGACAGGTCAGCGCTGCACCCGGAATACGTGACCCGCCACTTCGAAAGGCTCGCCCGCGACGCCGGGCTCCCGCCCGTCCGGCTTCACGACCTCAGGCACGGCGCTGCGACTCTCGCCCTGGCCGGCGGCGCCGACCTCAAGACCGTGTCGGAGATGCTCGGACACTCCACGATCACGATCACCGCGGACACCTACGCGAGCGTGCTGCCCGAGGTCGCCCGCCGCTCCGCGGAGGCCGTCGTCCGACTGGTGCCGCGCGCGCAGCCGGCAGATCCTCAGCAGCGCGGCCCCATTTCGGCCCCATCGGCTCCGAAGACGACCCCGGCTCCCCCACTGGAAGGAAGAAACCGCCGGTCAGCGATGGTGGGCCCCGTGGGACTCGAACCCACAACCCGCGGATTAAAAGTCCGCTGCTCTGCCCATTGAGCTAGAGGCCCGACGCCGGGCAAGGACGATTCGCAGTGAATCCCGGCCACGGTCCCGCGCAGGTCAGGCTAGCGGAGCCGGCGCAGCCCCACTGTCGCGGTGGAGTCACACGACCTTGTCAACGCCGCGGACCCGCGCCGCGGCGCAAAGCCAAAGGAGCAACGGTGCACGCACAGAGGGACCCCACCGTGCGGCGGGGTCCCTCTGTGGTCAGGCAGGTGCGGTCAAGGTCAGACCGGGCGAACGTTCTCCGCCTGAGGGCCCTTCGGGCCCTGAGTGACGTCGAACTCCACGCGCTGGTTCTCGTCCAGCGAGCGGTAGCCCTCAGCCGCGATGGCCGAGAAGTGGACGAAGACGTCGGCGCCGCCGCCGTCCTGTGCGATAAAGCCGAAGCCCTTTTCGCCGTTGAACCACTTCACTGTGCCCTGAGTCATGCCGTGCTCCTTCTGTGGGGCGGAACAGGATCGGCTCGATTGCCGACCCTGGGCTGCCGCGTCGATCGTCGTCCCACATCCGGACACCGAATGATCGAAGTCCATTGAATGCAAAAAACGCCCGGCGGATGAACAATCCGCGAGCGTCTCAAAGAACGTGCGAGGAACTGCTTATGCAACCGGGGCCAACCCTAGCACGGTCGTAGGCTGCTCGCCGTGACAACGCAGACGAGAAACCTGGCCGACGTCCTCAGCAGCACCGCGGAGCGCCTCGGCGACCGCGTGCTGCTCAACCGGCGCGAGGGCAAGACCTGGCGAGACGTGAGTGCCGCGGCCTTCCACGCCGAGGTGGCCGCTGTGGCGAAGGGACTCGTCGCGGCCGGCATCGAGGTCGGCGACCGGGTCGGGCTGATGGCCAAGACCCGCTACGAGTGGACCCTGGTCGACTTCGCCATCTGGTGCGCTGGCGCGGTGACAGTGCCCGTCTACGAAACCTCGGCACCGGAGCAGATCGCCTGGATCCTGCGCGACTCTGGCGCCAGGGCATGCGTCGTCGAGACGCGAGGCCACTCGGCTCGGCTCGACTCAGTGATCGACCGCCTGCCCGACCTGCGCGCGACCTGGGTCCTCGAGAGCGACGGCACGAGACCGACCCTGGACGACCTGGTCGCGAGCGGGCGCGACATCGCCGACGACGAGCTGGCTCACCGGCGTACGTCGATGACGGAAAAGACACTCGCGACGATCATCTACACCTCAGGCACGACCGGGCGGCCCAAGGGTTGCCAGTTGACGCACGGCAACTTCCTCGCCGAGTGCACGGGGGCGGTGAGGATGCTGCCCGAGCTGTTCGAGACCCCGGGAGCCTCGACGCTGCTGTTCCTGCCGCTGGCCCACGTCTTCGGCCGCATGGTGCAGGTCGCCTGCATCCTGAGCGGAACCCGGCTCGCCCACAGCGACGCAGGCCGCCTCGTCAAGGACCTCGCCGCGACCAGCCCCAGCTTCGTACTCGCGGTGCCGCAGGTTTTCGAGAAGATCTACGAGACGGCACGGCGCAAGGCAACCGCCGACGGCAAGGGCAAGATCTTCGAGCGCGCCACCGCCGTCGCGATCGCCTACAGCACCGCGCGTGAGGGCCACGGACCGGGGCCGGGGCTGCGCCTCCAGCACCTGCTGTTTGACCGGCTGGTCTACGCCAAGCTGCGCACGATCTTCGGCGGCCGACTCGAGTGGGCGGTCTCCGGCGGGGCGCCCCTCGGGCCGCGGCTCGGGCACTTCTTCCGCGGCATGGGGGTCACCGTGCTCGAGGGCTACGGCCTGACCGAGACCACCGCGGCGGCCACCGTCAACAACCGAGCGGGTCAGCGCGTCGGCACGGTCGGGCGGGCGCTGCCCGGCATGGAACTGCGGATCGGCGAGGGCGGGGAGATCCTCGTCCGCGGCGGCCAGGTCTTCGAGGCCTACTGGCATGACGACACGTCGACGCGCAGCGCCCTCGATGCCGAGACTTGGCTGCACACAGGTGACCTCGGGTCGCTCGACGACGAGGGCTACCTCACCATCACCGGACGGGCGAAGGAGATCCTGGTGACCTCGGGCGGCAAGAACGTCGCCCCCGCGGGGTTGGAGGACGCCGTGCGGGCGCATCCGCTGATCGCTCAGTGCATGGTGGTCGGCGACCAGCGGCCGTACGTCGGTGCGTTGATCACTCTGGACGACGACGCCCTGGCCGCCTGGCAGGCCGGACGCGACCGGGTGCGCCCGGTGGCCGAGCTTGTCGATGATCCGGACCTGCGCCGCGAGGTCCAGAAGGCGGTGGACTCGGCCAACGCCAAGGTCTCCGAGGCCGAGTCGATCCGCCGCTTCCGGGTGCTGCCCGTCGGGCTGACCGAGGCGGAGGGGCATCTCACGCCGACCCAGAAGCTGCGCCGGGAACACGTCGCCAATGCGTTCGACGAGGACGTGCAGCGGCTCTACGCCCACCATCGCTGAGCCCGGCCGGCCGAGCGCCGTCGGTGCGACCGGCATGATGGCGCGGTGCTGATCCTGCTGCCCCCGAGCGAGGTCAAGGCTCCGGGCGGGGCGAGTCCGCCGCTGGGCCGAGGTTCGGTGCCCCTAGGCACGCCCACATTGGGCGCCGATCGCGCGGCCATCCTCGACGCCGTCGCCCGGCTGTGCCGGGCGGACCGGGACACGGCCGTCGCGGCGCTGCACCTGCCCCCTGCCGTGGCCGACGAGGCGATCAGGGCCAACCGCGCCCTCCGGACGAGCCCCACCATGCCGGCGCTGGACCGCTACGCCGGGGTGATCTACGCGGCGCTGGATGCGGCGACCCTCACCCCCGGGCAGCGCGAGGCTGCCGAACGCTGCGTCGTGGTGTTCTCCGGCCTGTTCGGCGTGGTGCGTGCGGGTGACCTGATCCCGGCCTACCGGGTGCCGGCCAAGGCGGTCGTGCTCGGCACGGGCAGCCTCGCGTCGTACTGGCGGGCTCGGTTTCCAGCCACCCTCGCGCCGCTGCTGGGCGCGCAGTTCGCCGTGGATCTGCGCAGCACCGACTACGCCGCGATGTGGACCCCAACCGGTCCGTTGCGCCACCAGGTGCTCGGTGTGCGGATCCTTTGCGAGCGCCGCGTGGGCCGTCGCAAAGTGGCGCGCAGCATCAGCTTTCACTCCAAGAACGGCAAAGGCTTGCTCACCCGGTCCCTGCTCGCCGCCGCCGCCGGCGGTGCATCGCCGGCCTCCGTGGACGATGTCGCGGCGCTCGGCGCCGCCTTGGGATGGCGGCCCGAGGTCCGCAGCATCCAGGGCGGTGTCCCCGCGCTGGACCTCGTCGACCCGCTCTTCTAGGCGCGTGTCACGCGTAGCCGAGATCGTGCAGCCGGTCGTCGTCGATGCCGAAGTGATGGGCGATCTCATGCACGACCGTGATGTGGACCTCCTCGACGACCTCGTCTTCGCTCCGACACATCCGCAGGGTCGGGCCCCGAAAGATGACGATGCGGTCGGGCAGCACCCCGGCGTACGACGAACCCCGCTCGGTCAGCGGGGTGCCTTCGTACCACCCGAGCAGGTCGGGTTCGTCGGCCGGCGGCTCGTCCTCGACGAAGACCGCGACGTTGTCCATCAGCCGGGCCAGCTCGGGTGGGACCTCGTCGAGGGCCGCCCCGACCAGCTGCTCGAACTGTTCGGCCGGCATGTCCAACATGGCTTGATTGTGGGGTAGGAAGGGGGAACAT
>JBBRHF010000201.1:0-7118 GCA_038223055.1 Actinomycetes bacterium | reverse complement strand
GGGCGATCGGCTCGCGGCGCATCGCCCGCCACACCGCCGACGGGGTGCGCGTCACCCCGGCCGACGCCCGCAGCACGATCGGGCGCCTCGACATCTGGGTCGAGCGGCGCAGCGGCCTCCCGCTCGCCCTCAGCCTCACCCCGCGGGGCAGCCGCACCCCGGTGATCACCAGCCGGTTCCTCGACCTGCGCCTCACCCGGCCCGGCCCGCGGGTGCTGACTCCCGCGCTCGACCCGAACATCCCCAACCAGACCTCGCCGGTGCTCGTCTCGGTCCTCGATATCTACGCCCCCGTCGAGCTGCCCGACCGCCTGGTGGGGCTGCCCAAGACGACGGCCGTGCTCAACCTGCGAGGGGCGGCGACGTACGGAGAGGGGCTGACCCGCTTCGTGGTGCTCCCCCTGCCGCGGTCCCTGGGCGGGGACACCGTGGACGCGGCGCGCCGCGGCGGCGGGATCGAGGTCGAGACGGACCCGCGGGACGGTCGCCTCGTGCAGGTCGCCACCTCGCTGATCAACGTCGTGGTCGCGGTGACCCCGCGGCGAGCGTTCGAGCGGCGCTTCGCTTTCCTCGTCGTCGGAGCGGTGACGCCGCCGACGCTGCAAACCGCGGCCCTCGAGCTGCTTCGCGCCCCGGGCCTGCGGTGATCGTCACCGCCGGCCTCACCAAGCGGTTCGGGCGAGTGACGGCCGTGGAGGACCTGAGCCTTCAGGTGCGCGAGGGCGACCGCTACGGCTTCCTCGGACCCAACGGGTCGGGCAAGACGACAACGGTGCGGATGCTGCTCGGGCTGGTGTTCGCCACCAGCGGGGGCATCGAGGTGATGGGAAAGCCGCTGCCCCGCAGGGCCACGGAGGTGCTCGCCGAGGTCGGCGCCCTGATCGAGGGGCCTGCGGCCTACGGGCACCTGTCCGGGCGCACCAACCTGGCGCTGCTCGACGCGGCCGGCCCCGGCGGGCGGCGGCGGACCCGTCGAGCGCGGGTGGACGCAGCCCTGGAGCAGGTCGGGCTGGCCGGCATCGGCCGGCGCCCGGTGCGGGCCTACTCCCTGGGCATGCGCCAGCGGCTCGGCCTCGCGGCGGCGCTGATCCGCTCGCCCCGGCTGCTCATCCTTGACGAACCCACCAACGGGCTGGACCCCCAGGGCATCCACGAGATCCGCGAACTGCTTCTCGAGCTCAACCAGGGGGGCACGACGGTGTTCCTGTCCAGCCACCTGCTCGCCGAGGTCGAGGCCCTGTGCACCCGGGTCGCGGTGCTCGACCGGGGCCGGCTGGTCGTGCAGGAGGACCTCGCGACCCTGCAGGCGCCGACCGGGCTGGTCGTCGTGCGCAGCCCCGACGCCGACCTGGTGGCCCGCACCCTCGACGGCCGGGTCGCCCGGCGCGACGGGGACCGCCTGTTCGTGCGCGACGTCGGGCCGGCCGAGCTGGCCGACCGGCTGGTCGCCGCGGGCGTCCGGCTGCACGAGCTCTATCCGGAGCGGCGCACCCTGGAGGAGGTGGTCCTGGCGCTGACCGGGACCGGCTCGGACCGGGTTCAGCCATGATCCGGGTCGAGCTGGCCAAGGTGCTGCGGCGGCCCCGGACCTGGATCGCGATCTTCCTGCTGTGCCTGCTGCCCGTCATCGTCGGGGTCTTCGTCGCGCTGACCGACATCGCGCCGCGCCCCGGCGAGGGGCCGGCGTTCCTGTCCGCGGTGCTGGGTAACGGCGCGCTGTTCCCGGCGGCGGCACTGGGGATCGTGCTGCCGCTGTTCCTGCCGGTCGCGGTGGCCGTGGTGGCCGGCGACGCGGTGGCCGGAGAGTCCAGCGCGGGCACGTTGCGCTACCTGCTGGTCCGCCCGGTCGGGCGCACCCGGCTGTTGGTCGCCAAGCTGACGGCGGTGCTGGCGTTCCTGCTCACGGCGGTGACGGCGGTCGCTCTCACGGCGTACGTCGTGGGGGTGCGCCTGTTCGTGCCCGACCCGGCCAACGTCAACGCATCGACCGCGGCCGTCGCGTCGCTCTCGGGCACGTCGCTGACCGGCCAGCAGATCCTGCTGCGCACCGCCTACGTGATCTTCTACATCAGCTGGTCGATGCTCGGTGTCGCCTCCGTTGCGCTGTTCCTGTCCACCGTCACCGACTCGTCGCTGGGCGCGGCCCTGGGCGCGCTCGCCGTTCTGGTGCTGAGCCAGGTTTTGGTGACCCTCGACGCCGCGTCCTCGGTCAAGGCCTACCTGCCTACCCGCTACTGGCTGGCCTGGGTCGACTTTTTCCGCGAACCGATCCTGTGGCGCGACATCCAGCGCGGCACCCTCGTGCAAGGCGTCTACGTCGCGGTGCTGCTCGCGATGACCTGGGCCAACTTCATGACCAAGGACGTCACGAGCTGAGCGCGGCGCAGTCCCCCCGGTCCGGCGCGGTCGGTGCTGCGACGGCCAGCGCCTGCAGCACCAGGCCGGTCACCGTCGGGTCGGTCGGCAGCTGGCCATGGCTGACCTGAACGCCCGGACACACCTGCTGTACGGCGATGTTGGTGGCACCGGCCAGCCGCGCGGTCGTCGGAGGGGTGACGATCTGGTCGGTGCCGCTCCAGATGCTGGTCCACAGGGGGCCGGGAGGGGTCTCGTCGCCCTGGTTGAGCCGGTCCAACAGGGCGCTGCCCGGCACCAGCTGGCGGCAGGCGGCCGGGCACGCCCCCGCGGCGAGGGCCGCGGCGAGCTGGGCCACATCGGCGCCGTGGTGGGGTGCGCCCAGGGTGACCACCCGGCGGGCCTTGGCCTCGGCGTCGTGCTCCCGCGCCCACAGGCGCACGACCACGCCGCCGGCCGAGTAGCCCACGAGGTCGACCGAGGGTGCGCCCGCCGTGAGGGCGGCGGTGACGGCGGCGTCGAGCACGCTCGCCTCGGCCCGCAGGTCGCCGGTGCCGTCACCGCGCAGGGTGAGCACGGTGGCCGTTCGACCGGTCTGGCGCAGCCGGGCGGCGAGCTGGTCCAGGCCGCCGCGGCCACCGCCGTAGCCGGGCACGAGCAACACCGGGCCGGGCTTGTCCTGCGCTACCCCTGCCGGTTCGGCCAGGGCCGCGACGGAGTCGCCGTGGCGCAGCAGGTTCGCTCCGGCGACGGCCCCCGCAGCGAGGACGCCGAGCACGCCGAGCACGAGCAGCCGCCGCCGTGGGCTCAGTCGCGCCGTCACGGGTCGGTCGACGGCAGGCGCTCGCTCACCGGGTCGACGCTACCTGCACCGGCGCCGATGCGACGGTAAGGATTCCGTAACCGGCCGGGGCCTGGCGAGACAAGGCAGGTGCCGCGACACTCGTGGTTAGACCCTGGCTAGCCGAACCTCATCCGAAAGGAACCTCACCGTGGCCCCGTTCACCCGCGCCGTCGCCGAGCCGCGCGCAACCTCCCCAGCCGCCCGTCGACCAGCCCGCTGGGTGCGGCTGCTGTCGGTCCCGCTGGTGCTTGCCGTCGTGGCCGTGGGGGTGTGGGTCACCGGTGCGCTGGTCACCGACAACACCCGCATCGCGATGCTGCTCACCACGGTCTGGTTCGCCGTGACGGGTCTGCTCGCGGTGCTCGTGGCACTGCGGTGGCGGTCGCTGGCGCTTCCGGTTCTTGCGACGTTCGTCGTCAGCGCGGCTGGGATCGGTGGCTTCCTGCTCTACTCCAGCAGCGTCGACAAGGTTGTGGCCGAGGACGTCGTCGTGGCGCCGCCGGCGACGCGGCAGCCGGCGCCGGGCGCCTCCGCACCCGCCGCGGCGCCGGCCATCGGACCGGTGACGGTGGCGAGCGGCCGGTTCCGAGCGGGAGCGCACGAAACGACCGGCACGGCGCGTGTCGTGCAGCGGGCCGACGGCCGCCGGGTCCTCACCCTGACCGGCTTCGCGACCGAACCGGGACCGGACCTGCGAGTCTACGTCGTGCCCGCGGGCGGTTCGGGCGTGCGCGGCGGCATCGACGTCGGCCGGCTCAAGGGAAACAAGGGCGATCAGCAGTACGCCGTGGCCGACGGCGTACGGGCCGGCGGCGTGGTGATCTGGTGCCGATCGTTCAGCGTCGCGTTCGGCAGTGCGTCACTGGCCTGACCAGGTCAGGTCAGGTCAGGTCAGGTCAGCGGGCGGATCACGACCGTCTGGTCGCGGCCGGGGCCTACCCCGATCGCCGACATCGGCGCGCCGGACATCTCCTCGAGCGCCTCGATGTAGGCCCGCGCGTTCGCCGGCAGGTCGCGGAGCGAGCGCGCACCGGTGATGTCCTCGTCCCACCCCGGTAGCGACTCGTTGACGGGGACGGCGTGGTGGAACTCGGTCTGGGTCATCGGCATCTCGTCGAGCCGGGCGCCGGCGACGTCGTAGGCCACGCACACCGGCACCTGCTCCCAGCCGGTGAGCACGTCGAGCTTGGTCAGCACGAAGTCGGTGACCCCGTTGACCCGGGCCGCAAATCGCGCGACGACCGCGTCGTACCACCCGCAGCGGCGGGGGCGGCCCGTCGTCGTACCGAATTCCACGCCGTCGGTGCGCAGCCGCTCGCCGGCGGCGTCGTGCAGCTCGGTCGGGAACGGCCCGGTCCCGACCCGCGTGGTGTAGGCCTTGACCACCGCGACGACCCGGTCGATGCGGGTCGGCGGGATCCCCGAGCCGGTGCAGGCCCCCCCGGCGGTGGGGTTGCTCGAGGTCACGAACGGATAGGTGCCGTGATCGACGTCGAGCTGGGTGGCCTGGCCGCCCTCGAGCAGCACCGTCTTGCCCGCGTCCAGCGCCTGGGTGAGCACGAGAGCGGAGTCCACGACGTAGGGACGCAACCGCTCGGCATAGGACATGAACTCCTCGACGACCTCCTCGACCGGGATGGCGCGGCGGTTGTAGACCTTGACCAGCATGTGGTTCTTCTGGTCCAGCGCGCCCTCGACCTTCTGGGTCAGGATCTTCTCGTCCAGCAGGTCCTGCACCCGCACGCCGACCCGGAACATCTTGTCGGCGTAGGCCGGTCCGATGCCGCGCCCGGTCGTACCCAGCGACGCCTTGCCGAGGAACCGTTCGGTGACCTTGTCGATGGCGATGTGGTAGCTCGCAATGAGGTGCGCGTTGGCACTCACCAGCAGCCGCGTCGTGTCGACGCCGCGCGCGTCGAGGTCGTCGATCTCGTGGAACAGCACCGACAGGTCGATGACCACGCCGTTGCCGATGACCGGGGTCACGCCGGGGGTGAGGATGCCCGACGGCAGCAGGTGCAAGGCGTACTTCTCCGTGCCCACCACGATCGTGTGCCCGGCGTTGTTGCCGCCGTTGTACTTCACGACGTAGTCGACCGAGGATCCGAGCAGGTCGGTGGCCTTGCCCTTGCCTTCGTCGCCCCACTGGGCGCCGAGGAGCACGATGGCGGGAATGTGGGTCACCTTTCTCCGCGCGATGGGGGCGCCCGCGGGACTCACGGGCCCCGAGGGCGAGACGCAGGCTACTTGACGGATCCGGGACGGGTCTGGACCGCCACCGCAGCCGGCGTCACAACCAGCGGCGGATCGGCATGGTCGCGGTCTCGAGCACCCGCTGGCCGCGGGACCGGTTCTCCCAGCGGGTCAGGTCGATCTCCTCGCTGCGGGAGAAGTCGTCGTCGAGGTGGGCGTCGAGGGTGCTCACGAGGGCGGAATCCAGCGCGATCAGGACGACCTCCTCGTCGTGGTCGAGCGAGCGCCGGTTGAAGTTCGAGGACCCCACGACCGCGGCGTGGCCGTCGACCGTCATCACCTTCGCGTGCATCATCGAGGGCCGGAAGGTCCACACGGTGACGCCGCAGTCGACCAGCCGGGCGTACGTCGCCTCGCTGGCGAGCTGGCAGACCCTCTTGTCAGCGTGCGGTCCGGGCAGCAGCAGGTCGACCGCGACTCCGCGCCCAGGGGCGGCGCACAGGGTGTCGAGGAAATCCGGGTCCGGGGCGAAGTACGCCGTGGCGATCCGCAGCCGCTCGCGCGCCGAGTCGAGCATCACGTGGAAGGCCGACTGCATGTCGTCCCAGCCGAGGCTGGCCGAGCCGCGCACGATCTGCACGGTCGCGTCCCCGGCCTGGGGCTGGATCGGGAACTGGTCGCGCTCGCCGTACAGCTGCCGGCCGGTTTCGGCCCAGCTCTGGATGAACGCCGACTGCAGTCCGTCGACGGCGGGACCCTCCACGCGCAGGTGCGTGTCGCGCCACTCGCTCTCGTCGCGCGCGTCCCCGCACCACTCCGCCGCGATGCCGACCCCACCGGTGAACCCGGTGCGGCCGTCGACCACGCAGATCTTGCGATGCAGCCGGTGGTTGGACTTGAACGGGGACTTGAGCAGAGGCTTGCGGAACCACTCGACCTGCACGCCCGAAGCGTCCATCGAGCCCACGAGGTCCTTCTCGATCAGCCGACCACCCAGGGCGTCGATCAGCAGCCGAACCCGTACGCCGGCGCGGGCCCGCTCGGCCATCGCCTCGGCGAACTCGTGGGCAATGTCACCCTGCCAGTAGACGAAGGTCATCAGGTCGACCGTGCTCTGCGCAGAGCGGATCGACTCGAGCATCGAGGGAAAGATCTGGTCGCCGTTGCGCAGCACCGTCAACAGGTTTCCCTCGGTGAACGGCGTACCGATCACCACCTCGAGCCGCCGGCGCAGCTCGACAGTCCCCGAACCCTCGTCAGTCATCGCGCGTCAGCGCGTCAGCCGCAGCGGGACTGCTGTCCAGCAAGAACGTCTGGCAGCGCTGCGCCTCGTCGTCCTCGCCGATCGCGGCGGCCGCAGCCCCGAGTGCGTGGAGGGCGCGCAGGAAACCGCGGTTGGGGCCGTGTTCCCACGGAACCGGGCCGTGGCCCTTCCAGCCGGCGCGGCGCAGCGTGTCCAGACCGCGGTGGTAGCCGACACGGGCATAGGCGTACGCCTCCACCGGCCGGCCGGCGGCCAGCGCCTGCTCGGCGAGAATCGCCCACGCCAGGGACGACGTCGGGTGCGCCGCGGCCACCCTCACCGGGTCCTCGCCCGCCGCCAGCCCCTCCCGCGGAGCCGGGTCGTCCGGCAGCAGGGTGGGAGCGGGCTCACCCATCAGGTTCGGGCGCACCGGGGGCGGCTATTTCTTCGCGTCAATTTACCTATTGTGCACTTTCACTCACA
>JBBRHF010000200.1:0-7155 GCA_038223055.1 Actinomycetes bacterium | reverse complement strand
CTCGGGAAGGTGCGCTCCTTCACGTCACCCGGCCGAGGGGCCATCCACAGGTTCCGATCATTGCTCCGTGCGAAAGGTGCTCATCGCCAACCGGGGAGAGATCGCCGTACGCATCGCTCGGGCCTGCCGTGACGCCGGCCTCACCAGCGTCGCGGTCTACGCCGACCCCGACTGTGACGCGCTGCACGTCCAGCTGGCCGACGAGGCGTTCGCGCTGGATGGGACCACTGCGGCCGAGACCTATCTCGCCATCGACAAGATCCTGGCCCTAGCCGCGCGCTCGGGCGCCGACGCGGTGCACCCCGGCTACGGCTTCCTGGCCGAGAACGCCGCCTTCGCCCAGGCCGTGATCGATGCCGGGCACCGCTGGATCGGCCCGCCGCCGAGCGCCATCGACGCCCTCGGCGACAAGGTGCAGGCGCGCCACATCGCCAAGCGGGCCGGCGCCCCGCTCGTCGCGGGCACCTCCGAACCGGCGGTCGACGCCCAGGAAATCGTGGCGTTCGCGACGGAGAACGGCCTGCCGGTCGCGATCAAGGCGGCCTACGGCGGTGGCGGTCGCGGCCTGAAGGTCGCCCGCACGATCGAGGAGATCCCGGAACTGTTCGACTCCGCCGTGCGCGAGGCCGTCGCCGCATTCGGTCGGGGTGAGTGCTTCGTGGAGCGCTACCTCGACAAGCCGCGCCACGTCGAGACCCAGTGTCTCGCCGACGAGAGGGGCAACGTCGTCGTCGTCTCGACCCGTGACTGCTCGTTGCAGCGGCGGCACCAGAAGCTCGTCGAGGAGGCGCCCGCACCGTTTCTCACCGATGAGCAGAACGCCGAGATCTACCGCGCCTCCAAGGCGATCCTGCGCGAGGCGCGCTACGTCGGCGCCGGCACCTGCGAGTTCCTGGTCGGTGTCGACGGCACGGTGTCGTTCCTCGAGGTCAACACGCGCTTGCAGGTCGAGCACCCGGTGACTGAGGAGGTCAGCGGCGTCGACCTCGTCCGCGAGCAATTGCGCATCGCCGACGGCGAGGAGATCGGCTACGCCGACCCGGTGGCGCGGGGCCACTCGATCGAGTTCCGCATCAATGGCGAGGACGCGGGTCGCGGCTTCCTGCCCGCCCCGGGGGTCGTCAGCGGATGGCGCATCCCGGGTGGTCCGGGGGTCCGGGTCGACACCGGGGTCGAAGCCGGAAGCGTCATCGGCGGCGGCTTTGACTCATTGCTCGCCAAGCTCATCGTCACCGGCGCCACCCGGCGGGAGGCCATCGAGCGCTCCCGTCGGGCGCTGGACGAGTTCGTGGTCGAGGGCATGGCGACCGTCATCCCGTTCCATCGCGCGGTGGTGCGGGACGAGGCGTTTTGCGCTGCCCCGTTCACGGTCCACACGCGCTGGATCGAGACCGAATTCGACAACACCATCCCGCCCTTCAGCGCTGAGGCCGCCGAGGCGCCAGACGGCCTGGGACCTCGGGAACGGGTGGTGGTCGAGGTCGGCGGGCGCCGCCTCGAGGTCATCTTGCCGCCGGGGCTGGGTGTCACCGGCGCCGGGCGAACGGCGGTCGCCGGTCGCACTGCGGGAGCGGGTCGCACGGCGGCCACGGGTCGTACGGCGGCCACCCGCAGTGCCGGGAAGTCGGCTCCGACCGGGCGCCGAGGAGCCACGAAGGGCGGTGGCCCCCCGGGGGGAGACGCGCTGGTCAGCCCGATGCAGGGCACGATCGTGAAACTGGTGGCCGGCGAGGGCCAGCAGGTCGCCGCGGGGGATCTCGTCGTCGTGCTCGAGGCGATGAAGATGGAGCAGCCGATCGCCGCCCACAAGGCTGGCGTGGTCACCGGGTTGACGGCAGAAGTGGGTGCCATCGTGATCCAGGGCGCCGTGATCTGCGAGATCGCCGACGCCTGATCCCCCGTTTTCCCCGCCACGGTCAGGCCAACTCATACCGTCGCCGCCATGCCGCTGTGGCGACGACGACCAGAGGCCGGCCACCTTTCACCTCGTGAGGCGCACGGAATCTCACCTGACGGCCGGGAACGTCTCGAATGCCGAGCGAATCGGACGGGCCGGAACCGACATGACTGTCCGGATCGCTCAACCGGCGGAAGCGTGGACCGAGAAGTGGGGATCGGCCGCGGTATTGCGCGATTGTGAGGGGAATTGTGGAGATTGCTGGGGCTGGCCGTCATTGCAGATCATGCCCACCAGGGTCGGCCAGCCATGCTTCGAGTTCCGCCGCCACCATGAAAGGCTCACGATCGTGAAATTGCTGGTGCTGGTCGTCCTCGTCATCGCCGTAGCGCTGTTCGTCCAGTCCCGCCAGAAGCAGCGCCAGCGCGAGGCCCGAGCCGCCACGGCCCTCGCCGCCGTGCGCAAGGTGGCCGAGGAAGACGTCACCCGGTTCGGCGAAGACCTGCAGCTGCTCGACACGGCCGTCGCCGGACGCGATCTCGACGAGGGCGGGCGGCAGGACTACCGGCGGGCGCTGGACGCCTACGACGCCGCGAAGGCCGCGCTCGCCGCAGTCGCCGTGCCCGACGACGTACGCGGGGTGACCGAGGCCCTGGAGGACGGGCGCTACGCCTCGTCCTGCGTGCTCGCCCGCCTGGACCGGCGGCCCCTTCCGGAGCGCCGCCCCCCATGCTTCTTCAACCCGCAGCACGGCCCGTCCAGCGAGGACGTCCAGTGGGCGCCGCCGGGCGGTATCAAGCGTGACGTGCCGGCTTGCGCAGCCGACGCGGAACGGGTGCGTGCGGGCGCCGAACCGGACTCGCGCAAGGTGCTGGTCGGGTCCCAACGCCGCAACTACTGGGAGGCAGGGCGCGGCTACGCGCCCTACGCCAACGGCTATTTCGCGCCCTACGCCATGTCCGGCCTGCTGCCTGGGGTGCTCATGGGCGCGATGCTGACCGGCGGCTTCGGCGGCTGGGACGGTGGCTCGGACGGCTCCGGCGGGGACGGGGACTCGGGCGGCGGCGACGGGGGCGGAGGGGGCGACTCGTCGGGCGACTTCGGAGGGGGCGACTCGTCGGGCGACTTCGGGGGTGGCGGAGGCGACTGGGGCGGCTTCGGCGGAGGCGGCGACTTCGGCGGCGGCGGCGACTTCTGAGGGTCCGAAGGGGTCAGGATGAGCCAGGCGACACTAACCACAATCTGGCGGCAGGCGCAGGCCTAGCTGCGCAGCCGCAGTTGCCGGGCGGCCTCGGCCAGGCTGCCGGTCAGCGAGGGGTAGACCGTGATCGTGTGCGCCAACTGGTCGACGCTGAGGCCCTGCTCGACCGCCAGAGTCACCGGGAAGATCAGCTCGCTGGCCCGTGGCGCCACGACCACGCCGCCCATCACGATGCCGGTGCCTGCCCGGCAGAACAGCTTCACGAACCCGTCACTGACCCCCTGCATCGTCGCGCGGGCGTTGGTGGACAGCGCCAGCTTGATGGTGCGGGCATCGACCCGGCCCGACTCCACCGCCTCCTGCGACCACCCGACCGTGGCGATCTCGGGCTCGGTGAACACGTTCGACGAAACCGTCGCGAGGTTCAGCGGAGTCACCGCGTCACCGAGGACATGCCACATCGCGATGCGACCCTGCATGGCGGCGACCGACGCGAGCATCATCACGCCCGTGCAGTCCCCGGCCGCATAGACGCCGCGCGCCGACGTACGGGAGACCCGGTCCACGCTCACGTAGCCGCCGGCGCCGAGGGTCACGCCGGCCTCCTCGAGGCCGATCCCGGCGGTGTTCGGCACCGAGCCCACCGCGACGAGGCAGTGGCTGCCCTCGACCGTGCGGCCGTCGGCGAGGGTCACCACGACCTGCTCGCCGTGCCGTCGCACCGACTCCGCGCGAGCGTTCCCCAGCACCGTCATGCCGCGGCGCTCGAAGACGTCCTGCAGCACCTGGGCGGCATCGGCGTCCTCGCTGGGCAGCACCCGGTCGCGGGACGAGACAAGCACGACGTCCACCCCGAAGGCGTCGTACGCCGAGGCGAACTCCGCACCGGTCGCGCCGGAGCCGACGACGATCAGCCGTTCGGGCAGCTCGGCGAGGTCGTAGAGCTGGGTCCAGGTGAGGATGCGCTCGCCGTCGGGAGCCGCGTCGGGTAGCCGGCGCGGATGGGCTCCGGTCGAGACGAGCACCGCGTCGGCAGCGAGCATCTCGGTGCCGCCGCCGGCGAGCTCCACGGCGACCCGGTCGGGTCCGTCGATGCGCCCCACCCCGCGAAACACCTGCACCCCCTCGGCCGACACCCGATGTGTGATGTCGGTCGACTGGGCCAGCGCGAGCGCCTTGACCCGAGCGTTCACTCGGGCCAGGTCCACCCCCACCAGGCTGTGAGCTGCGGGCCCGTCAGCCGCGACGTCAGCCGACCCGATCACCACCCCGAGTTCGGCCGACCCGGCGGCGATGGTCATCACCTCGGCGGTCGCGATGAGCGTCTTGGACGGGACGCAGTCGGTGTGGACCGCCGAGCCGCCGATGCCGTCCCGGTCGACCACGACCACCTCGGCCTCGAGCTGGGCCGCGACGAGAGCGGCCTCATAGCCTCCGGGGCCGCCGCCGATGATCACGATGCGGGTCACCGCGACATTGTGTCCCACGTCTGCCTCCAACCCCGCCGCTAGCCTGTGCCGCATGGCCCTCTATGCCGCGTACGCGAGCAACATGGATCCGCGGCAGATGATCACCCGCGCGCCGCACTCGCCCCAGCAGGGGACCGGCTGGCTGGTCGGTTGGCGGCTGACCTTCGCGGGCGAGGACCAGGGCTGGGAAGGCCCGCTGGCCACCGTGGTCGAGGACGACCCGACCTCGCAGGTCTTCGTGTCGCTGTACGACGTCACCGACGCCGACGCGTTGCTGATGGACCGGTGGGAGCACGCCGACCTGTCGGCGTTCCGCAAGATCAGGGTGCGGGTCGCCACGCTGGAAGGGGAGCCGCTCGCGTGGCTGTACGTGCTCGACGCCTATGAAGGCGGCCTGCCCTCGGCGCGCTACCTCGGCCTGCTCGCGGACGCCGCCGAGGCAGCCGGCGCCCCGGACGACTACGTGCGCGAACTGCGGGCCCGCCCCTGCCGGTCGGTCGGGCCGTGACGGCTATGGTCTCGGGCGTGTCTGCCGCCACCCCGCTCGACCCCTACGCCCTGGCCACGGTGGCCGCGACCAGGCTGCGCGAGCTCACCGGGGTCGAGTCTTATGACGTGGCGCTGGTCATGGGCTCGGGCTGGCTGCCGGCCGCCGAGGTGCTGGGCGGGGGCAAGCCCGCCGACCACGAGCTGGCCAGCACGGATCTGCCCGGCTTCTCGCCGTCGGCCGTCGAGGGCCACGCCGGGACCATCCGGTCGCTGACCGTCGGCACGACCCGTGCCTTGGTCTTCCTGGGCCGGACCCACCTGTACGAGGGTCGCGGGGTCGCCAGCGTCGTCCACGCGGTGCGCACCGCGGCGGCGGCCGGAGCCTCCGTCGTCGTGCTGACCAACGGCTGCGGCGGCCTGCGCCCGACGTACACCCCTGGTCAGCCGGTGCTGATCAGCGACCACATCAACCTGACGGCCACCTCCCCGATCGTGGGCGCGCGCTTCGTCGACCTCACCGACCTCTACTCCCCCCGGCTGCGAGCCCTGTGCAAGCAGGTCGACCCGTCGCTGGAGGAGGGCGTCTACGTGCAGTTCCCCGGCCCGCACTACGAGACGCCAGCCGAGATTGCCATGGTCCGCGCCTTTGGAGGCGACCTCGTGGGCATGTCGACCACCCTGGAGGCCATCGCCGCCCGCGAGGCCGGGGCCGAGGTCCTGGGCATCTCGCTGGTCACCAACCTTGCGGCGGGCATGACCGGGGAAGCGCTCAACCACGCGGAGGTCCTGGCGGCGGGCCGCGCCGCCGCCACCGAGATGGGCGCGTTGCTTGCCCAGGTGCTGGCGGCGCTGTGAGCATCGGTGCTGCAGGCGAGGAGCACCGCGAGAGCAAGGACAGCGTCCACGCCGACGAGATCGTCCGGGCGTGGCTGGCGGAGGACCCCGACCCGGACACCCGCGCCGAGCTGTCGGCCCTGCTGGCGGCGCAGGACAGCGCGGGCATCACCGACCGGTTCGCCAGCCGCCTCGAGTTCGGCACCGCCGGGCTGCGGGGCGCCCTCGGCGCCGGCCCCAACCGGATGAACCGGGTCGTCGTCATCCGCGCCGCCGCCGGGCTGGCCGCCTACCTGACGGCGCGGGGTGGCAGCAGCGTGGTCATCGGCTACGACGCTCGGCACAAGTCCGACGTCTTCGCCCGGGACACCGCCGCGGTCATGCGCGGCGCTGGTCTCCGGGCGATGCTGCTGCCGCGCCCGCTCCCGACGCCGGTGCTCGCCTTCGCGATCCGCCATCTCGGCGCCGACGCCGGCGTGATGGTCACGGCGTCGCACAACCCGCCCCAGGACAACGGCTACAAGGTCTACCTCGGCGACGGCTCCCAGATCGTGCCGCCCGCCGACACCGAGATCGCTGCGGCAATCGGGGCGGTCGGCCCCCTGTCGACGGTGCCGATGGGCGAGGGCGCGGAGGTCCTCGACGAGTCGGTGCTCACGGCGTACGTCGATCGAGTCGCCGGCCTCGTCGCGCCGGGTTCCCCCCGCGAGCTCGCGGTGGTCTACACGCCGCTGCACGGGGTCGGCCGCGATGTCGTGCTGGCGGCGTTCGACCGGGCCGGCTTCGCCGCGCCGCATGTCGTCGCCGAGCAGGGCGAGCCCGACCCCGAGTTCAGCACCGTGGCGTTTCCCAACCCCGAGGAGCCGGGCGTCATCGATCTCGCGGTCGCCGCGGCCGCTGCCGGCGGGGCCGACATCGTGCTCGCCAACGACCCCGACGCCGACCGTTGCGCGGTCGCCGTGCCGGACGCCTCGACCGGGCCGGGCTGGCGGATGCTGACTGGCGACGAGGTCGGCGCGCTGCTCGCCCAGCACCTCATCCGGCGCGATCCGGGGCTGCACGGCGTGTTCGCCCAGAATCGCGAGGGATCGCGCTTCTGCGGCGGATGCGGTGGGTCGCTCGCGGCCCAGGCCGTCTGTCCTTCGTGTGGCGCGGCAAACTCCGCCGAGCCGAGCGCCGCCCGCGGCTGCCGACGCTCCGACGCCCGAGGCGGCGACAGCGCCGACGGCGATCGAGGCACCCGACCACCTGGCCCGCAAGGCGCA
>JBBRHF010000199.1:0-7264 GCA_038223055.1 Actinomycetes bacterium | reverse complement strand
GCCGCCGCCCGCCGTGCCGCCGCCCGCCGTGCCGGCGCCCGCCGTGCCGGCGGCCGCCGCGCCGAGTCCCGCCGCCCCGCCGCCAACCCAGCCAGCACCCACTCAGCCAGCCGAAACCGCACCGACTCGGACGGTCGAATCCCGGCTGCTGGCACTGGGGCTGCCCTTCGAGCTGGCCGCCAAGGTCGGAGCCGACGGTCCCGAGAGTGCCGACGGCTCGACCAACCTCCGGGCTGCCCTGCTCGGCGCGCTGACCGCGCTTCCCGCGAGGCCGGCGCTGGACCTTAAGGCCGGCGACATCCTGGTCATCGCAGGACCGGGAGCAGCCGCGTACGACGTGGCGGGCTCGGTCTCCCGGCACCTGCGGCTGGACCCCTCCCTCGTCGTACTGGTCGCACCGTCAGCGCTGGGCACCGCCGCCCCGGCGACGATGACGCTGTCCGGGCCGGCGCAGGCACGCCGGCGCAGTGCCGCGATGCACCGCGACGATGTGCCGACTGTCGTCGCGGTCGACGCCCCGTTCGACGCCATGTCCGGTGACTGGGTGCGTGAGGTGGCCGACGCGTTGGGTGCCCGCACCGTGTGGGCGCTGGCCGACGCGACCCGCAAGCCTGCCGACCTTACCGACCACCTGCTCACGCTGGGCCGGATCGACGGGCTGGTCGTCCAGGGCACTGGCGCCTCCCGCGATCCGGCCAGCGTGCTCCGGGCGGCGCTCGACCTGGGGCTACCCACGGTCGTCCTGGAGGACCGGGCTGGCAACGCGCGCGCCTGGGCCGCACTCCTGCTCGAACGCCTGGGCGACCTCCCGTGACCTGGCCGGCTCTCGAGCCTCCTCGGGTGAACGCACTGGTCACGGTCGACGTCGGCGATCGGGATGCCGAGATCGCCGTCGGCGTGCCTTCCCGCGTCGAGGACTTCGCCGGCGCGGACATGCTGATCTCCGCCCCGCCGCATGCGGGGGACCTCGGCACCCGTGCGGGCATGCCCCTTCGGCTGCACTGGACCGGCCCGCGCGGCGTGCACGAGCTGCCGTGTCTGCTCGTGCGGGTGACCCACGACCAGGTCACGCGCTGGCGGGTGCGGCCCACCGGCCCCGTGTGCCTGGACCAGCGTCGCCACCACGTCCGCAGCCCCTTCGCCGGCTCGGTCGTGGTGATCCCCACGACGACCGGCCTCGTCGGTGTGGTGACCGGCCTCCTCGATGACCTCAGCGCAGGCGGCCTGCGAGCCCAGCTGAGCGGTGTGCCTCTCGAGCCGGGCTCGTACGTCGAGGTTCATGTGGAGCTGGAGATGGTTCCGTTAGTTCTCGCCGGCGAGGTGTTGCGCAGCGGGCCGGTCGACCCGGACACGTCGAGCTACGAATGCGTCTTGATGTTCGACTCGGGCGCCGACGCCGACCGCATCTGCCGAGCGGTGATGCACCAGCAGATGCTCGCCCGTCGGGCGGCGCTGACCTGATGCCTCCGGCCGTGCTGATGCTCGGGCTTCTCATAGCCTCACCGACCCTGAAGGCTGCGTTCCTCGACGGCACGATGCCTGTCGACGTCGCGTTGAGGCGGGTCCTCGTGATCCTGATCGTGACGGCCATCGCCTGGGTTGCTATGCGGTCGCTGGTCCAGGGTTACGGCGAGCCATCGGCCCCCTTCCCGGAGCTCAAGCGGCTCGGCGAGCACGAGGGGGACGCGTCCGCCCAGCCGGGTGGCGCGGGAGCCGATGGCGGGGTCGGTGCCCCCGGGTTGCGCCGCGCCGGTGACCAGGACGAGCCCCGCCGTCGCGACAACGCGAAGGGTGACCGGCGCTCCAGCGACCGGTGACCGGCGCTCCAGCGACTGGTGACGGCGTCCCAGCGACTGGTGACGGCGTCCCGGCGACCGGTGACGGGCGCTCCAGCGACCGGTGACGGCGTCCCGGCGAGTCGGGTCTTGTCCGACCGCCGGGGGCTACGCCGAGACGGCGGAGCAGATCTGCAGCGACCAACCCAGCGCGGACAGGTAGGCCCGGGAGACGTCGAACGCGTCGAATCCCGATTCGGTGAGCGCTTCGTCGTCGAGGTTCTCGTGGGCGAGGACCGCGCCGAGGACGGCGTGCAGGGGCGACCGCAGGTCGCGCAGCGACTCGGCGAGGGGACCCTCGAGGTTCAGCCGGTCGATCAGCTCGCCGCGGGACACCCCGAACAGCTCGGACAGGCCGTGCAGCAGGCCCAGCGTGAAGGCGATGTCTCCGCGAACGTTCGGGGTCCCTTCGGCGACCAACTCGCACGCCCGGGCTCGGGCGACGATAGGCCCGAAACGGTCGTCGCCGGACTTCGTCGCGTCGGCGAGGGCGATGAGCACGAGCCAGGCGCGCAGCCGGCCCAGGCCGACCATGACCAGGGCTTCCCGGATCGACGCCACCCGCCGCGGGAGACCGGCGCCGGCGGAGTTGGCGATGCGCAGCAGCCGATAGCTCAGGGCGACGTCGAGGCGCACGAGGTCCTCCACGTCGCCGATCGACACGTCGCTGTCGGCGAGGCGGCCGAGCAGTTGCACGGCGCTGGCGTGGTCGGGTGAGAGGACCTCGATGGAGAGCACCTCGGGCCGGCGCAGGTGGTAGCCCTGGAACAGGTCGAAGCCGAGCTCCTTGCAACGCTCGAGCATCGCGGCGTCCTCGATGCGTTCGGCGACGAAGGCGACCCCGAACGGGCGGCAGCGTTCCATGGTGCGCGCCACCTCCGCGAGGTCGGCGTCGAGTACGTCAAACTTGACGTAGTCGGCGGTCGCGAGCAGCTCTTCGACGCCGGGCCTCCAGACGAAGTCGTCCAGCGCGATGGCGTAGCCCTCGGCGGCGAACCGACGTACGCCCTCGATCACGGCCTGGTCGAGCTCGATGGTCTCGAGCACCTCGAGCACCACCCGCTCCGGGCCGAACGGCAGCGGCAGCTCCCCGACGAGGAAGGCGCGGGTCAGGTTCAGGAACCCGACCTTGCCGCCGAGCAGCTCGTCGAAGCCGAACTCCGAGAAGGTGTTGACGATGACCGAGCTGGTCGCCGAGTCGCCCGACCCGCTGGCGGATTCGGCCGTGGACAGGTCCCGGAAGAGCAGCTCGTAGGCGACGACGCCGAGCTCGCGGTCGTAGATCTCCTGGCGGCCGACGTGCACCATCGCGGCGTCGGCGACCTCGCGGCGGTGCCGGCGTGCGACCTGCATGCGATGTCCTTCCGGCAGTCGCCCGACCCTCGGGTCGCGCGCTCCCCCTCGTCGCGCGGAAACCCGCGGCGGGCGTGGGGACGATTGTAATCCTCGCCCGCTGTATCGGCACGGGTAGCCCGACAGTTGAGTGGTCCGGGATCACCAGCGCGGATCGGCGGCGACGATCGCCGCGAGCTCCCCGGGTGGCAGTGCCGGGCCCAGGAGGTCGCCCTGGGCGCGGTCGCAGCCCATGGCGCGCAGCGTCTCGAGCTGGTCGACGGTTTCGACGCCCTGGGCCACCGCCAGCGCCTCGTGGGCGTGGGCCAGGTCGATGAGCGCCGCGACGACGGCGTCGTCGCGGCGGCTGTTGCCCAGCCGCGCGATGAACGACCGGTCCACCTTGAGAAAGGCCAGCGGATAGCGCTGCAGGTGGGCGAGGGCCGAGTAGCCGGTGGCGAAGTTGTCCAGCCCGACGTGGAAGCCGAGGCCTGCCAGCCGGCTGATGGAAGCGTGCACGGTGGGGCTGGTGCTCAGCACGCTGTGCTCGCTCAGTTCGATGCGCAGCTCGGCGCCGCCGACGTCGTACCACCTGGCGGCCTTCTCGACCCGCTCGACGAAGCCGGGGTCCGTCAGCGACCGGGTAGACACAGTGACCGAGACGCGCCGCAGCGCAACGCCATCCCTGCGCCACCGGGCGAGCTGCGCGATCGCGCGGTCGATCATCCGCCCGTCGACCTCGGCGATGAGACCGGACTCCTCGGCGACCTCGAGGAACTGGTCGGGGGTGATCACGCCCCGCAACGGGTCGTGAATGCGGGCCAGCGCCTCGACCGACACGAGCCGGCCGGCTGCCACATCGAGAATCGGTTGGAAATGCGGCAGCAGCAGGTCCTCGGCAAGGGCGCGCCGCAGCAGCAGTTCTGCACCCGTGCGGGCGATGACCCGCGCCCGCAGGGCGTCGTCGAACAGGGCGTACTGGTCGCGCCCCGCGTCCTTGGCTCGGTGCATCGCGAGGTCCGCCTCGTGGTGCAGGTCGACCGGGGAGCGGTCGGCGCGGGTGATGACCGCAACCCCCATGCTCACCGTGGCGACCAGCGCCTCGCCGGTGCCCGGGATGAGATAGGGACGCCGCAACGCGTCGAGCAGCCGGGTCGCGACGCCATGGACGTCGTCGGGACTGGCCAGCCCCTCGATCAGTACGACGAACTCGTCCCCGCCCAGGCGGGCCACGGTCGAGTCGGCGCGGCTGACCGCCTCGATCCGTCCCGCCATCTCGACCAGCAGGGCGTCACCGAGGTGGCTGCCCCGAGAAGAGTTGATCGCTGTGAAGCGGTCGACGTCGAGGTGCATCAGGGCGCCGTAGGACTGGTCGCGGTGCAGCCGGGCCAACGCCTGGTCGAGCCGGTCCCGCAGCAACGTAGCGTTAGCCAGCCCGGTTAACGCGTCGGTGACGGCGAGGCGTTGCAGCTCGGACTGTTCCCGGCGCCGGTCCATGATCTCCACAGCGTGCGAGATCAGGCAGAGCGGCGCACCCGTGGGGCCCAGCGCGACAGAGGAGGTGAGCCAGGCAAGCACGATGTGCCCGTCCTTGTGGCGGTAGCGCTTCTCGAACTCGACCGAGGTGGCGGTTCCGTTGACGATCGACTCGAAGCGGACCAGGTCGCGCTCGGCGTCGCCGGGCAAGCTGAGCTCGTCGGCATCGAGTGACGGGATCTCGTCGGGGTGGTAGCCGAGCATCCGGGCGAAGGCTGTGTTGGCCCGCAGGTAGGACCCGACCGTGTCGGGGGACAGGCCGATCAGCGACATGGCGATGGGCGCGCTGTCGAACGCGAGCCGCAAGTGCGCCTCGCTGGCAGCCAGGTCCGGCGCCGCCCGCTCGGACGTCGCCCCTGCGGAGGTCATCCTGCGATGGTCCCACCGGCCGAGCCTCGCGATGGTCCCAACCGCCAAGGTTTTAGGCCGCCGTGACCCTGCGCCCCAAGACTTTGACAGGCGATGACCGTGAGACGCGACCGGCGCACACCTGACTGGGGCCGTTCCGCGCTCTACAGTGACGCCACGATGTCACGCGGGATGCGTGCGGAGCACAGTCGAGCGGCTCGGAGGCGCTGATGCGCAGCACGATGCAAGACGTTCCCCTCTCCATCGCCACGATCGTGCGTTACGGTACGACGGCACACGGCGACCGGGAGGTGGTGACCTGCACAGCGGACGGCGTACGGCGGGCGACGTACGCCGAGGTCGGCCGGCGCTCCGCCCAACTGGCGCACGCCCTGCGCGACCTCGGCATCGAGGGGGATCAGCGCGTCGCGACCTTCATGTGGAACAACCAGGAGCACCTCGAGGCCTATCTGGCGGTGCCATCGATGGGCGCGGTGCTGCACACGCTGAACGTCCGGCTTTTCCCCGACCAGTTGGCCTACATCGCCGACCACGCGCAGGACAAGGTCGTGCTCGTCGACGGGTCGGTGCTGCCGCTGCTCGCCAAGATCCTGCCCAAGCTGGACAGCATCGAGCACATCGTCGTCAACGGCCCGGCCGACCTTGCCGTCCTCGAGGGCGCCGCCGCGCAGGTGCACTCCTGGGAGGAGCTCATCGCGGGGCGCCCGGAGGAGTTCGACTGGGTCGACCTGGACGAACGTGACGCCGCCGCGATGTGCTACACGAGTGGGACCACCGGCAACCCCAAGGGCGTGGTCTACAGCCACCGCTCGATCTACCTGCACTCGATGCAGGTGTGCATGGGTGACGGCTTCAGCCTGACGGCCGCCGACCGGGTCCTCGCCGTCGTACCCATGTTCCATGCCATGGCCTGGGGCCTGCCGTACGCCGCGCTGATGGTCGGGTCGACCTTGCTGATGCCGGACCGGTTCCTCACCCCGGAGCCGCTGGCCGCGTTCATCGCGGCCGAACGCCCCACCCTGGCCGGCGCGGTCCCCACTGTGTGGACGGGGCTGCTGGCCCAGCTTCAGGCGCACCCGAGCGACGTGTCCACGCTGCGCCAGGTCGTCATCGGCGGGTCGGCCTGCCCGCCGGCCCTGATGGAGGGCTTCGACGCGCTCGGCATCCGGGTGATCCACGCCTGGGGGATGACCGAAATCTCGCCGCTCGGCTCGGTAGGGCACGTTCCTCCCGGCGTGACCGGAGACGAGGAGTGGCGCTACCGCCTCTCGCAGGGCCGACTGGTTGCCTCGGTGCAGGCCCGCCTCGTCGGGCCGGACGGCTCTGTCCTGCCGCACGACGGCGTGGCGGTGGGGGAGGTCGAGGTCCGGGGGCCCTGGGTCACGGCGTCCTACTACCGCGACCAGGACCCGGATCGGTTCGACGACGGGTGGCTGCGCACTGGTGACGTGGGGTCGATCACCCCGGATTCCTTCCTCAACCTGACCGACCGGGCCAAGGACGTGATCAAGTCAGGCGGCGAGTGGATCTCGTCGATGGAGCTGGAGAACGCCCTCATGTCCCACCCTGCCGTCGCGGAGGCATCGGTGGTGGGCGTGCCCGACGAGAGGTGGGGTGAGCGACCGCTTGCCACCGTCGTGGTCAAGGAGGGGCACACGGTCGGCATCGAGGAGTTGCGCGAGCATTTGTCCGGTCAGGTCGCGAGCTGGCAGCTTCCCGAGCGCTGGGCTTTCATCGACGAGGTTCCCAAGACGAGCGTCGGCAAGTTCGACAAGAAGGTGCTGCGCCAGCGCTATGCCGAAGGGACACTCGACGTGCGGACAACGGCACCGATTAGGTAGCCTTGATCGCTGCGGTCGCCGCTTCGGCGCGACCGCCTGGAGGCGTCGCCTAGTCCGGTCTATGGCGCCGCACTGCTAATGCGGTTTGGGGCTTCAACCCCATCGGGAGTTCAAATCTCCCCGCCTCCGCGCTCTTTCCCGGCGCAGTTGACCACGCAGGCGCCCGGCCCAGGCATCAAAGCCTGGGCCGGGCGCGCCTTTCCCGGGCCAGCCACCAGATCGGTGCCGTACGTCGATCGGCCGGGAGACTGGTCCGGTCAGATGGCGTGCGTCGGGGTGCTGGTCCTCGAGGTGAGATCGAAGCCCTCGGACCCGCCTGGCTCGTCGTTGCCGTTCGCTGCCTTGACGTTG
>JBBRHF010000198.1:0-7307 GCA_038223055.1 Actinomycetes bacterium | reverse complement strand
CTTGCCGACGGCGAAGGCCGTGGCGAGGGTGGCGTCGTCGGTGGCATCGGCGCGCACGACCTCGAGCAGCGGGAGGATGGCGACGGGGTTGAAGAAGTGCAGCCCCACGACCCGCTCGGGGTGGGTCAATCGGGACGCCATCTCGGTGACCGACAGCGAGGAGGTGTTGGTGGCGATGAGGCATTCGGGTCCGACCACCGCCTCGACGTCGGCCAGGACCTGGGCCTTGACCTTCATCTCTTCGAACACCGCCTCGATCACGAGGTCCGCGTCGGCGAAGGCGGTCGTCTCGACCGAGCCGGTGACGAGTGCCGTGAGCCGGTTGGCGAGGTCAGCGGAGATGCGTGACTTGGCCCGCAGCGTGGCGATCTCGGCGTGGACGTAGCCGACGCCCTTGTCCACCCGGTCCTGGTCGAGGTCGGTGAGCACCACCGGCACCTGGAGGCGGCGGGCGAACAGCAGCGCCAGCTGCCCGGCCATCAGCCCGGCTCCGACGACGCCGACCTTGGTGACGGGCCGCGCCAGGGCCGGATCGGGTGCCCCGGCCGGTCGCTTGGTCCGGCGCTGGACCAGGTCGAAGGAGTAGAGCCCGGAACGCAGCTCCGCCCTGGCCGCGAGCGCACCGAGAGCGCGCCGCTCGGCTGCCGTCCCCTCGTCGTAGGACGCGGTCCGCGCGAGCTCGATCAGATCGAGGGCTGCGTAGGGCGCGGGAGCGGCACCGTGCACCTTCTGGTCCGCGATGGCCCGGCCGCGGGCCAGGGCGGCCGACCAGGTCTCCTCCCCGGTGTCGACCTGTGGGCGCGCGACGGTGACGTCGCCGCGCACCACCGAAGCCGCCCAGCTCAGCGACTCCTCCAGGAAGTCGGCGGGCTCGAACATGACGTCGGCGATGCCCAGCGCGAGTGCCTGCGGCCCGCGGAGCATCCTGTTCTGGTTCAACGGGTTCTCGACGATCACGGTAACGGCGCGGTCGGCCCCGACCAGCTGGGGGAGCAGTTGGCTGCCACCCCAGCCGGGGACCAGGCCCAGGAAGCACTCGGGGAGGGCGAGCGCGGGCACCCCGGAGGAGATGGTGCGGTAGTGGCAGTGCAGCGCTATCTCTAGGCCGCCGCCCATCGCCGCTCCGTTGACGAGCGCGAACGTCGGCACGGCGGACTCGCGCAGCTTGCGGAAGACCCGGTGGCCCAGCCCCAGGTAGGTCGCTGCCTGTTGGGGCGTGGCGTCGGCCTGCATCACCTTGAGGTCGGCGCCGACGGCGAAGATGAACGGCTTGCCCGTGACCAGGATCGCGACCACGCCGTCGCGCGCGGTGGCCTGCTCGATCGCAGCGTCGATGTTGCGCAGGCCCCGCGGGCCGAAGGTCGTGGGCTTGGTGTGGTCCCTGCCGTTGTCCAGGGTGATCAGTGCCGCGGTGCCGGCGCCGCGCGGCAGCTCGACAAAGCGCACTGGTGCGCGGGTGACCAGCTCGTCGGGGAACGGCGGCAGGCTGGGATCCGGCGTGGGGTCCGGGCTCGTCTGCATGATCACGTCTACTCGCTCCCGTCGGTGTTCTCGTTGCCCCAGTTGGGGTTCTCCCAGACCACCGCGCCGCCCATGCCGATGCCGATGCACATCGCAGTCAGCCCGTAGCGCACCTCGGGATGGTCCTCGAACTGACGTGCGAGTTGGGTCATCAGCCGCACGCCGGAGGATGCGAGGGGGTGACCGAGCGCGATAGCGCCGCCGTAGAGGTTGACCCTCGGGTCGTCGTCGGCCAGGCCGAAGTGATCGAGGAACGCCAGCACCTGCACGGCGAACGCCTCGTTGAGCTCGAACAGGCCGATGTCCTGGATGGTCAGCCCCGCCTTGGCCAGGGCCTTCTCGGTGGCCGGGATCGGCCCGACCCCCATCACCTCGGGCTCGACGCCTACGAAGGCGTAGGAGGTGAGGCGCATCCGGACCGGCAGGCCCAGATCGCGGGCCGTCTCCTCGGCGGCCAGGATGCAGGCGGTGGCGCCGTCGTTGAGTCCGGCGGCGTTGCCGGCGGTGACCCGACCGTGGGGGCGGAACGGGGTCTTGAGGGCGGCGAGATCCGCCGTGGTGGTGCCCGGTCGTGGTGGCTCGTCGCGGGTGGCCAGGCCGTAGCCCTGCTCGACGCTGCGAGTGGCCATGGTGACCAGGTCCGGCTCGATCTTGCCGTTGGCGTAGGCCTTGGCCAGCTTGTCCTGGCTGGCGACCGAGTAGGCGTCGGCGCGCGCCCTGGTCAGGGCGGGGAATCGGTCGTGCAGGTTCTCGGCGGTGCTGCCCATGACCAGCGCCGAGGGATCGACGATCTTCTCTGCGATGATGCGCGGGTTGGGGTCGACGCCCTCACCCATCGGGTGGTGGCCCATGTGCTCCACTCCGCCGGCGATGACCACGTCGTAGGCGCCGAACGCGATGCCGCCGGCGGTGGTCGTCACCGCGGTCATCGCCCCCGCGCACATCCGGTCGATGGCGAACCCGGGCACCGTCTTGGGCAGCCCCGACAGCAGCGCGGCGGTGCGCCCGATGGTTAGCCCCTGATCCCCGATCTGGGTCGTCGCCGCGATGGCGACCTCGTCGACCCGCTCCGGCGGCAACTCGGGGTGGCGGCGGATCAGCTCCCTGATGCACCGGATGACCAGGTCGTCGGCGCGGGTCTCGGCGTAGAGCCCCTTGGGACCGGCCTTGCCGAAGGGCGTGCGTACGCCGTCAACGAAGACCACGTCGCGTAGCGGTCGGGGCACCGGTTGCCTCCTGAGACGGGGGAGTGGGGGATCGAACGGAATGCTACCCGTCAGTAACAAGGCCCGCCACAGCCCGCCCCAGACGGGGGGTCGGGCGGTCTGCCGTGGGCGTGGCGCTGCTCGCGGTCTCTGGCGCGGCCGACATGGCGAGCTCGGTGTTCCGCAACACGATTCTGCAGGTCGCCATGCCCAACGAGTTACGTGGGCGGCTGCAGGGCGTGTTCATCGTGGTCGTCGTCGCCTGGCGGCGGCCTCGCCCGCATGGCCGCGGTCTGCGCGCTGGCGGAGCGCTATCGCGGTTCGCCCGGTACGACGGGACGGCACCCACCCCCGGAACACCCACCGAGCCGACCCCACCAACCCGCCGTCACCCGGGCAGCTCGTCGCATGGATCAGGACACCGTGAGCTTCCTCTCGATCACCGAGGGACCGTCCTCGATCTTGATGGTCCACGAGCCGGCCCGGTTTAGCGCGACGACGAACTCGCCCGCGGCCCCCTTGGCGACGTCGAGCGCGTGCACGATCTTGCCGGTCGGGTCGAGCACCTCCAGCTCGCGCACGCCGTCCGCGCGGTTGGTCAGCTTGAACTCGACCTTCTCGTCCACCCTCCCGGTGAGCCCGTCGCCGCCGGTCAGGGTGGTTCCCTCGATCTCCATCTCGATCTCACGGTCGTACGACGTGCTGGCCCCGTCCGTGCTGGGCGCGTCGCTGGCGGCGCTGCTCGCGCCCGAGCCGGAGGTCGCCCCCGACACGGTGATCCTCGTGCGGATGCCGTCGCCGGTCTGACCCGGCTTGCAGGCCACCTGGTAGCGGCCGCCGCCGAGCTTCACGACCAGGTCACGGGAGGTGCCCGGGCCGACGTTCTCGACCTCGCCCACGATCTTGTTGAAGGCCCCACCCTGCTCGCCGTAGACGTAGACCTCGGTGATCTTGGTGCCCTTGTTGGTGACCGCGAATGTCGTCGAACCGGGGTCGAGGGTGGTCCTGGCTACGGTGCAGGCGCTGTCGGTCGCCTCGATCGCGATCTTGTCCCCGCTGCCGTTGCTGCTGCTGCCGCTGCTTGCGGCGTCGGAGCCACAGCCGGCCAGGGCTGGGAGCGCCAGCAAAACCAACAATCCGGATATAACGGTGGTCGCACGGGCAGGACGAAACATGGGCATGCCGGTTCCTCAGGTGTTTGTCGGGCGGGATCGTGCAGGTGGTGGGGGCCGGTCGGGTCAGCCGGCCGCGCGGGTGGGCGCGACGGGGGAGGGGGCGGCAGGGACCGAAGCGGCGGGGGTCGAAGCGGCGCCCGCAGCCGGCGCCGTGGCGCGCACCCGGGCCGGCCGGAAGAACAGCAGCATGACGGGAACGACGTACAGCAGCCAGGCCGCAGCCTCGAGCCAGGTCGTCGCCGGGCTGAAGTTGAACACGCCCTTGAGCAACGTGCCGTACCAACTGTCCGGCGGGATCGTGGCGGAGACGTCGAAGGCGAGGGAGTTCAGCCCGGGCAGGTCGCCGGCCTCCTGCAGGTCGTGGAAGCCGTAGGCGAGCACCCCACCGGCGACCACGATGAGCCCTGCCCCGGTCCAGGTGAAGAACTTTGCCAGGTTGATGGCGACGGCGCGCCGGTAGAGCAGATAGCCCAGCACGACCGCTGTCGCGATGCCTAGGCTGGCGCCGACCAGTGGGGTGGCGCCGGACCCAGTGGCCTGCGCCGCGGCCCAGATGAACAGCGACGTCTCGAGGCCCTCGCGCCCGACTGCGATGAACGAGGTCACCGCGAGGGCGACGGCGCCCATGGCGAGGGCGGCGTCCATCCGCCCCTGCAACTCGGCCTTGAGGAAGCGTGCCGTACGTCGCATCCAGAAGATCATCCAGGTGACGAATGCCACGGCGATGATCGACATGATGCCGCCGAACCGCTCCTGGGCCGCGAAGCTGAGGTTGCTCGAGGTGAAGGTCAGCAGCGCGCCGAAGGCCAGGCTGATCGCAATGGCGACGCCGGTGCCGAGCCAGACCGACCGCAGCCGCGCTCGGTGGCCGGTCTTCACCAGGTAAGCCACCAGGATGCTGACGACCAGTGTCGCCTCGAGGCCCTCACGCAATCCGATCAGAAAGTTGGGGAGCACGCGGCGATCCCTTCGGTCTGCGCGTCGCCCAGCTTCGCGCGGGTTAGGACATCCTTACCTAACCAGAGGGTGGGGTGTCTGTGCAACCTGGGCGGCGCCAACCTGGGCGCGGCGCTCCGCCGCCTCGACCATGAGCCGCCGGGCAACCCGGTCCAGGGCGCCGGCGAGCGCCGTTGCCGTGAGACCGACCTGCCAGGACCGCGCCCCTTGGCCGCGCAGGAACCCCGCCACCGAGTCCGGGGACAGATCCGCGGGCGGCTGCCACGACAGCCTGCGTACGGCGTCCGGCGAGAGCAGGTTCTCGGTCGGCAGGCCGTGCTCGTCGGCGATCGCGGTGACCGCGGTGCGGGCGGCGACCAGCCTGGCCGCTGCGGCGGGGTCGCGTTCGCCCCAGGTGCGGGCGGGGGGCGGCCCTTCGTGGCAGGCCTTGAGGTCGGGCAGCGCGTCATCGGGCAGGTCGTATCCCGCGTGGACGGCGGCGAACCAGGCGGTCACTTGCCGTCGCTGCAAGCGGCCGCCGAAGATCGAGACGCCGAGCAGGTCGGCCTCGGTCGCCGGCGCCGCCAGCGCCGCCTCGACGATGGCGGTGTCGGGCAGGATCCGCCCGCGAGCGATGTCGCGTCGGCGGGCCATGTCGTCGCGGGTCTCCCACAGGGACCGGACAACGGCGAGTTGGCGGCGCTTGCGCACCCGGTGCAGACCCGACGTACGTCGCCACGGCTCGACCCGGGCCGGCGCCGGCGGGGCGCTGACCAATGTGGCGAACTCCTCCGCGGCCCAGCCCGCCTTGCCCTGCGCCTCGAGCTCGTCGGCGAGGGCGTCGCGCAGTTCGACCAGCAGTTCGACGTCGAGCGCGGCGTAGCGCAGCCAGGGCTCGGGCAGCGGCCGGGTCGACCAGTCGGCGGCCGAGTGGCCCTTCTCGAGGGTGAAGCCGAGCACTTCCTCGACGATCGCGCCGAGTCCGACCCGCGCGTGGCCGAGCAGCCGGCCGGCCAGCTCGGTGTCGAAGATCCGGGTGGGCCGCAGGCCGATCTCGGCGAGGCACGGCAGGTCCTGCGAGGCGGCGTGAAGCACCCACTCGACGTTGGCGAGCGCCCGGCCGAGGGGCCCGAGGTCGGGCAGCGCGATCGGGTCGATCAACAGGGTTCCCACGTCGTCGCGGCGTAGCTGCACGAGATAGGCCTGCTGGCCGTAGCGGTAGCCCGAGGCCCGCTCGGCGTCGACGGCCACCGGCCCGGACCCGGCCGAGAAGGCTCGCACCGCGAGGGCGAGATCGTGGGCCGTGGTGAGCGGCCGGGGGACTCCGTCGCGCGGCTCGACCAGCGCGACCGGTTCGCGGACCGGCTCGGTCGCTGGTGTGGTCACACCGCTACGGTACGGCGTGGGGCGGCGAATGACCTGCTCGAGCGGCCTTGGCATCTTCCCCGAGCTGACGGGCAGGGGTGCCTGGTCAGCAGGCCATGTCGGTCAGTGTGAGCAGCACTCCCCTCACGATCGAGGCTTCCGCACAACGAGAGGCGTTCGTCCGACGACAGCCAAGGCGTCGAGGCGATCGCCGTGGGTCGGCCCCAATCCCTAACCTATGTCGCACTGCTGGACCGGCACGCGGACCAACATCCCCGACCTCCGGTCATTTCATGGCATCGCCGTCGTCGCGTGGCATCGCCGTCGCCGGCGGACCATTGCGGGGGCATTGCCGATTGCCGACATGGGCGCGGGCCATAGCGACCCTGTTCGGCTTGGTGAGGCACGCGAATCTCACCTGACGGTTTGCAATGTCTCGCAAGCCGAGCGGACGGGCCGGCCGACCCGGCATGCCGCCTCTGACCGCTGTTCTTACGTTGAGCGGAGGCCGAGCGGGCGAGGATTGGCCCCGCTTTGCTTGATTGGCGTGGGATTGCGGGGGCTGACCACACGGGCATGATTGAGGCTGTCGTTCCAGGTTGTGAGCACGACAACCACATCGGTCTCATCTGTCACCCGCGGTCGGGCGGATTCCGAAAGTGGCGGCTCGGCGGGTCGTCCACCGGTCCGCTCAGCCGCCGTTGCCGTCCCTCGCCCGTCTGTCGCTTGCCACGTCGCTCTCCAGGTCCTGCAAACCAGGCTCGCCAAAGGACAACGAGCACGTGAACGTCGTCTCCCGACCCGTGGCGACCAGTATTGACGACGAGGCGTGTCGCGCCTCAGCTGTGGTCGCGCATGGCTGACAACCTCCTCCTACCGGCAACCTCGAATAGCCGGCGGCCAGACACTCCTGTGGAGCCGCTCAAATCGTTGTCCACGTGTGACTGGATAGGTCCCGAGTTTCGGGTGTGCCCGGTGTCCTGAGTTGATGCGGGTGGGGCGCTTGGCGTGTCGTGGTGATCGTTGGGTGCGTGACCGTGTTTGGATCTTGCCGTGTCCGATCCGCAGGTTCCGCGCTCGCCCTCCTATGAGGAGGTGCTGGCCG
>JBBRHF010000197.1:0-7316 GCA_038223055.1 Actinomycetes bacterium | reverse complement strand
CCGTACGTCGATAGCGCAGCCGGTCATGCAGCCGGCTCACCCGGCCCTGCCAGAACTCCACCGACGCGGCGACGACCCGGAACCCACCCCAGCCGGGGGGCACCGAGACGGGGGTGCCCTCGGGGAAGCGCTCAGCGGCCGCCGCCCAGGCCCGGTCGAGCGAGTCGCGGCCAGCGATCACCGCGGACTGCTCGCTGGCCCAGGCTCCCAGCTGGGACCCGCGCGGCCGGGTCGCAAAGTAGTCGGCGGTCTCCTGCGCGGGGACGGGGACGACCGGCCCCTCGACCCGCACCTGCCGCTCCAGCGGGTGCCACGGGAACAGCAGCGCGGCGCGCGGGTTGGCGGCGAGCTCCGCCCCCTTGCGGGACAAAGCGTGGGTGTAGAAGACGAAACCGGCCTCCTCGGCGTCTTCGAGATCGACCTCCTTGAGCAGCACCATGCGCGCGCTCGGCGCCCCGTCGGAGCCGGCGGTCGCCAGGATCATCGCGTTGGGCTCGGACAGGCCGGCCTCGACGGCATCGGCGAACCAGCGGCCGAACTGCGTGAAGGGATCACCGGCCAGGTCGGTCTCGGCGAGGCCTCCGCCGGCGTAGGACTGGCGCATCGCGGCGACATCGCGCCGCCCGGGCCCGCTCTCCGGACCGGTTTCGGGCCCGGTTTCGGGCCGGGTTTCGGGCCGGGTTTCGGGCCCGGTTTCGGGCCCGGTCCCCTGCCCTGCGTCACGCTCGTTGTCGGCCACGACGTCCACTCTTGCACGGCGGCTCCGGGTCGGCGCCAGACCGACCCGGCGCGACAGCCGGTCGGCCCGCGGGTCAGAATGCCCGGAGGCAGGCACGTGCACACGCCACGCGGGTCAGCAGGTCATTCGGGCCTCGGTCCGGCCAGCGGCACACGACCATGAAGGGTGACCAGGTGACGACGACAACCGAGCCCCATTCGGAGTTCCAACCCGGCCTCGAGGGCGTCGTGGCCTTCGAGTCCAAGATCGCCGAGCCCGACAAGCAGGGCGGGGCACTGCGCTACCGGGGCGTCGACATCGAGGACCTCGTGGGCAAGGTGTCCTTCGGCAACGTGTGGGGTTTGCTGGTCGACAACGAGTTCAACCCCGGCCTGCCCCCGGCCGAGCCGTTTCCCCTGCCGGTGCACTCGGGCGACGTGCGCGTCGACGTACAGAGCGCCCTGGCGATGCTCGCCCCGGCCTGGGGCTTCCGCCAGCTGCTGGACATCGACCAGCACGAGGCCCGGGACAACCTGGCTCGCGCCTCGGTGATGGCGCTGTCGTTCGTCGCTCAGTCGGCCCGAGGGATCGGGCTGCCGATGGTCCCCCAGGCCGAGATCGACAAGGCCGAGACCATCGTCGAGCGCTTCATGATCCGCTGGCGCGGCGAACCCGACCCGGCCCACGTCAAGGCGGTGGACGCCTACTGGGTCTCGGCCGCAGAGCACGGCATGAATGCCTCGACGTTCACCGCCCGGGTGATCGCCTCCACCGGCGCAGACGTGGCGGCCTGCCTGTCCGGCGCCGTCGGCGCCATGTCCGGCCCGCTGCACGGGGGCGCCCCGTCTCGGGTGCTCTACATGCTGGAGGGCGTCGAGCAGACCGGCGACGCGCTGGCCTATGTCACCGGAGTGCTCGACCGCGGCGAGCGGCTGATGGGCTTCGGGCACCGCGTCTACCGTGCTGAGGACCCTCGCGCCACGGTGTTGCGGCGGACCGCCATGGAGCTCAACGCGCCGCGCTACGAGGTGGCGGTGGCACTGGAGAAGGCGGCCCTCGACGAGTTGCACAACCGTCGGCCCGACCGGGTGCTCGCCACCAATGTGGAGTTCTGGGCCGCCGTGATCCTCGACTTCGCCGAGGTGCCGCCGCACATGTTCACGCCGATGTTCACCTGCGGCCGTACGGCGGGCTGGTCGGCCCACATCCTCGAGCAGAAGGCCACCAGCCGGCTGATCCGGCCGTCGGCGCGCTATGTCGGCGAGGGGCCACGCAAGCCGCAGGCCGTCGCCGGCTGGCAGTAGGTCCCCGCAGTGATGTAGGTCTCACCGCGCGGTCAGCGGGCCGGGATGTCGGCCCGGGTCACCTAGCCTGGTTCGGTGACCGACATCGCCATCCCCACCGACCTGCTGCCCGCCGACGGCCGGTTCGGCTCCGGCCCGTCCAAGGTTCGCCCCGAAGCGCTGGCCGCGCTGGTGGCCACCGGGGCGACCTATCTGGGCACCTCCCACCGGCAGCGAACGGTCAGGGACGTCGTGCGGCGGGTGCGCTCGGGCCTGTCGGCATTCTTCGCGGCCCCCGAGGGATACGAGGTCGTCCTTGGCAACGGCGGCACCACGGCATTCTGGGACATCGCGGTGCTCAACCTGATCAGCGAGCGGTCCCAGCACCTGCGCTTCGGCGAGTTCTCGGCGAAGTTCGCGGCGGCCGCGGCGGCCGCGCCGTTCCTCGCCGACCCGTCGGTCATCGCGAGCGAGCCCGGCACGCACCCGGACCCGCGCGCCGAGGCCGGCATCGACGCCTATGCGTTCACCCATAACGAGACCTCGACCGGCGTCGCGATGCCGATCAACCGGGTGCGGGGCGCCGACCCGGGCGCGCTGGTGCTGGTCGACGCGACCTCCGGCGCCGGCGGGCTGCCGGTGGACATCGCCGAGACCGACGTCTACTACTTCGCGCCGCAGAAGTCGTTCGGCTCCGACGGCGGGCTGTGGCTGGCGCTGATGTCGCCGGCCGCGATCGAGCGGGTCGCGGCGGTGCAGGCCACCGGGCGCTGGGTGCCGGGCTTCTCCGACCTGCAGGTGGCGATCGACAACTCCCGCCTCGAGCAGACGTACAACACCCCGGCGCTCGCGACGCTGTTCCTGCTGGCCGAGCAGGTCGACTGGTTCAACGGCCAGGGCGGGCTGGCGTGGACGACCGGGCGCAGCGCCGACTCGGCCCACCGGCTCTACACCTGGGCCAAGAAGTCGCCCTATGCCGCGCCGTTCGTCGCCGACCCGGCCCAGCGGTCCAACGTCGTCGGCACCATCGACCTGGACCCGTCGGTGGACGCGGCGAGCGTGGCCACGGTGTTGCGGGCCAACGGCATCGTGGACACCGAGCCCTACCGCAAGCTGGGCCGCAACCAGCTGCGGATCGCGATGTTCCCGGCGGTCGACCCCGCCGACGTCGAGGCGCTGACCGGCTGCATCGACCATGTCGTGGGCCGGTTGTCCTGACCAGCCGGCTGGGCAGGATCTGACGTGACCGGCGTGCGGCGCGACCGGGTGACCTGGCTGCTCTATCTCCAGCTCGGCATCTACGGCTACTTCCTCTACGGGTTCGGCCCCAGCGTGCCGTTGCTGCGCGCGGAGCAGGGAGTGAGCCGCACCCTGTCGGGGCTGCACGGGACGGCGCTGGCGGCGGGCACCCTGGTCGCGGCGACGGTCACCGCTCACGTCGTACAGCGGCGGGGTCGGGCCGTGGCGCTGTGGGCAGGCGAGATCGTTCTCGTCCTGGGGGTCCTGCTGTACGTCGGGACGACCGCGCTGCCGGTGACGCTGCTGGGAGCGGGGTTCGCGGCCTGCGGCGGGTCGATCGTGATCACCGCCGTGGCTGCGGCGCTCAGCGACCTGCACGGGGCCGCGGCGCCTGCGGCCATCAGCGAGGCCAACGGTGTCGCCGCCGCCGCCGGCCTGGTGGCACCTCTGGTCATCGGTGCCGCCGTCGCGACCGGGGTGGGATGGCGGGCCGGACCACTCGGCGTCGTCGTCCTGGTCGCCGCGCTGGGTCTCGTCCTCGGGCGGACCCGGGTGCCCAACCCCGTCGCCGTGCCGGGATACCACGACGGTTCGATGCGTCTCCCATCGCGCTACTGGATCGGCTGGGGTGTGCTGGTGGCCTGCATCGGGGCGGAGTTCTGCCTGACGCTGTGGGCGGCCGACATCCTGCACAGCCGCAACGGCCTGAGCTCGGGCGCGGCCAGTGCCGCCGTCACCGGGTTGGTCGCGGGCATGTGCGCCGGCCGGTTCGGCGGAAGCCGTCTCTCTCGCCGCCTGGGCGTCGACCCGCTGCTCTATCTGGCGCTGGGCACCGCAGCCCTCGGGTTCGCCGCGTTCTGGCTCAGCCACGATCCCGTGCTGGCCGTGCTCGGACTTGTCCTGTGCGGGCTGGGCGTCTCGTTGCACTATCCGCTGGGCATCGCCCGCGCGATCGACGCATCCGAGGGCCGGCCCGACCTCGCGTCGGCCCGGGCCGGCTACGCCGCGGGGCTCGCCGTCGGCGTGGGCCCGTTCGCGCTGGGGGCACTGGCTGACGGGGTCGGGCTGCACGCCGCGATGCTCGTGGTCCCAGCCCTGTTCGCGATCGCCGCGCTGGGCGTGCGCCTCGGCGGACGCAGCCGTTTCGACCGCATGCCCGCCTGATGCCTCTCCCGCTGCCCGGGCTCAGTGGGTGCGGTGCGTTGCGCCGACCAACACGACCTGTCCGGACGAGGCGGGGACTCCGTTGGCCAGTTGTCGAGTGACCGTGAGCGTGGGGTGGCTGCTCGGCGGCACACCGGACCACAGCGTCACGTCGTCGGCCTGGTTGAAGGTCCCGATCGGGACCAGGACGCCTGCGGCGCTCTTGAGCCACGCCTCGTAGTAGGTGCCGTTGTCGCGTCGGGGCAGGCCGGTCGCCTTCACCACGATCTTCCAGCCGCTCGTCGTGCGGGTGAGCGTGGCGCGTCCCGAGGCGCTCGGGGCGAGATCGGTGCCCGCGAGCGAAGCGGCAAACTCCACCGGATGCTTCTCGGTGGTGGTGAGGCTGATGGTCACGGCGATGGCGGCAAGCACGACCGCTGCGGCGACGCCGAGGACGGTGTAGCGGATGCGCCGGGACCAACGCTGCGCGACGGGACCGCCCGCCGCCGGCTGCGCCGGCGGGGCCACATCGGATCGGGCGTCCGCCGCGTCGGTGAGCGCGGCAATGACGCGGTCCTCCAGCGCCGGGTCCGGCTCGACCCACAGTGCCGGATCGGCCAGAATGCCGCGCAGCGCATCGAGTTCGGCGCGTTCGTCCTCGCTGAGAGGGGCGCTGGTGTCGCCTGCCAGGTAGGCGATGCGGTCATCGTTGGTCATCGGACCGCTCCCTCTTCGTGTCGCCGCGGGCGGCCTGGTCCGGTGCCGGGTCGCCCTGGGGGCGCAGGTGGCCCAGCAGTCCGGCCAACCGCCGGTGCGCCCGAAAGCTGCGGGACTTCACCGTGCCGACAGGGATCTCCAACCGCTCGGCGATCTCGCTGTGGGTGAGTTCGGCGTAGTGCTGCAACTTGATGACTTCGCGATCCTGGTCGGACAGGCCGTCCACCGCCTGACGCACCTGCCAGACGTCGTAGATCTGTTCCACCGACGGCGGCATGGTGATCAGGGCGGACTCGGGGGCGTCGCCCTCGTCGTCGCGGCGATGACGACGCTCGCGGCGGTAGACGTCGATCGCGGCGCGCCGGGCGATGCCGGCCAACCACGCGCCGAGCGGACGGGACGGGTCATAGGTCGCGGCGCCCCGCCAGGCCTGGACGAAGGTTTGCTGCGAGGCGTCCTCGGCGAGCGCGGCGTCGCCCAGAACCTTGTAGGCCACCGAGTAGACTAATCGCCCGCAACTCTGATAAACCGCCCGGATCGAATCCGGGTCCCCGGCAGCGAATCGGGTCGCGAGTTCGCCGTCGTCCATCGCGGCCAGGCTAGACCATGGCCGGGGCGACCTCACGGGTCCCGGCGCGGGTGCCACGCACACTGCAGCCATCGCTCTCACTCCTGGGATACGCACACCCACCACGGGTCGGTTCCCGCCGCCGGATCATCCGAAGTCGGTTCCCGCCACATCGGATCGCCCGTTGCGGGAACCGTCGGACTCGGTCGCTGCGTATCCCTGCCGACAGAGACCGACGACGACGTGAGGACCGACCGATGCGCACTCCCATCAGAACGCCGTTCGCCGATGCGGTGCTCCGCCTGCGCCGCCACGAGCCGGAGGGCGATCAGATCGTGTCCTTCCACGCGCTGCCATGGTCACAGGGCCGAAGTCTCACCGACGCGGGAGCCCTCGGCACGAAGTACCGGCTGCTGTTCGGCGATGCCTACCTCGACACCGAGGTGTCGCTGTCCGGGGACGCCCTGGACTCCTTCTTCCGTCCCGAGGCCAGCCTGGACCTGGCTCAGCAGCTGGCCGCCGACGCATTCGGAGCCGACTACACCTTCTTCGTCACCAGCGGCACCACGCTGGCCAATCAGGTGGGTGTAAACGTGTTGGCAGGCGCCGGCCGCAGGATCCTCCTCGACCGCACCGCGCACCAGTCGCTGCACCTCGCCGCCGCACAGTCCGCGGCGACCGTGGACTACGCGCCGGTGAGCGAACTCCTCCGGGTCGCCGGACAGGCACTGCTCGACGTGGGCGGGCTCATCGCCATGGTCGCCGCTGCGGCCGAGCGCGGCACGCCCTACGACGCGATCGTGCTGGCCGCCGCGTCGTACGACGGCGTGCTGTACGACGTGCACTCCATCATCTCCGCCTGCCACGACGCGTCGCCCACCACGGCGTTCCTGGTGGACGAGGCGTGGTCGGCGATCAACGCCTTCCATCCGCAACTGCGCCCGATGACCGCGCTGGCCGCCGCCGAGCGGATGGCCGAGGCCGGCACGCCGGTCACGCTGCTTGTCACGCACTCGGCGCACAAGTCGATGAGCGCGGCGCGACAGGGTTCCTACCTGCACGCGGTGGGCGATCCGGACCTCCTCGCCCGGGTGGCCGTCGCACTCTATGGCCGGCACACGACGTCCCCGAGCATCCCGATCCTCGCCTCGCTGGATCTCGCCCGCGCTCACGCCGAGTCGGACGGACGACGATTGGTGCAGCGGGCGATCGACCTGGCCGCAACGCTGCGCAGCACGATCGAGCACGATCCCGCGTTGTCGGGGTGTCGGGTCGTGCCCGACCCGGTCGCGGGCATGGGCATGGGCATGAGCGACCGTGGCTACTTCGCGACCGACCCGACTAAGCCTGAATCCGTGGACCGAGGTTCTGTTGATCTTGTTGTTGGCGAGAAAGTGTTGACCGCGTTGGGGGCGTGGTGATGCTGCTGGCCTGCGCCAGCTTTTCCACTGTGGGGTTCGGGTGGGGCCCGCGGGCGGTGGGTGGGTTAGGCCGTTGCGGGTGGGGGGGGGGCGGTGGTGAACACCGCGTCCCACAATCGGATCCAGGGGGCCTGCCAGGGCCAGTGCGCCGGCAGGTGCAGGGTGGCGCGGCGTTGGGGTTGGGCCAGGCGGGCTGGCACATTCACGAACTGCCGGCGCAGGGTGGC
>JBBRHF010000196.1:0-7342 GCA_038223055.1 Actinomycetes bacterium | reverse complement strand
GTGCGTACGTCGATGTGGCGGGCCGAACCCGGATCGGTCGGGACCGAGACGCGGCGGGCGCCGTCCGAGGTGACCACCCGCACGTCGTGGGCCCCGCCGTCCCGGGGCAGCAGCACCTGCACCGAGCCGTCACTGCTGCGGGCCGTCACCGACGTCGGGGGACCGGCGAACCACAGGTGCATAGACCCGTTCGAGGAACTGGCCCGGACCCGCGCCGAGGTGAGCCCGGTCGCGCGGATCGCGGCGCCGGATGCCCCGCCCAGGTGTGCTGCTCGGTGCGACTGGAGTGCGCGATCCAGCCCACCAGAGTCAGCGCCAAGAGCGACGAGCACGAGAGCGAAGCAGCGCGCCGCCGGCCCGGACAGCGGTCCGGCCCGCCGGGCGCGGAGACGGGACCTGGTCGGTGCGGGTCGCGGTCATCGCCGGTAGTCCACGTGCACGGCGCCGGCACTCGAGCGGGCAACGACGGATCGCGGCGACGCCGGGTCGGTCGCCACGTCCACGGTCGTGCTCCCCGCGCTGCTGTCCGCGTCGACCCGGTAGGTCTCCGGCGTACGGGAAAGGTGGACCCGGACCCCGCCGGCGCTGGACCGGGCCTCGACTGAGCTGGGCGGGTGATCGAACGAGAGTTCCACTCCGCCTGCGGATGAGCGCGCTTCGACGTGGGTCGAGCCGAGGCCGGTTCCGGACAGGCCGCCCGCGCTGGAGGACAGGGTGAGCCGGCCGGTCACGTCGTGCACGCGCACCGCGCCCGCCGAGGACGACGCCTGGATCTCGCCGCGAGTGCCGGTGACCGTCACGCCGCCTGCCGCGCTGTGCGCGACCACGGCGGTGCCCGCCGGGACGGTGACCCGGTAGCGGCCCGAGCAGCCCATGCCCAACGTGACGGCGGCGCCGCAGTCCGAGCGCAGGACGAGCCGGTCCCCGATGACCCGCTGCTCGGTGGACGGCTTTCCGAACGACCACGTCAGGGTGCGCCGCACGGTGATCTTGGCGCCGTCGATCTTGGCGCCGTCGATCTTGGTGCCGTCGCCCCCGCCGCTGCCGGCGACGACGTCCACAGCCCCGGAGTCCACGTCGACGTCAAGGCGCGCCACAGCCGGGTAGGTGAAGGACCGGGTCTGCGACTGCCGGAACGCCAGGCTGGCCAAGTTGACCGCCCCGCCCGCGACGACGAGCACGGCGAACACGATGGCGAACGTCCGCAGCGGCCGGCGGCGCGAGCGGCTGGCCGCGGGCGGCGAGGCTCCTGCGGTGAGAGCGGGTGTGCTGCTCACTGGTGACCCTCCTGTGGCCCACGCTCGGCCCGGCCGAGATGGGGTAAGTCGGCCACGCCGTGATCGGCGTGGTCGGTGCCGCCGAGGTAGCGCAGCACGGCCAGCACCCGGCGGTGATCCTGGTCGGCGGGCGGAAGACCGAGCTTGGTGAAGATCGAGCTAACGTGCTTCTCCACGGCGCCCTCGCTGACGACGAGACCGGCGGCGATGCCGGCGTTGCTGCGGCCCTCGGCCATCAGGGCGATCACGTCGCGCTCCCGAGGGGTGAGGGCCCCCAGCGGGTCGAGGCGACGGCTGCGCACCAGCAGTTGGGAGACCACCTCGGGGTCCAGGGCGGTGCCGCCCGTGGCGACCCGGCGGACCGCCTCGACGAACTCGGCGACGTCGGCGACGCGGTCTTTGAGCAGGTAGCCGATGCCGCTGGTGTCCGCCGCGATCAGGTCGATGGCGTATCGCTCCTCGACGTACTGGCTGAGCACGAGCACCCCGACGCCGGGGTGTTGGGCGCGCAGCACGAGCGATGCGCGCACCCCCTCGTCGGTGAATGTCGGAGGCATCCGTACGTCGACGATGCACACGTCGGGCGAGTGCTCGGCCACGGCCCGGAGCAGCGCCTCGGGCTCGTCGACCGCCGCCACCACGGTGAGCCCAGCGTCCTCGAGCAGGCGCACGATGCCGGCCCGCAGCAGTACCGAGTCCTCGGCGATCACGACGCGCATGGGAGCTCCACGGTCAGGGTGGTGCCGAACCCCGGCGGGCTCACGACGGTCAGGGTGCCGTCGACCGCGGCCACCCGGTCCCGCAACCCGGGCAGGCCGGTGCCGCTGCCGGCCTGCGCGCCGCCGACGCCGTCGTCGGCGACGGTGAGCAGCAGGACCCGGTCGTTGCGCCGCACTGTCACGTCGATCCGGCTCGCCTGCGAGTGGCGCGCGGCGTTGGTCAGCGCCTCGGACACCACGAAGTAGGCCACGGCCTCGACCGTCGGCGACGGTCGGCGAGCGGGAGCGGTGTCCGCCTGATAGTCCACCTGCACGGGGATGGGGGAACGGGCGGCCAGCGCGGACAGCGCCGCGTCCAGCCCGCGGTCGCTGAGCACCGCCGGGTGCACGCCGCGGATGACGTTGCGCAACTCGATGATCGAGGCCTTCGCTTCCTGGTGGGCTGTCGTGATGAGTTCCCGCGCGGCCTCGGGGTCGGCGTCCATCTTCTCCTTGGCCATGCCGAGGTTCATCGCTAGCGAGACCAGGTGCTGCTGGGCGCCGTCGTGCAGGTCGCGTTCGATCCGGCGGCGCTCGGCGTCGGCGGCGTCGACGACGCGGGCGCGGGTCTCCTGCAGCGTGTTCACCCGAGCGTGCAGGAGTTCGCTGCCGCTCGGCGCGAGCAGGGCCTTAGCCAGCGCAACCTGCCCCTGGGCGCACCAGCGGCTGACCACGGGCGCGGCAAGTAGCGCCAGCACCCCGGTGGCCGTGTAGACCGTGACGTCGGCTACCCGGGGCCACCCCATCAGGTCGCTCAGGCCGCCGCCCTCTGGCAGCGACCAGCCGTAGGCCGGCGCGGTGACCCCGGCCAGAGCGGTCGACCAGACGGTCACGACGATGGTGAAGCCGGCGACGCCGACGGGCAGCAGGAGCAGCGCGTAGGCGACTTCTTTCCACGTGCCGGGCGAGGTGACCATCGCGCGCAGGGCTCGTAGCAGCCCCCGATCCGCGGGTCCGACCGGGCTCGGGCGATCCGCCACGGGCGCCTCCAGGAACGCCGCCGCCCGGGCTCGTTCCATGGCCGAGAGGCCCCGGACGACGTGCACCAGGACCCAGAAGCAGGGCAACCCGACCAGGAATGCGGGCACCAGGCCGACACTGAGAGCCAGCCCCGTCACGGCGACGGTGAACGTGATAATGCCGGCGGGCAGCCCGAGCACGACGTACGTCGTGGCGAGCCAGGTTCGCGCCGACCAGATGTCACGGAACACCACGCCCACCTCCCGCCGTCTCGTGCTCGGGCCGACCGGCCCGAACGCACCCCACGCTAGAGACTGCGCGCTGTGCGGACGAGCCGGCTGACCGCCCAACTGACCCGGGGGTTATCCCCCCGTCGAGTCGGCCACTGGCCGCAGAGACACCGGCGCCGTCGGCGACGACCTTGGTGAGGTCATCCTTTCGCGTCCCCCGGAGGTCACCATGGCCGTCACCGTCCCCGAGCAGTCCGACCCCATCGAGGCGTACGCCCGCGTCGAACCGCCTTCCCGGGTCGAACCGCCGGCCCGCGTCGAACCGCCTTCGCGCGCCGACTCGCCGGGCAGACCCGGCGAACATCGGGACGGCCGGCTGCTGCGGGTCGCCCGCTGGAGCATCCACCATCGCTGGAAGGCCGTGGCCGCCTGGCTGGTCTTCGTCATCGCCGTATTCGTCGCCGGCGGCGCGGCCGGCACCCGGTTGCTGACCGACGCCGAGATGGGGGTCGGGCAGTCCGGCCGGGCCGACCGGGCGGTGGCCAGGGCGGGCTACTCGGTCACCCCGGTCGAGCGGGTGCTGGTGCAGGCACGGTCGGGCCGGCTGGCGCCGGAGACGACGGCCACGGTGGTTGCCGAGTTGCGGACCCGGCTGCGAGCCCTGCCTGAGGTCGGCACCATCAGGGCGCCGATCACCTCGGGGGATGGCCGCTCCGTGTTGCTCCCGCTCACCATCGCGGTCGGCAAGGCCACCGGCACCGCCGCGGACCACGTCGCCGAGGGCAAGCTGCCGCGCATCCTGTCAGCGACTGCGGGGGTGGCGCGAGCTCACCCCGACCTGCGCATCGAGCAGGCCGGCGACACATCCCTCAACGTGGGGGTCGGCAACCAGGTGAACGCCGACTTCGGCAAGGCCGAGCGGCTCAGCCTGCCGGTGACCCTCGGGATCCTGCTGCTGACGTTCGGCGCCCTGACTGCGGCCGGTGTGCCGGTCCTGCTGGCGTTCTCGGCCGTGACCGCGGCGATCGGGCTGTCCGCCCTCGTCTCGCACCTGCTGCCGGTCACCGACTCGCTGTCCAGCGTGATCCTCCTGATCGGCATGGCGGTCGGCGTGGACTACTCGCTGTTCTACGTCCGGCGATCCCGGGAGGAACGCGCCCGGGGAGCGAGCAAACGGGAAGCCGTCGAGATCGCCGCACACACCAGCGGGCGGGCCGTGCTGGTGTCCGGTGTGGCCGTGCTGGTCGCCATGTCGGGGCTGCTGCTGTCCGGCGACGCCACCTTCATCTCGATCGGAGTCGGCACCATGCTGGTCGTCGCCGTGGCGGTGCTGGGGTCGCTGACCGTCCTGCCGGCGGTGCTGTCCCTGCTGGGTGACCGCGTCGAGCGCCCGAGGGTGCCGCTGCTGCACCGGCTGCGGCGGCGGGACGGCTCCGGGCGGGCCTGGCCGGCCCTCATGCGCGTCGTGCTGGCCAAGCCGCTGGTCTCGCTCCTGATCGCCGGCTCGGCCATGGTCGCGCTGGCGGTGCCGGCTCTCGGGATGAAGACCGGCGAGCCCGGCGTGGACTCGCTGCCCCGCTCGATCCCGGTGCTGCGGACCTACGACGCGATGACCGCGGCGTTCCCGCAGGCCGGCTTCGCCCACGAGGTCGTCGTCTGGTCGGGGGACGGTCAGCGACTGAACCGGGCGGGGTTGCAAGCCGGGGTCCGCTCGCTGGTCACCGATGCACGGGCGACCGGGTTGTTCGCCGACCTCGACGAGGTGCGCGCCGACGTCGCGCCCGACGGCCGGACCGCGCTAGTCGACCTGCCGGTGCCCGGTGACTTCAAGTCGGCGCGCTCGACGGCATCACTGGCCGCACTGCGCGACACATGGGCACCGGCATTGCAGCGGGCGGTGCCGGGCAGCGAGGTCGCGGTGACCGGCGAGACCGCCGGGTCCGCTGACTTCACTGCGCAGCAGCGAGCCCGGCTGCCCTGGGTGATGGCGTTCGTGCTCGGGATGACGTTCGTGGTGCTGGTGCTGGCGTTCCGCTCGGTGGTCGTGGCGGTGACGGCGGTGGTGCTGAACCTGCTCTCGGTCGCCGCGGCGTACGGGGCCCTGGTGCTCGTCTTTCAGCACGGCCTGGGTCAGGACCTGCTCGGGTTCACCGGCGGGGGCACCATCGTCAACTGGCTGCCGCTGTTCCTGTTCGTCGTGCTGTTCGGGCTCTCGATGGACTACCACGTCTTCGTCGTCAGCCGGATCCGCGAGGCGCACGACCTCGGGATGCCCACGAAGGTGGCCGTCGCGCACGGCGTCACCGCCTCGGCCGGGGTCGTCACGAGCGCTGCCGCCGTCATGGTCGGGGTGTTCAGCATCTTCGGGTCCCTGTCGCTGATGGAGTTCAAGCAGCTGGGGGTGGGCCTGGCCGCCGCCGTGCTCATCGATGCGACGGTGGTCCGGGCGGTGCTGCTGCCCTCGGCCATGACGCTGCTCGGGCGGCGCAACTGGTGGCTGCCCGCGACCCTCGAGCGCCGGCTGCCGGCCGGCCACTAGAGCTCAGGGCGGCGCGGCTCAGTGCGCCGTGGCGGTGGCCAGGACGGCCGCCGCCACGGTGTCCAGGCGTCTGGTCGAGACCGTAGAGCCGAACTCCACCGTGACAGCGCGCCCCGGCAGCACCCGGTTGTGCCACCCCGTGAAGGTGCCGTGGCAGGTGCCCTGGCAGGCGAAGGACCTGATCGGCAGTCGCGCCGCCCGGGCTAGCGCCCGCACCAGCGGGAGCGACTTGGCCCGGTAGGAGTCCACGCCGAACAACGGCTGGTGGAACACCACCGTCGTGACCGGCGGATGGGCCCGAACGAACGCCATCAGCGCTCTCGTCTCGGGTTCGCTGGCCACGCGTGGACCGGACCACTTGACCGTGCCCCGCCCGGCGCGCACCCACCGGTCCGGGAAGTTGCGGTTGAGGTCGACCCGGCGGGCGTTGGTACGCCGGTTCATGGCCGTGCCGTCGGGGTTCATCGACGGGATCAGCCACAGGTCCAGCCCCCGCGGCAGGGCGAGAGTGCGCAGTCGCCGGCCGACATCCAGCCCGGCGCGCTCGTCGCCGTGCATGTTGCCGATCACCAGCAGGCGGGTGGTCGCGGTCGCCGCTGCCGCGGAGCGGTGCAGTGCGACGAGGGGGCGCCCGCCGGCCGACGTTCCGTAGCGGAGGGTGCTGGTCGGCACGGTCTCGACAGCCGCCGCGGCGACGGTCGAGCCGCCCAGCACCGCGCAGATGAGCAGCGCGAGGAAGGCGGTCGCGGCGGGTGTGGCTGACGTCGGTCGACTCTGGCGCACGGTGGCTTCTCTCCCCTGATCGGTCGAGATCGTTCGGATCGAGCCCGTCGTGCCCAGGATGCCCTATCGGCCAGCGCCGGTCGGTGGGTGATGGCACGATCTCGGCCGTGACCTCCGCAGAGCCGGTCCGATTGTCCCAGGCACAGGCCCGCCGGATCGCCGTCGCCGCTCAGGGCCTTGGCGCCGCGCGGCGCCCGGACGCCGTGGTCGGCATGCGTCAGGTCTCCTCGACGGTGCAGCGCATCGGGCTGTTGCAGATGGACAGCGTGAATGTGCTGGTCCGGGCTCACTATCTGCCGCTGTTCAGCCGCCTCGGCCCCTACGACCTGGGTTTGCTCGACCGGGCCGCGGGTCGCTCGCCGCGGCGCCTGGTGGAGTACTGGGCGCACGAGGCGAGTCTGGTCCCCCCGGCCACCCGAAGGCTGCTGCACTGGCGGATGCGCCGCTGGCAGGCCGAGGCATGGGGCAGCATGAAGCGCATCGCCGCTGATCATGCCGAGCTCGTCGCGGCGGTGCTCGGGGAAGTCCGCGACCGGGGGCCGATGACGGCCGGCCAGGTGGAGCGGGCGCTTGCGCATGACGCGCCGCGCAGCACCGAGCACTGGGGCTGGAACTGGTCGCTGGTCAAGCAAGCCCTGGAGCACCTGTTCTGGGCCGGGGAGATCACCTCGGCCGGGCGCACCGCTGCATTCGAGCGGCGCTACGCGACACCCGACCGGGTGCTCCCGGCAGCGGTCATGGCGCTGCCCGAGCTCACCGACGAGGAGGCGTTCGTCGAGCTTGTGCGCATCGCCG
>JBBRHF010000195.1:0-7611 GCA_038223055.1 Actinomycetes bacterium | reverse complement strand
GCCGATTTCGCCCGGCGCGACCAGCGAACCAACTGTTCGCGTTCCTCATCACTCAACACCAGTGGGGTCTTTGGACGTCCAGTTCTCGGCATACCCCAGTCTACAACTTATCCCCCGGATTTACGGCGCACGACACTAGCTCCTCACGATGTCCGGACGGGGAGCTATGCGACTCGCGATCCACCTGAGGGCACGCCAGATCGAGCGGGGCCCGCTGGGCGGCCACGGCGGCGTCGTCGCAGTGTGCTCGTGGCTTGCCCTCGTTGCGCTCCTCGTTGTGCCGTCATTGTTTGGCGGCATCGTTCTGCCGTTCACTGTGGTCGTTCTGGCTGCTCTGGTGGTCGTGCTTTCGCGCGCAGGCACTGCGCCTCACTGGACGCACTGGCTCATGCTGGCATCGATCGGGACGGGAGCCGCGTCGGGCCCGTATGTCTGGTGGGCCGTGGGTGCAAACATCGACGCCGCCGACAACCTGACGGCAGCGCCCCCGGCGGCGGCTTGGGGTGCGCTGGTCTTGTTCGCACTCAGCGCCCTGACGCTGCTGCTATCCGGCTTGATGGCGGCATCCCGGGAACGTCGGGTCCGACACGGAGCAGATGCCACCAACACACCATGACACGACGGCCCGCGGCGGAATTGCCGCAGACCGTCGTGGCTCAACGGCCCACTGTGGCTCAACGGCTCAGTCAGTGGCGACGGGACGCCCGGCGCCGGCTCGGCAACGCCGTGACTCCGGCCGGCACCGGTGGCAGGCCCGCGGTCGTGCACAACAGGTCGCACCAGGCCAGCAGGTGTGCCCCGAAGGTTCCGTCGAGGGGAGTCCACGAGGCGCGGATCTCGATCTGGGCCGACGCCGGCTGGTCGGCCATGCCGCCGAAACTGTCCGAGGCCACCCGGGTGACCGTCCCGCTCGCCGCGGCATGGGTGGCGTCGTGGTGTTGCAGGGCTTCGGTGAGCCAGGCCCAGCCCACCCCCGGCAGCAGCGGGTCGGCGGCCATCTCGGGCTCCAGCTCGGCGCGAACATAGGTCACGATGCGGAAGGTGCCCTGCCAGGCCTCGTGGCCGACCGGGTCGTGCAACAGCACCAGTCGGCCCGTCGCCAACTCGCCGTCACTGACCACGACGTCCGCGGTCATGGCCGCAGCGTGCGGGGCCAGCCGTCCTGGCGCGGGGGTCTCCGCGAGGACGATCTCGGGGCGCGGCGTCGCGGAGCGCATCGCGGCCAGCGCCCGGCGGAACGGCTCGGGTGCCTCCTCGACCTCGCGACGGGCGACCATGCTCGAGAGCGTACGGGCGCGCGGGGCGCATCGGCGGGATCTCTCCGGCCAGCCGTGCCGGCGCGTCGCGGCTGGCCGGCTGAACCGGGGGGATGGGCGGCCGGGGGGATGGACGGCCGTTGTGCCTCGCCGAGCCGCGGGACCGTAACCTAGCGCCGGTGGCCGCCGCTCTAGCCTTGCTCTCCAGTCTGTTGTGGGGGAGTGCCGACTTTCTCGGCGGCACCGTGTCCCGGCGGCTGCTGCCGCTGCTCGTCGTAGGAGCTTCCCAGCTCGTCGGCCTGGTCGCGGTGACGACCGCTGCGGCGGTCGCCGGCGAACTCGACGCCCCGACGACGTACCTCCCCTGGGCGATCGCCGCCGGCCTGTGCGGTCTGGTCGGGCTCGTGGCGTTCTACGCCGCGCTTGCCATGGGCACGATGGGCGTGGTGTCCCCGATCGCGGCGCTCGGCGTGGTCGTGCCGGTCGCGGTCGGCCTGGCCCGTGGCGAGCGGCCCGGCCCGCTGGCGTTGGTGGGCATCGTGCTCGCGGTCGGGGGCGTCGTGCTGGCCAGTGGACCTGAGCTGTCCGGGCGCGCCGGTGCCCGGCCGCTCGTGCTGGCCGTCGTCGCGGCCCTCGGGTTCGGTCTCGCGTTGCCGTTCATCGCCGAGGGCTCCCAGACCAGCACGCTGATGACGCTGGTCACCATGCGGGCCGCGTCGGTGACGGTGGTGGCCGTTCTGCTGGCCGGGATGGCACGGCGTACGCCGGTCCGGCTCGGCCGCTCCGACCTGCCGATGCTGGCGCTGATCGGGGTCGGTGACGCCGCCGCCAACCTCGCGTTCGGCGAGGCGAGCACCACCGGGCTGGTCAGCGTCGTGGCGGTGCTCGGCTCCCTCTATCCGGTCGTCACGGTGCTGTTGGCCCGGGTCGTGCACGGCGAGCGGCTGGGCGCCCTCCAGAACGCCGGGGTGGCCGCTGCCCTGGGCGGAGTCGTGCTCATCGCCGTCGGGTGAGCCGCCGGGTGAGACGTGGCACCATCAGGCCCGTGAACCCCGCTGCCACCGTTGGTGCCGACCCGCTGCACGACTCCGCGTTCCTTCTGGCCTGCCGGCGCGAGCCGGTGCCGCACACCCCCGTGTGGTTCATGCGCCAGGCCGGGCGCTCGTTGCCGGAGTACCGCGCCCTGCGCGAGGGCACCGCGATGCTCGACGCCTGCCGCACCCCGGACCTGGTGACCGAGATCACCCTGCAGCCGGTGCGCCGCTACGGCGTCGACGCGGCCATCCTGTTCAGCGACATCGTGGTGCCGCTGGCTGCGATCGGGGTCGACCTGGAGATCAAGCCCGGGGTGGGGCCGGTCATCGCCCGCCCGATCCGCTGCGCTGCCGACCTCGACCAACTGCGCCCGCTCGAACCCGACGACGTCGGCTACGTCGCCGAGGCGGCGCACACCCTGGTCGGCGAGCTCGGGGCTACTCCGCTGATCGGCTTCGCCGGCGCACCATTCACCCTCGCCTCCTACCTCGTGGAGGGCGGCCCCTCACGCAACCACGAGAACACCAAGGCGATGATGTACGGCGACCCCGCGCTGTGGTCGGCCCTGATGGCGCGGCTGGCCGGCATCACCGCCGCCTTCTTGCGGGTGCAGGTCCAGGCCGGCGCCAGCGCGATCCAGCTGTTCGACTCGTGGGTCGGGGCGTTGCCGGCGGCCGACTACGCGACCTACGTTGCCCCGCACTCCGCTGCCGTGCTGGCCTCGGTGGGCGAGCTCGGGGTCCCGCGAATCCACTTCGGGGTCGTCACCGGGGAGATGCTTGATCTGATCGGTGCAGCAGGGGCGGAGGTCGTGGGGGTGGACTTCCGGGTGCCGCTGGACGAGGCCGCAGGCCGGGTGGGCCCCGGGCGGGCACTGCAGGGCAACCTCGACCCCGCCATCGTGTTCGCGCCCTGGCCGGTCGTCGCCGAGCGCACCCGGTCGGTGCTCGCCGCGGGGCGCGCCGCTGCGGGGCACATCTTCAACCTCGGCCACGGCGTCATCCCCACCACCGACCCGGACGTGCTGGCCCGGGTCGTCGACCTCGTGCACGAGGAGTCGGCCCGCTGACCGTGGCTCCTGGACGGGCGGGGACGGCAATTGGCGGCTGAGCGGGCCGGTTAGCGACCCGTTCAGCCGCCAGTTCGGGCCATCATGCAGTCGTGGTCGCCTCGGGGGCGGGTTGGGGATGCGCGCGCCCGCGCAGCGACCGGGCGAGGCGCCAGGCCGGCAGTCCGAGCAGGGCCAGCAGCACCAGGAACGGCAGCGAGGCACCCGCCGCGGTGAGCGCGACGACCCCCAGGCCGGAGATGGCATCCCAGCCCGAGCGCAACCCGGCCACGAAGCCCGCGTCGTCCGGGCGGGTCGCCGTGGCGGTGGTGCGGGCGAGCAGGTCGGCCTCGATGCTGGCGAGGTCGGTGACGTCCTTGAGCTGGGCGAGCTGGGCCTGCATCGACTCGAGGTCCGCCTCACGCCGGGATAGCTCGGACTCGACCTGGACGACCTCACCGATCGTCTTGGCCTGGCCGAGCAGCACCCGGACGCGCTCGACGCTGCGTCGTTGGGTCGCCAACCGGCTGGTGGTGTCGACCACCTGCCCGGTGACGTCCTGCGCGGTCTGGGTCTGCGAGACCGGGGTGCCCAGCGCTGCCAGTCCCCGCAGCACCCGCCGGAAGTCGCCCGGAGGGACCCGCAGGGTGAGGTGCGCCGAGCTGGAGCTCCGGGCGCCCGACCCGTTCTTGGTCGACTCGGCGAACAGCACCCCGTTCGCGCCGGTCACCAGGCGTTCGGCGGCATCGGCGGCCGCCCCGACGTCCTTGACCCGCACCGTGACCTGGCCGCGGTAGACGATGTTGCGGTCCGGCGCCAGCACCCGCCCGACGGTTGCGGTCGCGGGTGCGGTCGCGTCCTTGGCCTGCCGCTCGACGAAACCGGGGTCCTCGCCGACGAGGGCGCGCGGCTCGCCGGCCCTCGCCGCCGGGCTGGGGGCGGACGCGACCCCGTCCGAAGAACTGGCGGCCGGGCCCGTCGAGGAGTTCGACGACTGCGAACCGCCGCTGCACGCGCTCAGGAGCACCCCGGCCACCAGCACCGCCAGCACGTTCCTCGTCGTACGTCGTGGGTCCACCATGTCGACATCTCCCTCGGGGCCGGGCGCTTGTGCGGCTCGGGTCGCTCTGCTCGAGCCGTCTGCTCGAGTCGTCTGCTCGAGTCGTCTGCTCGAGTCGGCACTGTGACGCGATCCATGCGGACACGGTTCCCGGCCGCGGACCGCATCTGGAAGGGTGGGCCGGGTGCCGTCCCCGCCGCCCGACCCCACCGATCGGGACGAGCCCGGCGAGCGCGACCGCCACGTCGTCGTGGTCGGCGGCGGCATCGCCGGCCTTGCGGCCGCGTGGTTCCTTCGTCGGGACGCGGCGAGCGCGGGAACCGGAGTGCGGGTGAGCGTGCTCGAGGGCTCCCCGGTCCTCGGCGGCAAGCTGCGGGTGAGCGAGGTCGCGGGCGTTGCCGTCGACGAGGGCGCCGAGTCGTTGCTGTTGCGCCGACCCGAGGGAGTCGCCATGATCGCGGCCGCCGGGCTGGGCGGTGACCAGGTCGAGGCGGTGACCTCGTCGGCCGCCATCTGGTCCCGGGGGCACCTGCACCCGATGCCGGCCGGAACCGTGATGGGCGTCCCCACCGACCTGCGTCGCCTCGCCGAGAGCGGGCTGCTCAACCCGCTCGAGCTGGCCCGCGTGCCGCTGGACACGTGGCTGCCGCGCACACCGGTCGGCGACGACGTCTCGGTCGGCCACTACGTCGCGAGCCGGGTCGGCCGCCCGGTCGTCACGCGCCTGGTCGAGCCGCTGCTCGGCGGGGTCTACGCCGGTCACGCCGACCTTCTCTCCCTGGCCGCGACGCTGCCGCAACTGCTCGCCCACGTGCGCCGGGACAAGTCCCTGCTCGGCGCGGCTGCGGCCGCCCGACGAGCCGCCCCACCGACCGAGGGTCCGGTGTTCGGCTCACTGCTCGGCGGGCTGGGCCGGCTGCCCGACGCGCTTGCCCGCGCGGGCGCAGCCCAGGTCCGCACAGGGGAGACGGTGCGCGCGCTGCGCCGTACGCCGGGGGGCTGGGCACTCACCGTCGGCTCGACCAGGGCGCCCCGGCTGGTCGAGGCAGACGCCGTCGTGCTGGCCGTGCCCGCGCCGGCCGCCAGCCGGTTGCTGCGGCCCCTCCTGAACATGGCCGCCACCGACCTCGCCGCGATCCCCTACGCCTCGACGGTCATCGTCACCCTGGCGTTCGCGGCCCCCCTCGCGAGCGCCCTTCCGTCGGGATCGGGCTTCCTCGTCCCCCCGGCAGACCGCCGCCCGGTCAAGGCCGTGACCTACTCCACCCAGAAGTGGGGCTGGTACGCCGAGGCGGCGCCCGGCGTCGTCGTCGTCCGGCTCTCGCTCGGGCGGCAGGGCGAGGAGGCCACGCTGCAGCGCGACGACGACGAGTTGGTCGAGCAGGCCCGCACCGACCTCGCCGACGCGGTCGGCCTGCGGGACACGCCGCTGGACGCCCGGGTCACCCGCTGGGGCGGGGGGCTGCCGCAGTACACCGTCGGTCACCTGGCCCGGGTCGAGCGCATCCGCGCCGCCGTCGCAGCCGTCGGCGGCCTGGCCCTGTGCGGGGCCGCCTATGACGGCATCGGCGTGCCCGCCTGCGTGGCATCCGCCGAGCGCGCCGCCGCGGAGATCCTGGGAGACTGGCGTCATGGCTGAACCCACCGCCCCCAAGGCCCGCGACATCAACGCTTCCATCCACTACACGATGTGGTCGGTCTACCGCGTGCGCCCGGGACTGCCGGAGGACCGTGCCGCCGTGATCGCCGAGGTGGAGGAGCTGTTCGAGCAGCTCGGCGCCAAGGGGGTCGTCGTCCGCGGCACCTATGACGTGGCCGGGCTGCGCGCCGACGCCGACATCATGGTCTGGTGGCACGGCCCGTCCCCAGACGACCTGCAGGAGGCCTACTCCCGGCTACGGCGCACCACGCTGGGCGCGGTGTGCGAGCCGGTGTGGTCGGTCATGGCGCTGCACCGGCCGGCGGAGTTCAACAAGGGCCACGTCCCGGCGTTCCTGTCCGGGGAGGCGGCGCAGGACTACATCTGCGTCTACCCGTTCGTCCGGTCCTATGACTGGTATCTCCTCGAGGACGCCGAGCGCCGCGCCATGCTCGCTGAGCACGGCCAGATGGCGCGCGGCTACCCCGACGTCCGCGCCAACACCGTGTCCTCGTTCGCACTGGGGGACTACGAGTGGATCCTGGCCTTCGAGTGCGACGACCTGCACCGCATCGTCGACCTGATGCGCCACCTGCGCGGGTCCCGCGCCCGGCTGCACGTGCGCGAGGAGGTCCCGTTCTACACCGGCCGTCGCAAGCCCGTCACCGAGCTGGTGGCCGCCCTGCCGTGACGACCGCGAGGACGGCGTGACCAGAAGGCCCAAGCTGCTGGGCCTGCCCGGCAAGAGCTGGCTGACCGGGCTGTCGGTTGCCCTGCTGTGGCTTATGATCGACGTGTTCACCCACGGCCCGCTGGTCCGCCTGGACCTGTGGGTGGCGCAGTTCCGCGGCCGCCAGCAGTGGCCGGCGCTGTCGGAGTTCTCCACCATCTACGACAAGGTGGGCCAGCGCACCGTCACGATCCCGGTGCTGCTCATCGTCGCCGGGGTGCTGGGCCGCAAGCACCACACCCATCGACCCGTGCTGCTCTCGCTGTGGATGGTGCTGAGCCTGAACCTCGTCGTGGGCGGCATGAAGATCTTCATCGGCCGGGCCAAGCCGTCGACCGGCAGCGCCGACGTGCTCAGCGGCGGAACCATCTTCCCGTCCGGGCACTCGTCGAACATGGTGCTGACCGGCGGCCTGGTCATCTACCTGCTCAATCGCTACGCCGACCGGCCGCCGCTGCGCCTGGTCACGGTGATCGTCGCGGCGCTGACCACCATGACGGTGCTCGTCTCGATCTACCGCCGCACCCACTGGATCAGCGACCTCATCGGCGGCGCCCTGGTGGGCGGCCTGCTGCTGCAGGCGGTCATCGTGACCGACCGGGCCACCCGGCAGGTCCGCCACCAGCGCCAGTTCTGGCTGGACCACCCGCGGCTGCGGTGGGTGCTAGGAAGCAGCCGGTTCGAGGGAGATGCTGAGGCTGTTGATGCAGAACCGGTCACCGGTGGGGGTTTGGGGGGCGTCGTCGAAGACGTGCCCGAGGTGCGAGCCACACCGCCGGCACCGGACCTCCGTTCGAGCCATCCCCAGTGAGCGGTCCTCGATGAGCTCGACCGCGTCGGACT
>JBBRHF010000194.1:0-7619 GCA_038223055.1 Actinomycetes bacterium | reverse complement strand
CATCGTCGTCGCCGTGCAGCGTGAACTCGGCGTACCGGTCAAGCTGGTCGGCCTGGGCGAGGGAGTCGACGACCTCGCACCGTTCGAGCCGGAGGCCTTCGTCGAGGCCCTGATCGGCCCCTGACCGGGTCAGGATCCGTTCGCGGCCTCCCCGACGGAGCGAGCCATCTCGTTGGTGGTCGCGGTCTGCTCCTCGACCGCCGCAGTCGCCTGCGCCAGCTTCTTGACCTCGTTGACCACCACCGCGAAGCTCTAGACCGCCTCACCGGCCCGGGTGGCCTCGATCGAGGCGTTGAGCGCCAGCAGGTTGGTTCGTGCGGCGATCGAGTTGATCACCTTGATCACGTTGCCGATCTCCACCGAGGACTCGCCCAGCTTGGACACTGTCGCGTTTGTCGTCTGGTCGCCATCGACCAGTCGCACCACGCACTGAAGGATTTTCGCCGACTGGGTGACCGGCTGGTCACCCCTCGAGACCGCGGCATCGTGTCGGGGGCGAAGGACACACGTCCGTAACCTGCCGGGCCAGATCGTCACAGCTCGGAAACAAGCCGCGCGGCCGTCGGTAACCGCACCCGATGAGGCTTTCCTCCGAAGCATTCCCCTCGAGGAGGTACACCCGTGACACCCAGTTCTGGCGACACCGCCTGGGTCCTGACCAGCGCCGCCCTGGTGCTGCTCATGACGCCCGGTCTCGCACTCTTCTACGGCGGCATGGTCCGCGCGAAGAGCGTGCTCAACATGATGATGATGAGCTTCGGCGCGCTCGGACTCATCAGCGTGCTGTGGGTCCTGTACGGCTACTCGCTGGCGTTCGGCGACGACGCCGGGGGCGGACTGGTCGGCAACTTCGACTTCGTCGGTCTCAAGGGCCTGCTCAGCGCCGACCCCCTCGGCGGCGTGGCGGGCCAGTCCGCCGGCATCCCGCCGCTGGCGTTCGTGGCGTTCCAGGCCGTCTTCGCGATCATCACCGTGGCGTTGATCAGCGGCGCGATCGCCGACCGCGCCAAGTTCGGCTCGTGGATGGTGTTCGCCGGCATCTGGGCGACCATCGTCTACTTCCCGGTCGCCCACTGGGTCTTCGCGTTCGACGGCTACACCGGCAAGACGGGCGGCTGGATCGCCAACAACCTCAAGGCGATCGACTTCGCCGGCGGCACGGCGGTGCACATCAACGCCGGTGCCGCAGGTCTGGCCCTGGCGTTGGTGCTCGGCAAGCGGATCGGCTTCAACAAGGAGGCGATGCGGCCGCACAACCTGACCCTGGTCATGATCGGCGCCGGCCTGCTGTGGTTCGGCTGGTTCGGCTTCAACGCCGGCTCGGCCCTCGGCGCCGGCAACACTGCCGCCGTCGCCTGGGTCAACACGATGGCGGCCACCGCGGCCGCGTCGCTGGCGTGGCTGGCCACCGAACGGATCCGCGACGGGCACGCCACCAGCCTGGGGGCGGCCTCAGGAGTGGTCGCCGGCCTGGTCGCCATCACCCCGGCGTGCTCGGCGGTCAACCCGTTCGGGGCGGTCGTCCTGGGCGCCGTCGCCGGAGTGCTGTGCGCCCTGGCGATCGGCCTGAAGTACCGCTTCGGCTACGACGACTCGCTCGACGTGGTCGGGGTCCACCTGGTCGGCGGCATCGTCGGGACGCTGCTCATCGGGATCCTTGCGACGGCCAAGGCACCCGCCGGCGTCGACGGGCTGCTGTACGGCGGCGGGCTGAGCCAGCTCGGCAAGCAGGCCGTCGCGGCCGGCGCCGTGCTCGCCTTCTCCTTCGTCGTCACCTATGTCCTGGGCACGCTCATTGCCAAGACGATCGGGTTCCGGATCACCGACGAGGAAGAGATCACCGGCATCGACCTGGCCACGCACGCCGAGTCGGCCTACGAGCTGGGCTCGGTGACCGGAAGTGGCTACCGTTCCCCGCTCGGCCTGGGTGCCCAGCCCATTGGGCGCACATCTGACAGCACGGACAGCAAGGAGAAGGTGCAGGCATGAAGCTCGTCACCGCGGTCATCAAGCCGTTCAAGCTAGACGACGTCAAGAACGCGCTGGAATCCTTCGGGGTGCACGGCATCACCGTCTCGGAGGCCAGCGGCTACGGCCGTCAGCGCGGCCACACCGAGGTCTACCGGGGTGCGGAGTACACCGTCGATCTGGTGCCCAAGGTCCGCGTCGAGGTGCTCGTCGAGGACGCTGACGCCGATGACGTCATCGAGGTCATCGTGAAGAGCTCGCAGACCGGTCGGATCGGCGACGGCAAGGTCTGGTCGGTTGCCGTCGAGACCGTCGTGAGGGTGCGAACCGGTGAGCGTGGCGGCGACGCGCTCTGAGTCGGCCGCGGCGTTCGCCGTACGGCGCCGCGACCTGCTGGCCCGCCCGGGCCGGCCGGTCGCGGCCCGGCGGCGCGACCTGGCCGAGCTCACCGACAGCTGGCTGGTCGAGACGTTCGCGAGCGCCGCGGACAGCGCAGGTGACTCCCAGGCGGGGGTTGCGCTGGTGGCGGTCGGCGGCTACGGCCGGGGCGAGCTTTCTCCCGGCAGCGACCTCGACCTGCTGCTGCTGCATGCCAACCGGCGTGACGTCACCGCGCTGGCCGAGAAGATCTGGTACCCCATCTGGGACAGCGGCGTGCGCCTCGACCACTCGGTGCGCAGCCTCGAGGAGGCCCGCCGGCTCGCCGGCCGCGACCTCGCGGTCCTGCTCGGCCTGCTCGACGCCCGCCTCGTCGCGGGAGACGAGGGACTGGTCGGGCGGCTGCGCTCGACCGTGCTGGCCGACTGGCGCGCGGCGGCCCGCAACCGGCTGCCGCAGCTGCGCGAGGCGTGGGATGCGCGCGGCGCGCGCTACGGCGACCTGCGCCACGCCATCGAGCCCGACCTGAAGGAGGGGCGTGGCGGGCTTCGCGACCTCGTGTCGTTGCGCGCCGTGGCAGCATCCTGGATCGCGGACCGCCCGCACCGCGACGTCGATGACGCCGTGGCCCGCCTCGCCGACGTGCGCGACGCGCTGCACCTGATCACCGGCCGGGGCGGCAACCGGCTGCTGCAGCAGGAGCAGGACCAGGTCGCCGAGCGGCTCGGCCTGCGCGACGCCGACGTCTTGTTGCGCGAGGTGGCGACCTGCGCGGCAGCGGTGACCCATGCCTCCGACGTGACCTGGCGCCGGGCGCTGCAGGCCACCCGGACGCCGCGCTCGCGCTACGTCCGGGGGCGCCGCCCCGTGCTGCGCCTGCTCGGTCCGGGCCTGGCCGAGCACGATGGCGAGGCGGTGCTCACCGCGCAGGCCGACGTCTCCACCGACCGGCTGCTCGTGCTGCGCGCCGCGGCCCGCGCGGCCCGAGCCGGTCTGCCGCTGTCTCCGAGCTCGGTGGACCGCCTCGCCGCCGACGCCCCGCCGCTGCCCGAGCCATGGCCCGACAGCGCGCGCAACCTGTTCGTGGAGCTGCTCGGGTCGGGACCGGCCCTCGTGCCGGTCTGGGAGGCGCTGGACCAGGCTGGCCTGATCGTGCGCCTGCTCCCGGAGTGGTCGCGGGTGCGCAACCTGCCTCAGCGCAACGCCGTCCACGCCTTCAGCGTCGACCGCCACCTGCTCGAGACCGTCGTCGAGGCCCGCCAGTCGGTGCGCGACGTCGCGCGGCCCGACCTGCTGCTGTGGGCCGCCCTGCTGCACGACATCGGCAAGGGGACCGGGGGGGACCACAGCGTCGACGGCGTCCCCCTGGCCGAGGCTGTGTGCCGGCGAGTGGGGCTGGCGGCCGAGGACATCGACGTCGTACGTCGCCTCGTGCGCCATCACCTGTTCCTGGTCGAGACCGCCACCCGTCGCGACCTCGCCGACCCGGAAAGCGCGCAGGCCGTCGCCGAGGCCGTGGGCCGGTCCGATGTCCTCGACCTGCTGCTCGCCCTGACAGCGGCCGACGCGCGGGCCACCGGCCCGGCCGTGTGGACGCCCTGGCGGGCCGGGCTGGTGGACCGGCTCAGCGACCTCGTGCGCGGCACGTTGGCGGGGGCGCCGTTGCCCGTCCAGCCTCCTTTGACCCCCCACCAGCTCGACCTGGTCTCGGGTCGGACGTTGGCCGTCGAGATCGAGCGCACCTATGACAGTTCGTGGACCGTGACGGTCGCCGCAGCCGACCAGCGGGGCCTGTTCGGCGCCGTCGCGGGAGTCCTGGCCCTGCACCGGTTCTCGGTGCGGGCGGCGCAGGCCAGCACCGTCGGTGACATGACGCTGGACGTGTGGACCGTCGAGCCCGAGATCGGCGGCGAGCCGGTCCTGCAGACCCTGCGCGACGACATCCGCCGGGCGCTGGACGGAACCCTTGACCTCACCCGAAAGCTCGAACGGCGCGACAGCGAGCGCCGCCAGCGCAAGGGCTGGTCACCGCCGGCCGCGCGGGTCGACCTGGTGGCCGCGGCTTCCGGAGGTGCCACCGTCATCGAGATCCGCGCTGCGGACACCTCCGCCTTGTTGCACCGCCTCGGCCGGGCGATCGCCTTGATGGGCGTCGGCATCCGTGCGGCTAGGGTCGCCACAATCGGCGCCGAGGCGATCGACGTGTTCTACCTCGTCGGGGACACCGGCGGGCCGCTCGACGAGGCCTCCGTGCGGGAGGTTCTGCGGGTGCTGCGGGACGCGGCGGGATGAGGCCGGCTGGGACGGCGGGTGGCCGTCGGCGCCTCCCGTTAGGCTGACCGGGTAGCTCACCCCGCCGTACGACGAGAAGGACCCGCGTGTTCGCCACCTTGCAGGACCGCCTCGCCGCCACGTTTAAGAACCTGCGCGGCAAGGGCCGGCTGACCGACGAGGACATCGACGCCACGGCGCGCGAGATCCGGATCGCGCTGCTCGAGGCCGACGTGGCGCTGCCCGTCGTCAAGGACTTCGTCGCCGCGGTCAAGCAACGCGCCCGCGGTTTGGAGGTCAGCGGGGCCCTCAACCCGGCCCAGCAGATCATCAAGATCGTCGACGAGGAACTCGTGCAGATCCTCGGCGGCGAGACCCGCCGGCTGCGCTTCGCCAAGAACCCTCCGACGGTGATCATGCTGGCCGGCCTGCAGGGCTCCGGCAAGACGACCCTGGCCGGAAAGCTGGCCCACTGGCTCAAAGGTCAGGGTCACCAGCCGGTTCTCGTGGCCGCGGACCTGCAGCGCCCCAACGCCGTCCAGCAGCTTCAGGTGGTTGGTGAGCGGGCCAAGGTGCCCGTGTTCGCGCCCGAACCGGGCAGTGGCGTCGGTGACCCGGTCGACGTGTCCCGCCGGGCGATCGAGCATGCGCACCAGAAGCAGTTCGACGTCGTGATCGTCGACACCGCCGGCCGGCTCGGCATCGACACCGAGTTGATGCAGCAGGCCATCGACATTCGCGACGCGGTGCGACCCGACGAGATCCTGTTCGTGGTCGATGCGATGGTCGGCCAAGATGCGGTGCGGACGGCGCAGGCATTCCTTGACGGCGTCGGCTTCGACGGTGTGGTGCTCACCAAGCTCGATGGCGACGCCCGTGGCGGTGCCGCCCTGTCGGTCGCGAAGGTGACCGGTCGCCAGGTGATGTTTGCCTCTGCGGGGGAGAAGCTCGGGGACTTCGACACCTTCCACCCTGACCGGATGGCCTCGCGGATCCTGGGCATGGGCGACGTCCTGACTCTGATCGAGCAGGCCGAGAAGGCGTTCGACAAGGGCCAGGCCGAGGAGATGGCCGGCCGGTTCGGTCGCGGCGAGGACTTCACCTTCGACGATTTCCTCGTGCAGATGGAGAGCGTGCGCAAGATGGGCTCGCTGGGCAAGCTGCTCGGGATGCTGCCCGGGATGGGCCAGATGCGCGAGCAGATCGAGAACATCGACGAGCGCGAGATCGACCGGGTGGCCGCGATCGTGAAGTCCATGACCCCCCAGGAGCGGCGCGACCACAAGATCCTCAACGGGTCCCGCCGGTCGCGCATCGCGCGCGGCTCCGGCTCCTCGGTCGCCGAGGTCAACGGGCTGGTCGAGCGGTTCACCGAGGCCCAGAAGATGATGCGCCAGATGGCCAGCGGCGGCATGCCCGGGATGCCCGGGATGCCCGGGATGCCCGGGATCGGCGGGCGCGGCAAGAAGGCCAAGGGCAAGGCGTTGGCCCGGTCCACCAGCACGAAGGCCAAAGGCGGCCGCTCCGGCAACCCGGCCAAGCGGGCGATCGAGGCCGCGCACTACGCCGACCGCCAGGCTGGTCCCGGCAGTGCCCCGCTGGACCTGCCGGAGGACTTCGAGCTGCCGCCCGAGCTGCGCGACCTGCTCCCTCCCGGCCAGCGCTGAGCCGGGGCTGACGTGGGAGTCGCTGCGCCGACGTTGCACCTGCGCGGCCGGATCGTCTGCTCACCCGACGACGTCCGCGACCAGTTGTGGGTCGTCGGGGGCCGGGTGACCTTCGAACCCACCGCGACCGCAACGACGACGGTGCAGGGATGGGTGCTGCCGGGACTGGTCGACGCCCACTGCCACGTCGGACTGGACGCCGACGGCGGGGTCGGCGAGGACGTCCAGGAGGAGCAGATCACTGCCGACCGGGACGCCGGGGCGCTGCTGCTGCGCGACGCCGGAGTGCCGGTCGACACTCGCTGGATCGACACCCGCGACGACTTGCCCCGCGTCGTACGGGCCGGTCGCCACGTGGCCCGGTCCCGGCGCTACATCCGCAACTACGGCGTCGAGGTCGATCCGGCCGACCTGGTGGCCGAGGTCGAGCGCCAGGCCGGCCGCGGCGACGGGTGGGTCAAGCTGGTCGGTGACTGGATCGAGCGCGACGCGGGTGACCTCACACCTTGTTGGCCGGCCGGGACCGCGGCCGCGGCCATCGCCCGGGCGCACGAGCTGGGCGTTCGGGTGACCGCCCACTGCTTCGGCGAGCAGTCGGTCGCCGAGCTCGTGGCCGCCGGCATCGACTGCATCGAGCACGGCACCGGGATCACCGACGCTGTGGTCGCGGACATGGCAGCCCGGGGGACCGCGCTCGTGCCCACCCGGGTGCAGCTGGACAACTTCCCGCGTTACGCCGCCCAGGGCGAGGACAAGTTCCCGTCCTACGCGGCCCATATGCGGGCCCTGCACGCGCGCTGTGACGTCGTGCTGCGCTCGGCCTACGACGCGGGAGTGCCGATCTATGCCGGCACCGACGCGGGCGGCGTGCTGCCGCACGGGCTGATCGGGCGGGAGATCGTGGCCCTGCACCATCGGGTTGGGCTGTCCGTCGATGCCGCGCTCGGCGCCGGGTCGTGGTCGGCGCGGTCCTGGCTGGGCCACCGCGGCATCGAGGAGGGCGCCCCGGCCTACCTGGTGGTTTATCCCGCGGACCCACGCACGGACATCGAGGTGCTCGCCGGAGCGCGCCGGGTCGTGCTGCGCGGTCGCGTCATCCATCCCGCACCGGTCGGGTGACCACGAAGCATCCGGGCGATGGGGGCACCCCTGATGTTTCATGATCATGGCCGTCTCGCGGCCGATTCGGTGCGCGGGGACAACCTCTGGCACAATGGCGCGCTGTACCCGGCGTACGGCGGGCCCTCTTCCCCCGCGCACCGTGTCCACCGGGCAGTCAGCACCGCACCCCACGCGGTTCCCTGTTGCCCACCATGATGACTCAGGAGAGCGCCA
>JBBRHF010000193.1:0-7626 GCA_038223055.1 Actinomycetes bacterium | reverse complement strand
AGGGCGCGCACCATAGCCGGCGGTCTGCTCGCCGCGGCCGGCACCGCTGCCCTGCTCGCTGCCCTGCTCGCCCCAGCGTCCCACGGCTCGGCGATGCTCGCACTGGGCGCCGTCGCGCTCGTGGTCGGGGTGTTGGTCCTGGCCCCGTTCCTCGCCCGGCACACCCTGGGGGTGCTGGCCGCGGCGTTCGTCGCCGCGGTCAAACCGCTGGGCCGCCTGGCCCGCGGGAACGTCATCCGCAACCCCCGGCGCACCGCGAACACTGCCGGCGCCCTGATGATCGGCATGGCCCTCGTCGGAGCCGCCTCGGTGCTGGCCGCCTCGGCCACCGCCTCCACCCGCGCCATCGTCAACGACGGCTGGACGTCGGACTTCTCCATCCAGTCCGCCACCGGCGTGCCAGCCGGCGCGGTGGCCGATGTCCGAGCCCTGGACACTGTCGGCGCGCTCGACGTACTCGCCTATGGGCCTGCCGTCGTCGCAGGCCCCGGAGAGGCAGCAGCCGAGCAGGACACCCTGTCCGTGGTCGGGCTCCCGCCCGAGGCGTTCGGGCGCACGATCGATCTCGACGTGGTGGGAGGATCCCTGCGCACCCTGGCCGAGGGCGCGGTCGCGGTCCAGCAGGCGACCGCGAAAAACCGCGGCTGGTCCTTCGGCGACAAGGTGACCTTCGCCTCCAAGACCGGTGCCGCGACAGCGACGGCGACGGTGGGCGCGATCATCGACTCCCATCTGATCGGCGACCCGATCATCATGTCCGACCGGCTCCTCGCCCAGGTCGTCCCACCTGCGCAGGTCACGATCGACTTCCTCCTCGTTACCGCCGCGCCGGGCGCGACGGCGGCGGACCTGCGCGCGGACCTGGTCAAGGCGGTCGCACCCTATGTGGTGCTCTCCGTCTTTGACTCCCAGGACTTCGCCGCCGACCTCGCGGCGCAGGTCAACCAGATCCTGGTCATCCTGTACGCGCTGCTTGGCCTGTCGATCGTCATCGCGGTCCTGGGCATCGTTAACACATTGGCGCTGTCGGTGATCGAACGGACCCGCGAGATCGGCCTCATGCGCGCCGTCGGTCTCGGCCGGCTCCAGCTCGCCGGGATCATCACCATCGAGTCCGTCCTGACCGCGGTGTTCGGCACCGTCGTGGGGGTCGTGCTCGGGCTGGCCGTCGCGGCCGTGCTGCCGACCGTGTTCACCGGCATCGGCCTGACCACCCTGGCCATCCCGTGGGGTCAGCTCACCGCGATGGTGGCACTGGCCGCCGCGGTCGGTGCTCTGGCCGCGCTGTGGCCCGCGATCCGCGCAGCCCGCCTGCCCGTGCTCGACGCCGTCGCCTCCGATTGAGACGCGACATGACAACCACCCGAACCAACACAACCCACCGGAAAACAGAGGTACCCACCATGCCAGCCGTGCGAGGAACACTGCTCGGACCCCACCTGTTCAATGCGGTTTCCGCCGTCGGCGGGGGGATCGCCCTGGTCGCCGGCGGCCTCGGTGTGCCGACCGTCCTGCTGCGCCACACCCGGTTCGACTCGTTCCTCGTCCCGGGGATCTTCCTGGCCGTGGTCATCGGCGGCAGCGCAACGGTCGGGGCGGCCGCCCTGCTGGCCCACTGGCGGCGGGCGCCGGTCACCAGCGCAGCAGCGGGCGCCGTGATGGTCGCCTGGATCCTCGGGGAGACCCTTCTCGGCGAGGGATTCAGCTGGCTGCAGGGCCTGTACCTGCTGACCGGATCGATCCTGGTGGTCGCCTCGATCCGCCTGTCCCAGGCGACACCACCCGTCGCAGGACCCCGGGCGGTTGCCCGGGCCCGCGACGACCAGCAGGTCCTCCGATGAGGAGTGTGGTGCGGTGGTTCGTCGTCGTAGTGGTGGTGGGGCACGGTCTGATCCACCTGCTCGGCGCCGCCAAGGGGCTTGATTGGGCCGAGGTGCCACCGCTGTCCAAACCGATCGGTGCGGCGATGGGCCTGGGCTGGCTGACCGCCGCGGCGGTCGTCGTGGCGGCCGGGGTCCTGCTCGCGGTCCGGAACCGCAAGTGGTGGATCGCCGGCGCTTTCGGCGCCGTCGTTTCGCAGGCGCTGATCATGACGTCGTGGAGCGACGCCAAGGCCGGTACGGCGGCTAATGTCCTGCTGCTCGTCGCGGCGGCGTACGCCTTCGCCTCCCGCGGCCCGACGGCTACCGCGCCGAGTACGGTCGGCGCACCGCCGCGGCGCTGCGCGACTCCCACCCCGCCATATTCGCGGTCGTGACCGAAACCGACCTGGCCCCGCCCCTCCTGCCTCGTCGCCGAGCACGTTCCCCGGTCCGGCGCCGTGGGCCAGCCCCGGGTTTGGTCGGTCCAAGCCCGGATCCACGGCCGGAGCCGCGCAACGCCGAGATCGCGGTGCCGTTCCGGGCGCCGCGTCCGGTCGGGCCGGTGACGTTCGTGTCCAGGGCGGCGCGCACTGGTCGCCGGACAGCGCGGCTCAACGAGCTCGAGGTGGCGTTCCTGGAGGTGCTCGAGGGCTGGGACCGGGTCGTGGAGGTGCCTGCCGCGCACGCGTGGGGGCGGCTCAGTGGCCTGCTTGGTTGCGGTGCGGTCCGCGCTGACCGGCTGGCGCGGGCGGCCCGGACCGAACCTGCGGCGGTGCGTGCCCGGCTGTCCGTGCTGCTGCGCGACTGCGGGCACGGTGACCTGGCCGACCTGGTTCCCGATGTCGACCCGCGCGCCCGGGCGCATAGACCAGGTGATCTTCACCGGCGGCACCAGTCTGGAGAAGCTGCGTCTGATCCAGCGCTTCTCCGAAGATCTCGACCTGCTCGTCGTCGGCACGTACGCCAACGACCGCGACGCGAAACGCGCCATCAAGTCGATGTGCCAGGCAGCTGCCCAGGCTGTGGGCGCCGCCGAGGCCGACGCCATCAGCGGCGGGGTCACTGGGGCGTCGCACCGGCGGGCGTAGCTGCATCCACCGTTGGCTCATAACGTCGCCCCGGGGACGACGGTGGCCGACCCACGTACCGGCGTACCCTCTCGCCTTGGCCCGAACTGCTCCTACACAGCTGAAGGGCGCTTCGCTGATGTAAGCGTCAGGCAGAGAGGATGCGGAGCGCGGCCTGCCCGTTGGTCCGCCACTGCCCGGGAAGGGTGCGCCACTCACGAGCGTCATCGGGGAGGGCGCGCACCAGCGATTGGAGTCGCGCCCTGTCCGAACCCCCGAGCAGGCCACGTGCGGCGTACGGGTCCTCGATCACGGCCAGGAGAAGCGCGGCGTCCAGCAGGTGACGCTCCTTGTCGCGCGAGTCCGTCTGGTAGGCCGCGGCCTTGAGGGTCACCGCTGCGAACGACGACGGAACGCTCACCGTGGTCGTGCGGCCGGTCTCGAGGGTGAGCGTGCGTTCACGGTGCGGCGCAGTGCTTGGGTGCCGCCTTCGATCGCGACCATGGTTGCACCGTGCAGCTTCTCGACCACCCGCGGCGAGGGATGGTCGGCGATCAGGACGTCGACGACGCCGGGTGCGGCGGTGACGAGATCCACGGTGGACTCGCCGCGACTGAACCGGTGCGCGGTCTTGTTCCGGTCATCGATCGATGGCCTGAACTCGTAGCCCAGCGACTCCAGCGCGTTGGCTGTCTCGGCAGCAATGCCGCGGCTGGTCTCGACGTGAAGGACGATGTCGACGTCGTTGGTTGGCGCACGGTGTCGATCCCGCGGTGGATGCCGTGAAGCTGGGTCATCAGCCCTACAACGAGCGTCCACTTCTCATGAGAGAGGACAGCTTCGATCTCGGCGACGTTTGGCCACGGCGCGCCCCAACCTCCCGGCGGGCTGGGTACGTCGATGCTCGGGCGGTCAACCACGGAAGGCCTCCAGAGCGTGATCGAGTGCAACGAGTCCTGCCCGGCGCTCGCGGACATCGAGAGACTCGGCCACGTCGAGCGCCGTGAGCGCGACGCTTCGCTTGCTCAGATCACCAACGACGTCAAGGTCCATCGCGGTGGCCCGCAGCGTGACGCTGCCTTCGTCGTCGCGAATCAGGCCGTGACGCGAGACGAGTCCGACAACGTCGCCGACCGCGAGGTAGCCGTCAATGTTGTTCGTCTGTGCCAAGCCGAGCCGGCCCGCGGCATCCGCGGCGTACACGAGCTCGGCTAGGAGATATTGCCCCGCGCTGGAGTGGGCGGCATAGCGAGTCACTCCGGCTCGCTCGCGAGCGCGTTCAACCAGCTCGGTAGCCCCGAGTGCGCGGAGCCGACCCTTGAGCCGCGAGCGCTGCGTCTCCCCCAACCATGTCGCGTCGGCTCCAGACAACAGCGCAACCGCACCCCAAGCTGTCGCCTGCGACCAAGCGCGCGTGTGTGAACCTCCCCGAATCGCCGTAAGCCTCTCGACTGAAGTCTCGTCGAGCACACCCCTGGCGACCTGGCGCAGCTCGCCACTCGCGACCAGGTTCTGTACCTGACGCGAGGAGACCCCGAGGCGCTCGGCGGCCTCGGAGACTGCAAGCAACCTCATGACAGATAGTTTCGCATACACGAAGTTATCTGTCGATGAGCCGAAGGCCCGCCAACTACTCGGCGCGGTTGGTTCCAGGCCTTCGCGGACCCTCGTGTCGGTGGATGCGACTACCGTTCACGCTGACCAATCAAGGGGGATCCAGATGGCGAAGTACTCGGTGACGCAATCGGCTGTCACGCAACTGCTGGCAGATGTCAGGGGCGACAAGATTGCGATCCCCGAGCTCCAGCGCCCGTTCGTCTGGGACAGCGTCAAGGTCCGCGATCTGATGGATTCCCTCTCCAAGGGCTACCCCGTGGGTTAGCTCATCACGTGGCAGTCGGTCGGAGCCAAACTCAAAGGCGGCCAGGTCGCGGCTCACCAGCAGATCCTCATCGATGGACAGCAGCGCATCACGGCACTACGAGCCGCGGTCGCTGGCCTCAAGGTCATCGACAAGCGCTACAAGCCAGTTCGGATCGTCATCGCGTTCAATCCGATCACCCAAGAGTTCGCCACGCTGACACCGGTGATCGCCAAGAACCCGCAGTGGATTCCCGACATCAGCGAGTTCCTCAACTCCGACTCGCCGCTCTCCTTCGCCCGCGAGTAGCCCGGAGGCGACCAACGGTGTCGTAGTCGCGTCCGTGCTCGGTCTGGGGTGGCTGCGGCTCGGCCGGGCGCTGGGGAGCATCTCGTCGCGATCTAGAGAGGCCGACTTCGTCGAGCCCGATCCCCTCGTCGCTGACCGGCCACCTGATGATCCGGGGCGGCTGGCACCAGGACAGGTTGCGTTCCTCGCATGTGTCTGACACAGTCGACGTTGTGGATATCAGGGTGGTGCGCTCTGGTCGTCGCCACAAGGTGGGCAACCGGTACATCATCGAGGCGATGACGGACGCAGGGGAGCCCACCGTGATCGGTGACCAACTGCACTCCCTCGGCACCGACTCACGCGGCGTCGAGCTTGAAGTCGTCGCCGTGCCGGACAACCGAAACCCCGGCGGGCTCTCAGTCATCCACGCGATGCCCCCCAGCTTCCGAGGACAGGAGGACGGATCATGATCGAGCCGAGCAAGTACGTCGTCACGGAAGGCGACGCCATCGGGGACGTCGACCTGGACACAGAGGTCGTGCGGCTGAAAGATGGCCGAAGGCTGACCAACGAGCTGGCCGAACAGCTCGCTGAGGAGACGCTGGCCGAGGTCCGCCGACGCAACCTGATTCCTGGACGGAAGTCCCTCAGCGGCGCCGGCGTCCATTCCCCGCGGGTGCAGTTCCGGTTGCCGGATGCATTGCGATCCGCCGCAGAGAAGCGTGCCGCCGAGAAGGGTGTAAGCCTGTCAGTGTTGGCCCGGGAGGCGCTCGAGCACTATCTCGCGGCGTCAGGCAGCGAGCCGACAGGCCCGACCGCAGCACGGAAACGCTGACTGACGCCGAGAAAGCCGGTCTCAGCCACGATGCACCGACTGACCTTCCTTCCTCGCAGGCAGCCTGCGACGGCGACAGTTGTCCGTTCTGCACCGAAGTATTGCGGGCCAACGCAATCCTCCGTCTTCGACTCTCGCGCCACTGTAGGGCGTCACGCTGCCTGAGGCCGTCCGCGTCGTGGTGACAAGAGGTCGGCGGTGGGGTGGCACGTCGGGTCGGCTCGTTGGTGTGCGACGCCATAGCGGGGATGAACCGGGTCGTGGCTGGTCGCGCCGTTGGCGTCCCGGTCTGCAGGTGCGCACCGTGTCGTTGCACGGGGTCCGAAACCGTTGGGCGCCAGGGGTTGTCGAGAGAGGGTCAGGCCAGGAATGCTGCAACACGACTTCCCCCTTCCCCGCGCGGCGGCCGGCACGGCAGGCTGCGCGGGTGCAGAGAGCGAGCTTGTGTGATCACGGTCGTGGACCCCGACGCGGCACGGCGCGCGGTGCGCGCGGGCCTGCTGAGATGCCCGGAGGCGGGCCGCCAGGGGCGCCTTCGGGTCTGGTCAGCGGCGCGCGCCCGGCGGGTCCGCCGCCTGGGAGCCGAGGTGGTCGCGCTGCGGCCGGACTGGGCCCGTTGCCGGGGCTGCGGCGCGGCACGGCGTGTACCGGCATCGGTCCTTGACGTAGGCGGTGCGGGTGCCGTGGCGGTGCGGGGCTCCGGGGTGCGGGCAGTCCCGGGTGGGTCGGTCGGCGGCACGGTGGGCGCGGCGCCGGTCGGTGTCGGCGCGTCGTTGGGCTTTCCGTCGGCTCGTCCATGGGTGGTCTCCGGGTGTCGGTTTGCGCTCGGGTCGGGTTGTGTGTTGACCGCCAGGGTGGCTGGGGAGGACCGCGTCATCGTGAGATGGGCACGTTGGCGGTGGTGCTGGATCGGTGGGTCGGTCTTGTGGTTGGTCGTGTGCGACGCCAAGGTGAGCACGTCCTGAAGTAGGCGACGGCCCTTCCGCATGTCTTGGCAGACACGGAAGGGCCGTCTTGGTGCATTGGAGTGCACCCGTGTTGACGGTAGGCCTGGATGTCGCGGCGGTCGAGGCGGAGTTGCGCGCCGGGGTCCTGGGCTGCCCCGGGGCGGGTTGCGGGGGCCGGCTGGGGCCATGGGGTTGGGCGCGGGAACGCCTCGTGCGCGGGGCCGGACGGTTGCGGCCGCGGCGGGCCAGATGTGTGCGCTGCGGGGGCACACACGTCCTGTTGGCGGCGAGTGTGCTGCTGCGCCGGGCGGACGCGGTGACGGTGATCGGGGCGGCGTTGATGGCCAAGGCCGACGGGGACGGGCACCGTCGGATCGCCGTGGCGCTGGGCCGGGCGCCCGCCACGGTGCGTGAAGAGCACCGGGTTTGATGGAGACCACCAAGCCTGGAAGGACGACCACGATGGTGGCACCACGGAAGTTCCCGGACGAGATGCGTGAGCGAGCGGTTCGGATGGTGATCGAAGCCAAGGGGGTGACGCGGCGACGCGGCCGGCGGCGTGCCGGCGGATCGGTGAGCAGCTCGGGATCAACGTCGAGACGTTGCGCGGCTGGGTGAGTCAGGCCGAGGTCGACACCGGCGCGCGTCCCGGGATCACCAGCACCGACTCGGCCCGGCTGGTCAAGCTGGAGCGGGAGAACCGTGAGCTGCGCCGGGCGAACGCGATCTTGCGCGCGGCATCGACTTTTTTCGCGGCGGAGCT
>JBBRHF010000192.1:0-7641 GCA_038223055.1 Actinomycetes bacterium | reverse complement strand
CACCTCAAGCCACTGCCGGGTCTCGTAGGTCCGCAGCTCGATCCAGACAGGATCGGTTGGCAGGTAGTTCGCGATGTCAGCCACGAGGCCGGCGGAGGACTCACCGGTGGGGTCAGCGAGCGCGGCCAACTGCTCTACGACAACAGAGGAGGTGGCAAGCGCGCGCGTGTCCCAGGTGAAGAGCACCTCGGCAACCTGCTCCGCAAACCGCTCCGGATCGGAGGTCCGGAGGAGCCGCTCGACCTCCCCGTCTGCAGCCGCCCTTGCTGGAGGGGCAACGGGAGTTGGTGGCACGTCCGAGGTGTCGACCGCCGCCTGGTGCCGGGTCGCGAACAGCGAGTACGTCACCACCACGATGAGCAGTACCAGGACAGCAGCGGCCGCCACGATAAGTCGCCGCCACTTCGTGCCGTCGCTCCGTGCCATCGAGCCCCACATGCTTCAGACCTCCGTCGGTTGGACTTCAGTGGTGACCGACGTCCGCGCCAACTCCACGGACTCGGCGAACGTCTTGGTCTCGTCGAGCACCCGGAGGAACATGTCCCAGTCGTGGCTGCCAAGGTCCCGGGCGATCGAGGCGGCGTCGTAGTGCTTCGACCAGCCCTCCATTTCGCCCCAGACGAGCGCGAACGAGCGGACGGAACGCCTGGCTGTGGCCGCGGCAGTGGCTCGCTTCGCCCGGTTCTCTTGGATCCGACGAGTTTTGTCGGCCTTGGCCATGGCCATCGTTTCGGCCATTCGTGCGTCGAAGTCCGGATCCTCATCGGGCGGCTCAGCCTCTAATGCCGCAATCACGGCACGCACGCGCTGGTATCCCGGGTCGACGGCTCCACCGTTGCGGATCCGTTCCAACTCGTCACCCGCGACCTTGCGGACGGCGGGACGTCGAGAGGCATCGGCAGCCACCCGCTCCATCTCGACAATCTGCGACAGCCGCGTGTACGACGCGGTGCCGGTGATGAGCTCAGCTGCACGGCGGCGCGCGTCACCCAAGGGTTCCGTCTCCGGTCCCGCCGAATCGGCGGGACCGTTCGTCCTGGGGTTGTCGTCCGAAACCGAGCCGAACTGTGTGGCCTTCTTGCGCCTGTCCGCGTCCTCTTGGATCAGCGCCAACATCTCGTCGTACAACTGCGCTGCTTCGTATGCCGAGATCGGCTTGTGAGTGATGTTGTCGTCTCGCTCGGCGAGGAGTCGGGTGAGGTCGTCGGTCAACCCCGAGCGCACCCACACGCGGAGGTTGTTCCATCCGAGCTTCCGGGCAGCCTCGAGCCGGCGAAACCCGCAGATGAGGTATCCGCCCGGCGTGATCGTCACCGGCTGGAGAAGGCCGACGCGTTCAAGCGAGTTCATCAGCGGCTTGAGGTCGCCCGTCTCGCGTCGATGCCGATCGCCCACCTGGATGGAATCGATGCTGCGCTGGAGCTCGACGTGGCCGCGTGAGTCAGGCATGGATCGACTCCGTCGGCACGGGGGCAGCTGTGGCGATCGCCTCCGCGATGCGCCCAACGAGGAACAACTCGTCAAGGCGCTCGCCGATGAGTAGTCGCTGGAGGATTCCGCGGCCCGCTGCGGTGCGGCCGAGGTCGGGGTTCTCGTGACCCAGGACGGCGTGCAGGACAGAGACCCAGGAGTCCTGGTCGATGTCGAGCTGGCAGCGAATGGATCGATCTCGGCGGAGGGATTCGAAGGTGCTGTGCTTGCTTCCGGTCCGGATGAGTCGGGCTGCAATGCACTCCAGAGCCATGCGTGCGGCCGGCCTGGGCCAGCCGAGTTCGACGAACGCGTGAACTGCGGTGTCGAGCGCGACGAATGCATTCGTCGGCTCGTCTTGTGGTTCCTCGTCGTCCGGATCCGGTGCCGGTGGCGCCTCAATTTCGGAAACGTCATCGAGCGACCAGAACGAAGGGTGGTAGTCCGCGATGTTCGTGTCTCGGTCGCTGATCCGTTCGGCGTCGTGAAAGTCGGCGACGTCCTCGCTGCGGACCTGGTCAGATCCGCACAGGAGTCCGCGCGCCCGCTCCTCGTAGAACAGGTTGAGCGCGACCGAGTGGGTGATCACGGCCCAGGGGTCGTCCGCGATCCGGGCGGCGCGGGTGCGCATCACGTCCCAGGCTGCTGACGCGGCCTCGGCGGGGTCGAGGTGATGCTTGACCGCGAGGCTCGCGTATTTCGTCGTCGCAAAGGCCAGCAGCTCAGCAGCGTCGGGATCGTGCTCCCACGCCCCATCACCGGCGTAGTGCAGGGCGACGAGCAGCATCCGAAGTTGCTGAGGGTCCTCGAAGGGGTGCGGGTCGTTCATAGTTCAACTCCTCGGTCGACGGTGGGTGCGCTCGGAGTGGGGCGTGCAATGGCCGTGCGGGAGACGCGTCCTGCGGATCGCACTGCTGAGCCCGGGGAGCGGCGAGCGCGCCGCGTGAGCTCGCTCTGCAGGTCGATGCCGCGACGGATCCACTTCGAGCCGATGGTCGTCGGTAGTTCACTGGGGCGAACCCAGGCGATCGACGGTCGCTCTGCTGCGGCGGTGGGCAGCGAGTTGGGCGCAGGAACTGACGGGTCGCGGTGGGTCGCGAATGCGCTTGACTCGGGTCCGAAGGCGGCGGGCGCCTGCGGCTGGTCTTCGAGGGAGCGGTCGAGGTGGCGCTCGTAGGGCTGCGTGTTCACAGTCGCACCCCCTCAACCGCTCGTGTAGGGCCCGTGGCGTTCACAGGTCCTAGCCGCGCAGCGATCCGGTACGCCGACCGGATGGTGGCGGTCGCTTCCCGATCTGAGAGGCCAGCACTCTGTGCGGCGTCGCCCAGGACGGCGGCCGCGGACTGGAGTGGATAGCTGGACTCCGCCATCCGGCAGGCCGCCCAGAAAAGTCCGCCGTTGCGGTCGCCCTCCGGGCGGGTAGCGACCCAGGCTGCGAGCTTGTCTGGTCGGGCATTTGCGTTCGGCAGATCGGAAGGTGGTCCAAATTGGCGGGGTGGGTCGAGGAAGTTTCGGAGAGCATCGCCGTTCACCGAGCGCGGCTGATCCGAGGCCAGCGCGAGGAGGTCGTACCCATGCTCGTTGCCGTCGGCTGCGACGACTCGCGAGGGTGGCGCGACGACATGGGGCGTGAGTAGCAGCGCTGCAGGATCGTGCGCTAAGCGGCGTCGCGGAACTGGTCAGGCGTCCCGGGCTCTGGGGTCACGTAAGGGTCGGAGTTGTCCGTCTGTGAGGTCGGTGGGGCTGAACTGGTAGCGGCCGAGCAGGTTGATGTGGTCGTACCCGAGTGGCGATAGGCGTTGGACATCGTCGTCGCGAACGTCGAAGCCGCTGTGTCGCAGCTGGTTCAGGGCTGCGTCTTGGTAGCGGGTGTTCCACAGCACGATGGCGTTAACGACGAGTCCGAGGGCGCCGAGTTGGTCTTCCTGCCCTTCGCGGTAACGCTGGCGGAGCTGCCCGCGCTGGCCGTGGAAGATGGCTCGGGCGAGGGAGTGGCGGCTTTCGGTGCGGTTGAGCTGGGTGAGGATGCGGCGGCGGTAGGTCTCGTCGTCGAGGTAGGCGAGCAAGTAGAGGGTTTTTGTGATTCGGCCGAGCTCGGCGATCGCGCGGCCGAGCGGTGTTGGCCGTCCGCCGCCTTGCAGGACCCGCAGAAGTTCAGAGGCGCGCACGGTTCCGGTGGCGAGGCTGCCGGCCACACGCAGTAGGTCGTCCCAGTGAGCGGCGATGAGGTCGGTATTGATCTGGTGGCGGGCCAGGCCGTTGAAGGCACCGTAGTCGGCAGCGCGGTGGATGCGCCAGAAGCGGGCGGAGCCGATGTCGGAGAGGCGGGGGCTGAACTGGTAGCCCAGCAGCCGGAACAGGCCGAAGACCTGGTCGGAGTAGCCGGCAGTGTCGGTCATCAGCTCGTGCGGCTCCAGGCTGGTCTGTTGCTCGAGCAGGCCGTCGAGAATGTAGAGGCTGTCGCGCAGGGTGCCGGGCACGATGATGGCGTGGAAGCCCGCGAACTGGTCGGACAGAAAGTTCAGGTAGGTCACGCCGCGACCGGGTCCGAAGTAGCGGGGGTTCGGGCCGGCGTTCAGGGTGCGGACGGGGACGACGAATCGCAGCCCGTCGGCGGAGGCCACCTCGCCACCGCCCCACGCCTGGGCCAGCGGGATGTCGCCCTGGGCGTCGACGAACCGGATGGTGGCGGCGGTGATGGTGTCGCCGCGGATGTAGTTCTGGTCGACCCAGGACAGCCGGGCTCTGCTCAGCGCCGGGTTGCTGGCCTGCACGACCGGTTCGAGGCCGATGTTGCAGGCCTCGGCGACCAAGACCGCGCAGATACTTACCCCGAGGTCCTCGGCGCGAGCAGCGCCTTCGGACATGTGGCTGAATTCGGTCAGGAACCCGCTCCAGTCGGCGACGTCGAGCAGCACGTCGGGCAGGTCGACGCGGGGCAGCATGGCGTCCACCGCTGCCCGCAGGGCGAGCAGGCTCGGCGGTTCGTCGAGCTTGTCCAATGCGGTCAGGACTGGTCGGTCGTGCCCGTCGACGGTCTCGATCCGGACGGCGTCGTTGTGCTCGAGCCGGCCGGCGACGGCGCGGTAGACGGCGTCGAGGTCCTCGGCGAGTACGGCGAGCTCGCGGTTCGGATCGAGGTCATGACCAAGGCTGGTTGCGACTCCGCTACGGGCGGCGTCCCATGCCTTGCCGTCCAGCAGCCGCGCCCGCGGATCGGCCCAGCGTTGGCTGACCGGGGCGTAGACATCGCGGCGGCGCAGGGCCTCCCGGAGTCTTTCAAGGACGAGGAACGTGTAGACCGGACGGTTCAGCACGCCGCCCGGACCGACGACGCGGGTCGCCCACGGACCGGTGGCCAGCGACATCGGCACCTCGTCCGCACGGACGACGCGGCGACCCTCGAGGCTGAGCAGTGCCTCCCACGCCGCCAGCACATCCGTGCCGCCAGGCGCGGCCTGCAACCGCAAAGTGGCGAGCAGCGCTGGCAGGAAACGGCGGACCAGGCTGTAGCGGGCGAGCAGCTCATCGAGGTGGGTGTCGACCGCGGGGCGGGTGCTCGCATCGACGGCCTCGACGGCGGCGGCGAGCTGCTCGCGGGACACGCTGCGCGTGATCACGACCCAGACCCCGGCCAGGCCTCCCGTCGGTGGATCGAGCAGGACCTTCACAGCGTCGCGGAGCTGCGCGGCAGCCAGGTCCAGGGCTGGCAGGGTCCGCAGTCGTTCCTTGGTGCCGGCGCGGTCTGCGCGAGCGAGGATGCCGCCCAGAAGTTGGTCGAGAAGGTCCAGCGCGTCGTCGCCGGCGGCGATTTCCATCTGCCGGGCCGCAGCGAGCAGAGTCGCGGTCCGGCGCTGCTCGCCCATCCGGGCCACAGCCTGCGCCTTCGCCGTGGTGGCGTAACGGGCCAGCGCCTCCAGCCGGCCGGGAGGCGCGAAGCTCAGGTCAAGCCCGCCGACACCGAGCGCACGGATCTCCTCCAGGCGGTGCAGTGCGCCAAGCAGCCCGGAGGCGGTGACACTGGTCGGGCCGCGCCGCAGCCGGTCAAGCGTCGAGGAACGCTCACCGTCGGCGATGACGAGCAAACCCTCGAGCCGGGCTCGTTGCCCGGCATCGGGTGCGGCGGCGAGGGCTTGCCACAGCCGGGTGGCGGCCTGGTCGCGGACCGAGGCGACAAGCCGAGCCAGCACTGACGGGCCGGGCAACAACACCTTCGCCTCGAGCAGCCGCGCTGTGGCCAGGTCGAACAGCACTCCGGGCCGTTCGCTGGCCAGCCGCGTCCGGGCCTCCAGCCAGCCGATCAGGTCGGCCTGCACCGCTGGCGTCGCGAAGTCGCGGTAGCCGTAGGCCCGCTGAATCTCCCCGGCGTGCAACCGGTTCGTTCCCTCGCGGGCGGCGTACTGCGTTAGCACCCCGGGGTCGGCGATGCCCAGCTGCGCGGCCACATGGGAGGCGACCGCCCACGGGACGTCGGTCGGGTCGGCCAGAAATGTGCCCAGGAAACGGACTGTGCCGATCTGGACGGCGAACCCGAGGCGGTTGTGCTCGCCGCGGCGGATGTCCACCAGCTCGCGTGCGCCGGAGTCGAGGTGGAAGTAGCGGTCCAGCTGCGCTTGGTCGGGATCGTCGACGTAGCGGCCGTAGCGGCGCTGCTGCTCGGCGGTGAGGAACCCTTCGCCCGCCCGCTCGGGCAGCCTCCGTTCTGCCTCCATCAGACCGCTCGCTCAGCTCCCGCGCCGGCGCGTAGGTACTGGTAGACGGTCTCGCGGCTGATACCGAACTCCCGGGCCAGCGTCGCCTTCGGGATGCCCGCGGCGACCCGCTGCCGCAGCTGTGTGACCTGATCGGCGTTCAACGCCCGGGGCCGGCCGCGGTAGGCGCCGCGCTGGCGCGCGAGGGCGATGCCTTCGCGTTGCCGCTCCCGGATCAGCGACCGCTCGAACTCGGCGAACGCGCCCATCACAGACAACAACAGCGTCGCCATCGCGGTGTCCTCGCCGGTGAACGTCAGCTGCTCCTTCACGAACTGCACCCGCACGCCGCGGCCGGTCAGGGTGCGGACCAGGGCGCGAAGGTCGTCGAGGTTGCGGGCCAGCCGGTCCATCGAGTGCACGACCACGGTGTCGCCGTCGCGGACGAAGGTGAGCATCGCATCCAGCTGTGGGCGGGCCGTGCTCCGGCCCGAGGCGTTGTCGGTGAACGTCCGGTCCAACGCGACCCCGTCGAGCTGCCGGGCGGCGTTCTGATCCAGACTGCTCACCCGCGTGTAGCCGACCTGCTGCCCGCTCAAGGGTCCCTCCCGACCGAAGTGTCAGATTGGACCCTAAGACCCGCGGGGACAAGTGTCCATCAACCAGCTTTGCGGCCCTAACCTGACGCCCTAGCCGTCTGGTCCTGACGTCGGGCTGAGGTACACCCGAGTTGACAAAGGTTCGGTTCCGAGAGGGGCTACCCCGTAGGTGAACGACGCGAGAACCATTTCCGAAAAGATTGACGAGGCGGGCCGCACCGGCGATCCTCCCGCCGGCGGCAGGAGTGTGGGGCCGCGGTTCCGGCCGCGGCCCCACACCGCCGTCGAGCCCCCGGCCAGCCCCGGTCGCAGGGGGCACACCCCGCTCCGGGTCCGAGGTGACGTGGCGGCGCACGCAGCGGCGTCGTCTCTTTCGGCCGCGGGAGACCTCGCCGCTCGCCGCAACGTCCGGACGCCGGCATGAGATTCCGGTGCGCAGGTTGTTCGTGCGCAACGAAGCCCTCGCGGCCGAGCCTCCCCTGGTCAAGCAGGTGTCCAGCGGTGGTCGGGGGCATCTGTGCCGCTGAAGTTGTACCTGGCGCTGATCTGGCGCTGTTCGGCGGAGCCGGATGATGCACCTTGCGTGACCCGTGCTCCGGTTTCCACAACGCGCCCCACTTGGTCGCTCTGGTGCGAGCCGGCGCAACCTTCAGCCAGGGGAACTCGTCGAGCGCCCGCACGACCAACCAGCCGGGGAGGAAGTTGCCTGAAGAAACTCATCCACAGCTCTTGAAAATTTCTCCACCTTAGCCTGAATCCGTGGACCGAGGTTCTGTTGATCTTGTTGTTGGCGAGAAAGTGTTGACCGCGTTGGGGGCGTGGTGATGCTGCTGGCCTGCGCCAGCTTTTCCACTGTGTGGTTCCGGTCGGGCCCGCGGGCG
>JBBRHF010000191.1:0-7747 GCA_038223055.1 Actinomycetes bacterium | reverse complement strand
AGTGCCCGGCCGAAGGTCTCGGGGTCCTTGACGCACAGACCATGATCAGCCGCCACTTCGATCACCTGGGCATGGGGAATGGCTGCCGCGAGGCGCCGCTGCCGGCTCGCTGGCACGACGCGGTCCCTCGTCGTGATCACGACGGCCGTCGGGACGTCCACCTCACCGATCCACTGGTGTGAGGTGAAGTCGGACACGGCGCGTACGGCGGACCAGGCAGTGGACAGGCTGGTCCGGTTCAGCTGACGCCGCGCCCATGCCCGCGTGGCCGCATCCTCGAAGGGACCCAGAACGCTCTCGCCCAGCACCTGGGACGTGAGGCCCTGCGCCGCGGGGTTCCACCTCAGCGCCGAGGTGACTGCCGGCAGGGTCAGCGACATCATCCGCTCCCAGGGGGCCCCGCGGACGTTGCGTGCCGTGGAGCACAGCACCAGCCCGGCGACGAGTCCCCGGTGGCGGCGCCACGTGAGCTGGGCAACGACCCCGCCCATGGAGTAGCCCCCGACGATCACCCGCTCCATGCCGAGTACGTCGGCGAGCGCGGCCACATCGTCGGCGCATTCCTCGACACTGAAGCGCGATCCGCTGGGGATGCCGTCGCCGTGCCCCCGCAGATCCGGGGCGACGACGCGATAGCTCTGGCCAAGGCGCTCGATGACGTTCGACCAGCCCAACTCGGCCGTCATGGCCACCCCGTGCAGGAGGATGACCCCCGGTGCGCCCGGGGGACCAGCGCACTCCCACACCAGGGTGCTCCCGCGACCAGGAATCGCCACCGTGTGGACCATCGACGAGGTCGGCGGGCATTCCATAGGCTGCACCACGGGCAGGACCTTCCTCATCGATCAACCCTCATCGACCAACACAGTGAGCGTTGGGTGGGCAGAGCGCGGTGCCCCCGACCGGAGAGCATAGGGGTTGCACGACAGACCGCGCGCATCCCCTCCAGTGTGAGCCTATTTCCAGCCATTCCAGACCAAACGGGTCCGTCGGTGCGGCGACACCTGGCACAAGCGGGACGGAACTTTACCTTTCCGTAATCCACGAGACACGCACGTAGACGAGAGTGAGGGGATGAAACTTGCCCCGACCTCTCCCCGCGGTGCGGTTCTGCGCGCCCCTTCGTCGTCCGAGGCCACACCCGCCGCCTACGGAGCCTCGGCGGACCGCTACGACTCGCGCACCGGGGTCTTTCAGAGCAGCCGTGATCGCATCGTCAACGCGCTGGACCCCCGCCCCGGAGACGTCGTTCTAGACGTCGGCTGCGGGACCGGCCTGTGCTTCGAAGGGCTGCGCCGAGCGGTCGGACCGACCGGGAGCGTGGTCGGCATCGACGAGTCGCCGGACATGGTGCGCCTGGCACGGGGACGCGTCGCAACCCGACGATGGGACAACGTCTCGGTGCTGAACGCCTCTGTCGGCCAAGCCGAGATTCCCGTCGTGGCCGACAAGATCCTCTTCTGTGCCGTCCACGACGTCCTGCAGAGCGTCGAGGGCCTGCGCAACGTCCTTGCGCACGTGCGCCCCGGCGGCAAAGTCGTGGCGGGCGGCGGAAAGTTCACATCGCCATGGTTGCTCGCCATGAACCTGCAGGTGACCACCTTGCACAAGCCCTACGTCCGGTCCTTCGCGGGCTTCGCGCGACCGTGGGCGGTGCTCGCGCCCTTCCTGGACGAGCTCAAGGTCAGCGAGTTCGCCCTGGGCACCGGCTTCTGCGCCGTGGGTCGAACGCGAGCAAGGATCCCCAAGCAACGCTGACTCGCCGGTCGGCGCGGGGCCGGCTAGCAAGTCGTTCGACACGAGCGAGTTCGCCGTACCCGTTGCGGCCGGCTCATCGGGGCTTTGGCGCAGGTACCCCGCAGAGGGCGTAGTCGGTGACGTTCGTTAGGGCCGCCTCGGCGGCTGCGGGCGAGGGCCACATGGTGCTGGCGATAACGACGGTCCGGCCGGTCTGCTCGTTCCAGTAGGCGATGTCCTGGTAGCCGAAGATGGCGCCGCCGTGGCCCCAGTTCGCGCCGCACGGGTCCTGGACCCGTTCGATGCCCAGGCCATACCGGAAGTAGTTGGGGTCGGCAGGGTCCTCGGCGACGGTGGTCGTCATCTCCCGCAGCAGATGGGGAGTGAGCAGCGTGCCCGTCATCAGGGCTCGGTAGAAGGCAGACAGGTCTGCCGCGGTGGAAATGAGGGCGCCGGCGGCCCACGCAGCGGACGGATTGAGCCCGGTCACGTCGTACGGCCGGCCGTCTGAGGTGGGGAAGAACTCGGTCGATACGTACCCGTTGGCGTGGTAGGCGGGTATGACCGCACTGGTGACCGGAAACGAGGTGTTCTCCAGGCGCAGCGGCCTGAAGATGCGCTCCTGCAGCTCCTGGCCCAGCCGGTGACCGGTCACGGCTTCGACGAGCATGCCGGCGACGATGAAGTCGGTGTTGGAGTAGGCCCACGCGGTGCCTGGGGGAAACACGCTCGGATGCCTCTCGGCGAGCGCGACCAGCTCCCTTGGCTTGAAGATCTGGTTGCGCACGACGCCCGCCAGCAGGGTCGGGTCCTGGGTGTAGTCGTAGAGCCCGCTGGTGTGGTTGAGCAGCTGGCGGACGGTGATCCTGTCCCCGTTGGCCAGCAAGCCGGGCAGTGTTCGTGCCACAGGTTCGTCAAGGCGAAGGCGTCCCTGTCCGACGAGCTGGAGGACCACGGTGGCGATGAATGTCTTGGTGATGCTGCCCACCCGGAACCGGGCTTGTGGCCGCAGCTTCGCGCCGGTGGCCAGGTCGGCGACCCCCGCGGTAACGGCGTGGATCTGGTGCCCGTCCTGGACCCGGGCAATGACTCCTGGCACGCCGGCGTTGACGACGTCGGCGACGAGTGGACGCAGGCCGACGTCGGCGGCGCTGTTGACCTGGCTTGAGAGCCGGCCGGTGGCCGGCCCGGCCAGAGCTGAACGTGGGCTCAGGCCCACGGTCGAAGCCGCGAAGACGGCTGCGGCAACGATGAGCGCTGTCGTGGGTCGCGTGGGTCGATATCTTCGGCCGGGTGCGGACGGCTCGCGGTAGCGGCGCTGCCCTCGGCTTGCGCCCGCGTTGTTGAGCTGGGTTCGGGTGGTCTGGCTGTGCTGGGGCATGCTCGTTCCTTCCGTGTGGTGGCCAGGTCAGAAAGAGTGTCGGGGCGGGTCTTATGACGTGTCGGCTGAGTTCTCTGTGGGGAAGAACAGCGACTCGATCGGGTTCTCGAAGAGTTCGGCGATCTTGAAGGCCAGGGGCAGGCTCGGGTCGTAGCGGCCGGTCTCGATGGCGTTGACCGTCTGGCGGGACACGTCGAGGCGGTCAGCCAGATCGGCCTGGCTCCAACGCCGGACGGCGCGTAGCTCGCGGAGCCGGTTCTTCACCGGGACGCTTTGAAGACCGAAGTGCCGATCCAGGCTAAGACGCCGCCGATGAACGTGACCTGCAGCGACTGCCTCGGATCGCCCATCCTGGCCACTTCGAGCAGGCCACCGGCGAGCGAGAGCAGAATCATGGTGCCGAAGCCGACAGCCATGGCCTCCAGCTGCCGCATTCGCTGGTACTCGTCGGCGCGACGAAGGCTCCTCACCTGGGCCCACATGAACCACAGAACGGGAACCAGCGGCGCGAAGGACCACACGAGAAACCACGCGGTACGTTCGCCATTGGGGTTCAACAGGTACACGGGGACTTGGAGCGCCACGATGACGACGACAAAGGGAACTGCGTCTCGGAGGGCAGCGCGGCCGCGGGCCTTGTCGCTTGCGCTCTGACGCCGATCAGTTGTTTTCGACATGACCCGACCGTAAAGTACACTTGCCAGAATGTCAAGAGTCCTTTACGCGCGTCTCGAGATGACGGCGACCACGCACGGCTGATTGGGCTTGGCGCGCGGTTCCTGGGCTTGGTGCGACGGCTGAGGCCGCCGAAACCAGACAGGAAGCTTCAACGACGAGCATCGGGCCAGGACCCGGGCACGCTGATGCCCGCCTCGGCGGCGTGTCGGACCAAACCGGCGTAGATCGCGTCATCGAGGTCGCGTATCCGCACGGTCTTGGGCATGGCGAACCCCAACATGCAGATGCGCACCGGCTCATGCGCATCTGCATCGCCGCATCCGTCGTCAGATCCAATACGGCGACGAGCGCTTCGACCTCTGCGCGGGCGACACCGCGACGATGCGGCAGGCACTTTTCGCTTCACGTCTAACGGTGACCTGAGCAGGATCTGCATACCAACACACAGAAGCGGGGTTCTCGCGCACGAAACCGCCCGCCAAGGGCGCTTCTGTGTGTTCCTCTGCAGATCTTGGTGAGCGAACCCCCCGACGATCTTGTTGGCGCCCTGGTTCACCCACCCCGCCCAGGCAGTCGCGGGCAAGACCTCCTACGTGTAGACCCGGCCCGCCGCGGTCCGAGGGCCCCGGCGAGTTATACCCTCAGGACCCGGGCCCTCGTTCGTTTGGCCCAACGGCAACTATCGGCGGCGCCGATGTGTGTCCAGGGGGACGCCGAGAGAGGATCTGCACCGAGGAATCGGCCGCTCAGCGGTTCCGCAGCCGCAGCACCGCCTGCGACGCCCGGGAGCGCGCGCCGGCGTCGCGCAGCCACCGTTCGCGCTGACGGGACCTCTCCTTGACGTCAAGCTCGGCCAGCACCCGGGCGACGGCGGCGAGCAGCGAGCCGCGCAGCTCCCAGAGGTCGCTGTCCTGCTGAGGGTCCACCAGCAGGAACTCGGTCAGCCGGGCCCGGGTCTCCCGCAGCGTCTCGAGCGCCTCGGCCAGCGGAGCCTGCGCCAGCGGCGGCTGAGCCAAGCGACCCTGAGCACCCCCCGGCCGAGCGTCCACCGGTACGTCGTCCCTCGCGCCGTCGGGCCTGACCCCGTCCCCCGCGCCGTCGGGCCTGACCCCGTCCTCGCGCCCGCCCCCGGCCTCGGCTCGCACCAACGCTCCGAAGGCCCGCAGGCACCCGGCGAGGTCGAGCAGCAGCACGGCGAACGCTCCACGCAGCTCCTCGTCGTAGCCCTCCTGACCCTCGCCCACACCGTCGACGATGGATCGGAACAGCGCGCGCAGCGAGACGGTGCTGTGCTCGAGCGCATCCAGGCCGCTCCGCAGCACCGGTTGCGGATCCAGCGTGCCCACGGCCCGCGGGTTGAGCCGCCGGCTGTCGCCAGCGGCCTCCACGGACTGGTCGGCTCGCACGACGTACGTCTGGATCCGGCGGAAGTCCGCCAGCCACTGTGCGGCCTGCTCCGTGGAGGCTCCCGCGGGCAGCTCGTCGGCCACCCTCTCGAGCACGCCCGCCGCCTCGAGCGCGACCCGCTCGACCGCCTCGCCGGCGTCGCGGCTGCGCAGCGGCGGCGGGAACACCACGTTGATTAGGACGCCCACGGCGGCCCCGATCAGGGTCTCGGTCAGGCGCGCGGCAGCAGCAGTCTCGGCTGAACCGACGCCCAGCACGAGCATCGCGCTAATCGGCACCTCGAGCAGGTGCTCGCGCAGCCGCAGCAGCTGGCCGATCACGATGGACGCGGCGACCACAGCTCCGAGACTCCACCACGTCAGGCCGACGACCGAGGAAAAGACCACCGCCACCAAGACCCCTGACACCACGCTGAGCACCCGGCGCAGCCCCGTCGTGAGGGTGCTGAACAGAGTCACCTGGACGACCAGGAGCGCCGTCAGTGGTCCGGTGAGCGGCTGGGTGCCGGGGAAGATCGCCTTCGCCACGACGTAGGACGCCACCGCCGCCCCCGTGAGGCGCATCGCCCTGACCGCCGCCGAGCGACCACGGCGGCGCACGAGATGCGACGTGCGGTGCAGGAACGCTCTCATCGGGCCAAGGATGGCGCATCCGCGCGCCTGGCGGAGGTGCGAGGCAGGGCGCCGGCGGAAAGGTTCGCGGCGGCTGTCTTGTGGAAGTTACTCGTGGGTAGCATCATTGCTTGTTACTGACCGGTAGCCCCCCGGTCGAGCGACTTCGCCGCACCGAAGGGACCCCTCCGATGGGCCACTACAAGAGCAACCTGCGCGACATCGAGTTCAACCTGTTCGAGGTCCTCGGGCGCCAACAGATCCTGGGCCGCGGGCTCTACTCCGAGATCGACGAGGAGACCGCGCGCAGCATGCTGATCGAGGTGCAGCGCCTCGCCACCCACGACCTCGCCGACTCCATGGTCGACGCCGACCGCGACCCGCCGGTGTACGACCCGGCCACCCACTCGGTGACCATGCCCGACACCTTCAAGAAGGCCTTCCAGGCCTACGCCGACGCGGAGTGGTGGCGCCTCGATCTTCCTCAGGAACTCGGCGGCACCGTCTGCCCGCCCAGCCTGCGCTGGGCGGTGGCCGAGATGATCCTCGGCGCCAACCCGGCCGTGCACATGTACACCAGCGGCCCCAGTTTCGGCCACGTCATCTTCCGGCTGGGCACCGAGGAGCAGCACAAGATCGCCCGCCAGATGGTCGACGGGCGCTGGGGCGCCAGCATGGTGCTGACCGAGCCCGACGCCGGTTCGGACGTCGGCGCGGGCCGCACCAAGGCCGTCGCGGCGCCCGACGGGTCCTGGCACCTCGAGGGCGTCAAGCGCTTCATCACCAGCGCCGAGCACGACATGGCCGACAACATCGTCCACCTGGTGTTGGCCCGACCCGAGGGTGCCGGCCCCGGCACCAAGGGGCTGAGCCTGTTCATCGTGCCCAAGTTCCACTTCGACTGGGACACCGGCGAGCTCGGCGAGCGCAACGGGGTCTACACCACCAACGTCGAGCACAAGATGGGCCTCAAGGCCTCCACCACCTGCGAGCTCACCTTCGGCGCCGACGAACCCGCGGTCGGGTGGCTGCTCGGTGACGTTCACGACGGCATCGCCCAGATGTTCAAGGTCATCGAGTCGGCCCGCATGATGGTCGGGACGAAGGCCATCGCGACGCTGTCGACGGGTTATCTCAACGCGCTGGACTACGCCAAGACCCGGGTGCAAGGGGCCGACCTGACCCAAATGACCGACAAGGCGGCGCCCCGGGTGACGATCACCCACCACCCCGACGTACGTCGGTCGCTCATGCTGCAGAAGGCCTACGCCGAGGGCATGCGGGCACTGGTCCTCTACACCGCGTCCGTGCAGGACCAGGTGCAGGTCGCCGAGCACGAGGGCGAAACCGACGACAGCGCCGTACGCCTCAATGACCTGCTGCTCCCGATCGTCAAGGGAGTCGGGTCGGAGCGGTCCTACGAGATGCTGGCGCAGTCGCTGCAGATTCTCGGCGGCTCGGGCTACCTGCAGGACTATCCGATCGAGCAGTACCTCCGCGACGCCAAGATCGACACGTTGTACGAAGGCACCACCGGCATCCAGAGCATGGACCTGTTCTTCCGCAAGATCGTGCGCGACAAGGGCCAGGCGCTGATGGCCCTCGCGACCGAGATCCAGTCCTTTGTGGACAGTGACGCCGGCAACGGGCGGCTCAAGGAGGGGCGCAAGCTGCTCGGCGAGGCGCTCGTCGACCTGCAGGGCATCGTGGGTGCGATGGTCGGCCAGCTAACGAGCGCTGCCGAGTCGGTGGAGAACGTCTACAAGGTCGGGCTGAACACCACCCGGCTGCTGATGAGCCTTGGTGACCTGATCATCGGCTGGCTGCTGCTGCGCCAGGCCGACGTCGCGACCCGGCGCCTCGACGACGGTGCCATCGGCCGCGACAAGTCGTTCTACGAGGGCAAGGTGGCCGCCGCCACGTTCTTCGCGGC
>JBBRHF010000190.1:0-7818 GCA_038223055.1 Actinomycetes bacterium | reverse complement strand
CGACCCCGCCGACCCCGACCCCGCCGACGCCCACAACCACTGCGCCCATGCCCGCTCCCGCGACCGTACCCGGGGCACCCACCCACCTGACCGCGGTCGGCCGCGACCGGAAGGTCACCGTGACCTTCACCCCGCCGGTCTCCACCGGCGGCGCGGCTATCACCTCCTACCAAATGAGCAGCAACGGCGGGCGAACCTGGCGAACGGTGCCCACCCAGACCGGCGCCCGCGGGACCCGGTCGGCCACCGTGACCGGCCTCACCAACGGTGTGGCCTACTTGATGAGGTTCCGCGCCGTCAATAGTGCCGGCGCCGGCCCGTCGTCCCTCGCCGACAGGGCGCTTCCCAACGCACCCCGGCTCGAAACCGTCCGGCACCATCCCGCCTCTGAGGTCCGCATCCCGAACAACCCGAAGGCCTACCACGGCCCGAAGAAGTACACGAGAGCGCGCAACACCAGCCACAACGGGACCCAGGCCCATCCGATCCCGACCCTCGGCGCCCGCCAGATGACGGTCGGCGAGGCGGCCACCCTATCCAAGGCCAGCCTGTTCGGCTTCGACAGCGCGGTGCTGACCAAGGCCGGCCACGCAGCTGTGAAATCCCTGGCGGGCCACCTGCGTCTGGCGAACGCCGTGACCTGTGAGGGCTACACCGACTACGCCGGCAACGCCAACCATGAAAAGTCGCTCAGCGCGCGGCGAGCCCAAGCTGTCTGCAAGGCGCTGGTCCACGACGGCGCGCACGTGCGTTTCGCCACCCACGGGTACGGCGGCGCCCGCCCCGTCGTCATCGGCGGCACCGCCCCCTCCCGAGCCGCAAACCGTCGGGTCGTGGTGCTCGTGACCGCCTGACGACGCCCTAGTTGCGCCCCGCCGTGCGGGGCGCAACTGGCGTTCCACGGTGGAACACCACGGCTCGAACTCGGGCGGCCGTGGCCCATGCACAACGAAGATGACCCGCCGTTTGCCAAGACAACGTGCCGGTCGGTAACCGCAGGAAACAGTCGTAGCAGGATCGGCATCGCGCCCCGTCCGTCCATCGACGCGAGCGACCAGAATCGGGTGCCGCTCACGAAGCGGCCAATGTCGTCATAGCCGGCAACGGCGTCGGCGGCCGTGCACTCGTCGGCCTGAGTGCAAGATCATCACATCGTAGTGGGCGCCGGCCGGCCTGTCGGACGTGCGCCATCCGCTGTTTCGCCGTCCCTGAATCTATGACGCGTTGCCAGCCGATCGAGTGCGCCCACAGGCACTCGATGGGCAGGTGTGCACGCCGCCTGTTCTCCCCTTCCTTGGATGTGGAGGGGATGGTCGACCGATGAGACCTACAGCCGAGGCGAGGTCGGCGCGAGATGACCAGCTGGAGCGGGCTCACGAGTTGTTGGCGGCTACGCTGGCGTAGCTTGTGTCCAGCAAGGACTGGCGCGCAGTTTTGGATGTCCCGGCGCGGTTCCACCGGTACTCCTTCGGGAGCGCGCTGCTGATCGCCACACAGCATGAGGCGGCGTACCGCCGTGGGCTGGCGCCGGATCCATTTCCCGGGTACGTCACGGGGTTTCACACCTGGAAGGCGCTGGGGCGTCACGTCGAGCGGGGCCAGAAGGGCCGGCGGCCGGGAGCGCCCAGTCGGGTGGGACCGGGTCAGCGCGGCCGAAGCACCCGCGCAGTGGGCCGCGTTGGACCGGTGGGTGTGCTGGCTGGTCACCCGCTACGCCCTGGACCACCGCGACGTGCCGCCGTGCTGGTACCGCCACGGACCCCTGATCGAGGAGCTGTCCGCGCTGCGCGGCGCCCACGGGGCGGCATTTGGCCCGTCCCAACCGGCGAGCGGACCGGCCGACTGGCACACAACCTTCGGCTTCACCCACGCCCGGATGCGCGACTGGGGCGCCCGGACCGGCTGCAAACCCGGCCAACACCGCGACGACACCCCCGCCGACTGGGCGACGAACCGTGACCCCGGCTACAACCGGGACCTGGCGGCCTTCACCGCCGCCGACGAGCGGGCCCGCTGGGCCGCGGAGACCGGTGCCGACGGTGCCCTCTTCGGCTGACCGGAAGTTGCCCGCGGAACCTGTTGAGCCGCGCCGCTCGCGTGCGCGCCCCGCTGGCTCACCTCAGTGCACACACGTCGTCGAGCGCGGAGGTCCGCTGCGTGAAATCGAACCGGGGAGCCCTGGACACAGCGGCCTTGGACAGAGCGTCGCTGCTGGACCGCGCGCTGAGCTACGGCGCGCACAGGCTGCGGGTCTTCCCATGCGTCCCCGGCGGGAAGACCCCTTTAACCCGCAACGGTTTCCACGACGCCGGCCACCGACCCGGGCGTGATCGCCGAATGGTGGGCGCGGCACCCCAGCGCGAACGTCGCCACCCCGACCGGCGCCCCGGGCTTCGACGTCCTGGACGTAGATGTGCGCCCCAACGGATCGGGGTGGGGCGCGTTCAACAGGGCGACCCGCGCGGGTCTGCTCGGTGGCTGGCCACCGCACAGACCGCCATCGCGCGCGGCGACTGGATCGACCCGGCGGAGTCACGGGTCACCGTGGCCGAATGGTCGCTGGTGTGGACGGCGACGAAGAGCCATCTCAAGCCCAAGACCCGGCTGTCCTGCGAGAGCGTCCTGAGAGTCTGGGTGCTGGCTCAAACTGGGTGTCCGAGACGGCCGGCTGGCGCGCAACGTGGCCGATGGTGTCAGCAAACCTCGGGTCCCTGGACCGGAGCAGAGGTTCCTCAACCACAAAGAGGTCGCGTGGCTCACCGGTGAATGCCGCCCGCCGTACGACTGCTGATCATCCTTCTCGCCTTCACAGGTCTCCGATTCGGCGAGCTCGCGGGTCTGCGCGAGTCCCACCGGCGGCGCACAGTGCCCATCCCGGTGTTCCTGCGTGCTCCGCTCACGTCGTACATCGCGGGGCGCGACCGAAACCAGCCGCTCTTCACCTCGACCAAGGGTGGACCGCTGCGAAACTCGAACTTCCGCCACTCCGTGTTCGACCCCGCTGTCAAACGCGCCGGGCTCGCCCCGTTGACTTCCTCACAACCTGCGCGACACGGCCGCGAGCCTGGACGTCGCATCTGGCGCGAACGTGAAGTCGGTGCAGCGGATGCTCGGCCACGCATCGGCGGCCATGACGCTCGACATCTACGCCCGGCTGCACTCCGCTGCGAAGGCCGGTCGCCGGACGGGAGCCTCGACGCTCGCCATCGAGCGAACCCACCCACCCCTCACGTTCGGTCGTCGCGCCCAGGACACCAGGTCGCGGAGCGACGAGAAGCGTCCAGAATCGCCGGAGCGCTCTCGAAGATTCGGACTATTTGCGGACTGGCGGTCTGCGATGATCTTCGCAATACGCAGCACAGCGCGCTGACCTGCGGAAACGTGGTGGGGCGGGTGGGACTCGAACCCACGACCCAAGGATTATGAGTCCTCTGCTCTAACCAGCTGAGCTACCGCCCCTTTGGGTGCATCATCGCAGTTCAGAGGAGGTGCCCTCGCCCCGCCGGCAGCTCCCGAGTGACCAAGCTGACTGCATGCTGCGGGTGTGCCTTCATTCCCGGATGGAGCGGGAGATGTCCTTGGCCACGAGCACCAAGTGGAGCGTGTCCGTAGGGCTGGTCTCGAACTCGGGGATGAGGTGCTCGTAGAGGGAACGCGCTTCGTCGGACTGCACCAAGGCCTCTGCGCTCGTGCCGTTTACCGGCTCGGCGGACAGCGGAACTGTCGAAAGTCGTCCCCCGACGTGCCCGCCGACCCATCGAGATCCGCTGCTCCCGCGTCTGGACTCGAACCAGAAACCGTCCGATTAACAGTCGGATGCTCTGCCAATTGAGCTACGCGGGATCGGTCGACGGGGCCGACCGGGATGTCTCAGGCTAGCGCAAGGTGTCGTTGACCCGCGCCCGGGTATCGTCCCAGCATCTGTCCTCGACGCAGGGAGCGGCCCTCATGCGCACCAAAGCAACATTCCTCGCCGGATTCATCGCCGGATACGTTCTCGGCAGCCGCGCTGGACGGGCGAGATACGACCAGATCGTCCGGGTGGCCCGGTCCTTCCGCACCAACCCGACGGTTCAGAATGCCACGTCGTCCTTGCAGCACCAGGCCACCGGCGCGCTCTCCACGGCCAGGGACAAGGCCACGTCGTCCATCAGCGACAAGGTGGCAGAGAAGCGGCCGGCCTGGCTCGGCTCCGCGCCTCGCTCGTCGAGCGCAGGCAGCCGCGCGGGCCACGACACTCCCGTCGCCGGCAGCAACGGCCACGTCGGCGGATGACCGATCCCAGCCTGCTCATCGCCCCCCGACGCCGACCATCTCCTGGCCACAACATCCCCTGACCGTCGCAGAGAGGACCCCAACCCGTCGCGCCACGGCTGCGCCAGCCGTCGAGGCCTCAATGCCCGAGCTCCACCCGCAGATCGGCCAACGCCGCGCGGGTGGCGAGCGCGACGTCGGCGTCGGCGGGGTTGATGCCGACGTCGGGCGCAACCTGCCACAGCAGTTCAGGCGACCCTGGCACCCGCCGCGCGATGACCCGGACGCCCGCCCGGCCGCGGACGGGCACGTGCCGGCTGGCGACCACGCTGGAGGTGACCCGCTCGCGCACCGTCTCGGGCACCAGCCCAGGACTCTCCAGCATCAGCCGCCACGGCGCGTCGCGCAATCCCTCGGCCGCCTGTGCCACGGGCATCGGCATCGGCATCGGCTCGATCGTGAGCGTGGCGGTCTCGTCGTCCCACTCGGCGTGGGCCACCTCCGTCCAGTCCACGCGGCGACCGGCGCAGATCACGGCCCGGTCGGTGGCCACGACCCAGGACCCGCCGACTCCTCGGGCCACCGACAGGACCCGCTCGCCGATGGTGAGCGCCAGATCGGCCCGCACGGCTGCCGGCAGCCGCGACCGACGGAGCCAACGCACGGACCGGAGCGTACGTCGTTTAGGCGAGGTAGTCGCGCAACTGGTCGGCCAGGTGCGGGTGACGCAACTTGGCCAGGCTCTTGGCCTCGATCTGGCGGACCCGCTCGCGGGTCACCCCGAAGGCCCGGCCCACCTCTTCGAGCGTGCGCGGCTCGCCGTCGATCAGGCCGTAGCGCATCCGGACGACGGCACGCTCCCGCTCCCCGAGGTCGGCGAGCACCCGCTCGACGTGCCGCTGCAGCAGTTGGGCCGAGACCAGCTCGACCGGCGCAATCGACTCCCCGTCCTCAATCAGGTCGCCGAGTTCGGAGCCATCCTCCTCGCCCACCGGAGCGTGGAGTGACACCGGCTCGAGGGCCAACCGGCGGATTTCGGCAATGCGGTCCTCGGGCAGGTCCACCTGAGCGGCGATCTCGGCATGGGTGGGTTCCCGGCCCAGGGTCTGCATCAGCGTCCGTTGCGTACGCAGGATGCGGTTGACCGTCTCGACCATGTGCACCGGGATCCGGATGGTCCGGCCCTGATCCGCCACGGCCCGAGAGACCGATTGTCGGATCCACCAGCTGGCGTACGTCGAGAACTTGTAGCCCTTGGCGTAGTCGAACTTTTCGACGGCGCGGATCAGACCCAGGTTGCCCTCTTGCACCAGGTCGAGCAGCGGCAGGCCGCGCCCGGAATATCGTTTGGCGATGGAGACGACCAACCGCAGGTTGGCTTCGATGATCTTGCGCTTGGCGAGCTCGCCGTCGTGGGCCACCAGGCGCAGGTCACGGGCCAGCGACGGCGTCAGGGCCGCGTCGTTCTCGAGCCGCTCGGCGGCGAACACCCCCGCCTCGACCCGGCGGGACAGGTCGACCTCCTGCACGGCGGTGAGCAGGGGCACGCGACCGATCTCGCGCAGATAGACGCGGATCAGATCGGTGTTGGCCGCTGCACCGAAATCGTCCAGCGACGGCGGCTCGACCTCGTCCGGGTCCTCCTGCACCAGATCGGCCTCGCTGGGCCCGGACGCCGCATCGGCGTCCACGCCCTCGACCTCGCCGACCGCGCCGACCGCGCCGACCGCGCCGACCGCGCCAACCTCGACGATCACGACGACCTCGGGCAGATCGTCGGCCGCTGACGGAGCGGGCGTCGGCGGGTGGTTGGACTCGGCCGCGTCACGACGCTTCAGGCCTGGATCCGCGAGTACCTGTCGCACGCCGCCAGTGTGCCCTGCGCCGGGGTGGGTGTCGCCCCTTTTCCCAGGTTCTGCCCGAACGGTTTTCCTCCGGCTCCGAAACGGCTACAACGCGCCGATGGCTCGCTCGCGCAGGCTCCGGCGCCGCTGCTCCAAGGCCAGCAGCTCCCCGAACAACCGGTTGTAGTCGTTCGGTTGCTCTACGGGGTTGAGGCGCTGCAACCGGGACTTCACCTCGGTGACGCCGCGGGTCGCGGCGAGCTCCTCGAGTCGCGCGAGGACCTCGATGGCGTAGCGCGCCCCGGCCTGCTCGTCGGTGTGGATCGGCTCCACCGCGAGCTCGCGCACGAGACGCCGTACGTCGTCGTTCTCGGCCTGGCGCTCGACCCGGGCCACCCACCCCGCAGCAGCCGAGCCGTTCCGCCCGCCGCTCGCCCGCCCCCCACTCGCCCGCCCGCCGCTCGCCCGCACGCCACCGGCGGCGACGATGGCGCGGTGCACCGCGGCGTAGCCCGGCGCGGTGAACACCGCAGGATCGACGTCGTCGAAGGACTGCTCGGCGAGGTGCGGCGCCTGCAGCACCACCTTGAGCGCGCCGCGTTCCACCCGCAGGCCGGGGTCGCGGGGGTCCGGTCGGGCGCCGGCGTCAGGTCGGATGCCGGCGTCGGGACGGATGGGCTCGGCCCCCGCCGACCGGCTGTGCCGCTGGTCGGCGGGGCCGCGCTGACCTGCGCCGGCCGGGCGGCTCGCGGCCACGGCGACGGCCCGGACCACCGGCTCGACCTCCATGCCCAGCCAGCCGGCCAGGGTGCGGGCATATTCCGGGCGCAGGGAGCGGTCCCGAATCGAGGCGACGACCGGAGCGGCCGCGTGCAGCGCCGCGACCCGGCCTTCGGGTGTGTTCAGGTCGAGGTCGCGGCGCTCCAGGATGGACTGAAGCTTGAATTTGAACAGCGGGATGCGCCGGGCGATCAGGTCGCGCACCGCGGTGTCGCCCTTGGTCTGGCGCAGCTCGCAGGGGTCCAGGCCGCCGGGCTCGACCGCGACGAAGGTCTGGGTCACGAACTTCTGGTCGTCCTCGAAGACCTTGAGGGCAGCCTTCTGACCGGGCAGGTCGCCGTCGAACGTGAAGATCACCTCGCCGCGGAACTCGTTCTGGTCCATCAGCAGGCGGCGCAGCATCTTGATGTGCTCGTCACCGAACGAGGTGCCGCAGGTGGCGATCGCCGTCTCGACACCGGCAAGGTGGCAAGCCATCACGTCGGTGTAACCCTCGACCACGACCGCCTGCATGCGTCGCGCGACCTCCTTCTTGGCCAGATCCAGCCCGTAGAGCACGGTGGACTTGCGGTAGATCGGCGTCTCGGGGGTGTTGACGTATTTGGCGTCGATGTGGTCGTCGTCGAACAGCCGGCGCGCGCCGAAGCCGATGGTGTCTCCCGAGATGTCGCGGATCGGCCACAGCAGCCGGCCCTTGAACCGGTCGATCGGCCCGCGCCGCCCCTGCGACGCGAGGCCAGCCGTGACCATCTCATCCGGGCTGAAGCCGAGGCCGCGCAGGTGCAGGACGAGCGCGTCCCAGCCACGCGGGGCGAAGCCCACCCCGAAGCGCTCGGCGGCGGCCTGGTCGAAGCCGCGTTCGGCCAGGAAATCGCGGCCGGGGGCTGCTTCGGAAGTGGTCAGCTGATCGACGTAGAACTGTTCGGCCGCCTTGTGCGCC
>JBBRHF010000189.1:0-7877 GCA_038223055.1 Actinomycetes bacterium | reverse complement strand
GTCGACAGCGTGCTCGCTCGGCTCCACACGGACAGCGACCCGGGCGACGGCGAGGACGACCTGCGCGGGGACGTGACAGTCGACCTACTGACGTACCTCGCCCTCGTCCCGCAGACGCCTTTCGCGTCAACGACCATCGAGGGGTGGTGCGACCAGGCGCCGAACCGGGCCCCCGCGGTGCGCCGGTTCGCTCAATGCGCACGCCCGCACCTCGCACCGCCCAGAAGCAACGGACAGCAACGGGCGTTCGCGCTCCTCGGTGCCGCAGCCGAGGCGTCCGCGGCGCGCTGGCTGCGAGATCCGGCGGAGCGCCTGCTGCACGCCGCGGAGCTGAGCGAAGAGCAGCTCGGGGAGCTTCAGGGCGCCGTGCACGTCTGCCACGACGTCGCGGAGCAGATCTACTTCGCCAGCGGTGCGTTCGACGGCAAGGGCGACCCGGCCGCCGAGCGGGCGGTGCCGGACCAGGTCTTCGGGGATCTCGCGATGCCGGTCCTGAAGACGTGCGCGTCGACAGGCGTGCCGCAGTGCGTGCACCCGGCCGTTGAGACGATCGTGTTCCTCGCCCCGCTCGACGAAGCCGCGGCCTTGCGGATCATGGCGGACGCGGTGCCTAGCGACAGCGGATACGCGGGCGACTCTCTAGCCGGTGACGTGGTCGTGGCGTACCTAGACCGGCTGCTGGCCGAGCAGCGGCCTCTGGTGCTCTTCGACCGAGACGGATCCGAGGCATTCAGGCGACTCCTGGCGACGTTCGCGGGCGCCGGCAACCAGGAAGCACTCGCACTCGCCTACTCGTTCGCCGACATATTCCGGTAACCCTGCACGACCAGACGCGCTTCACGCGACGGCGACAGGTGCCGGCAGTCCGCCGACAGGCCGGACTTCCGAAGATCATGAGCACACGAGGCTCGTGATCATGGTCTTGACCTGCGGAAACGCCGTCGGAGCGTGATGGGGTCGTGTTACTACAGGGCTCCGGCTGAGATTTTTCGTCGGAGGCGGGAATCAGTCGCTGGTTGCGGCGAACGCGCTGCTCGTCACGGGATGCCACCCGTTGTGCGCCAGCTGCAGGTAGTCAGCCGCCGACCCGTCCCGGTTGGTCCAGCGCGTCGCCAGCAGATACATTCCCACATCCAAGCGCAAAGATGCCCATACTGTCTCGCGACACGCCCAAGTCCGTGTGCCTACGGCGTTTCCGGCTCTCAGCCGGCCTTCGTGCCCCTGACCAGCGGAAATGCCGCGGATCATGCCCGCGTGCGCTCATGATCTTCGGAAGTCCGGCCAGAGAGTCCGCTCTGGCCGCGATCCGCGCGGGTGGACGACATGCGTCACTTCGATGGCGCGGGTCGACTTGGTCGACGCGGCCTTGTGGGCCTCGTTCGCCTGCAGCATCCCGCGCACCACGGTGAGCTCTTCGGCCAGGCTCTTTCCGGGTGAGGTCGAGCTGGGCAAGCAGGTCGTGCCGCAACGACTGGACCGGAACGTTATCGTGGTGGGCGTCGGGAAGCCACTCGCTCACCCGCGCCGCCAACGCCGCAGCTCTTTGCACCGGCATCGACTCTTGGCCGACCCAGGACGAGCGCGCTGCACGCGATGAGGCAATCTCGCAGCGGCATCGACCTGCCGACCAGTGAGCCGCACGAGCGCGACGTCATTCTCCGGCGAGTCGGCACCGTGGGAAGGTTCACGGGCACCAAGTACGACACGCGGGACTACGGGGTCTCCATGGTCGCGGTGCTACGTCCCAGCTCTGACACCTTGTCGGCCTCCTCCGTGAGGAGATGCCCTCCGGAGCGCCCCAAATTATTGATTACCTATCAGGGCTCGCATTCGCGCAGGTCAGAGGCTAGTATACGGATTATTGAATTTGGGAAGGTCCCGCATCTCTGGAGATCGACATGCCAAACGCGTACTTGTGCCCGCAATGCGGCAAGCGCAAGGTCCAGTACATCAGCGCCAACAGGCTCCAGTGCAAGAAGGAGACGGGTGGTTGTGGCTCGACGTACCCGAAGGAGCAGATCGTCCGCGACTAACGTTCGTGCGTTGTAGCGATGGCGACGTCGTTCCGCGCCAAGGTCTGAACGGCCTACCCGCAGTTCATCGGACTTAGGCGATCTGGTGGCCCGTGTTTGGGTTCGTGCGTTGCTACTCCGAGGACGCGGTGCCGAGGCCGTGCGTCTAGTAGCCGCGAATAGACGCGGGCAAGGCGGGCGGAGCGGCCGCCGCCGCCCGGGTTCGATCAGGCGAACGCATTCACCTGCTGCGGAGCGATGGACCGGACGCGGCGATGAGCGCCCCCTCGGTACGTGCCATGCGGATCGTTTGCCGAAGGCTACCGGAAACGATCGGTAGTCCCAGTTCTCCGACGACCGCTCAGCGGCGCGCATGACAGCACGTTTCGTCACAACGACGAGGAGAGCGCTCGGGGCGCGGCTGGCTTCGTGAACCAGGCCATGACCACTCCTATCTTCGACGTTCCGCGGGGTTGGTTACCCAGGATGGTGACGCGCCACCTGGTCGCGACTCCCCCGTAACCCCGCCTCGGCTTCAGCCAGAGCCGTGAGGGTGGTGGAGACCAGGGTCAGTCGTCGACAGGCTTGGCCACCCCTGCTGTTCCAAGAGCGTCACCGAGCCGCTTGAGGGCGACGTGTTCCTGGCCGTCGAGGCACTTGGCGTACACCTCGAGCAGAACTGCGACGCTGTGGCCAGCCCACTCGGCCACCTGTGTCGCGGCCACTCCCCCATTCAGCCAGGTCGAGACAGCGGCATGCCGCAGGTCGTACGGACGTCGGGCCAACGGGGACGCGTACTGGGCGGGTGTCAGGACAGCGGCTCGGGCACGGTCCCAGACGCGGACGTAGGTGACGGTCGCGAGCTCACCTCCGCGCTCACCCAAAAACAACCGGTCGTCGTCACCCTTGCCGAACATCTCCAGGTGGTCGCGGAGGATGGCCGTCAGCTGCGGCGGAGCGGGCACCCGGCGAACCTCGCCACGGGCGCGATGCTTGAGTTGACGGCTGTCTCTCGAGCGTCCTGAGTCGGTCCACGGCTTGCCGGCGTCCGGGGCAGCCCGGTCAATCACCAGCCATCCCCACCCGCTCTCGCCGCCGAGGTCGATGTTGGACGCCCTCAGCTCCACGGCTTCCTCCGGCCGCAGAGCGGAGTAGTACAAGACCCCGAAGAAGCCGACCAAGCGGGGGCCGCTTCGGCGAGCCGCACGCACACCGTCGAGCAGGACGTGGGCCTGCTCGGGGTTGACAACGGCCCGGCGATCGACCGAGTGCGACACTTTCGGCATCCGCCACTTGATCGCCGCCACCGGATTCGACTCCAGAACCCCCAGCTCCACGGCGTAGCTCAGTGCGTTGGACAGAACCGCGCGCTTGCGGGCCACCGTTGTGGCCGCCGCGGGCAGCCCATCCAGGCGCAGCGCAAGTGCTTCCAACACCGCCCGCGCAGCGCCTGGTCGCCCGATAGCCGCGAGGGGCGGCGAGTGGCTCTTGGCCCATGCCAGGGCCAGCCCCAACTCGACCGGCGGATCGCTCTTTCGCCGGCTGGTGTTGAACGCGCAGTTGAACAACGCAGAACGCAGAGTCTTGTCGGCCGGGCGGTCTGGAACATCCTCGTACATCGCGACAGTTGCGGCGGTCAGCGCCTCGGCGATGCTCTTGCGGTACTTCCCAGCGGCCCGGGGCCACTTCATGTCGACGTACGAGCAGGCGAAGTCGTACCAGGTCGTTCCCGGCTCCTCGCGGCGCAGCATGGAGACGGGCCGCCCCCCGGCTACGTCGAATGCCTCGCCCTTGCGCATCGCCGAGACCAGCTCCGAGCGGAAGCTCTCGGCTTGGGCGGCCGTCCTGAACGTCTTCCCCCATGAATGGCTGTCGGTCTTCCACCGGACCCGGTACGTCGTCCCCTGCTTCCCCTCGTACTTCTCGGTCTTCCAGATCCGCACGTTGTAGGTCGTCGGCATCAGGCGACCTCTTCACACGAGGCTAGCCAGCGGTCCAGTTCCGTGCGCCGGATCCGGATCTCACCGTTGGGCAGTTTCATGCACCGCGGCGCCTTTCCCTTGGCGCGCCAGTCGTAGAACGTCGAGCGGGACACGTGCAGCTCCTCGCAGACCTCGGCGATGGTCAGTTTGCTGCAGGCGCCGCTGGGCCACCGGCCTGAACTGGTAGCGGACACTGTTCGAGCTCCTTCTGTGGATTGGGTGTGGTGGCGCCGGCGTGCGGCGCCGCCCACGATGGGTGCTGGGGGCGACCGTCCAGACCGTCCAGACCGTCCAGCCCGGGGTCATCCGTCCAGGTCAGGGCGCCGATGGCGGCCTTGACGGTTGGGCTCGGCGATGGGGCTTGGCTGGACGGTTGAGACGGTCCGTCGTCTGCGGGTGGAGAGGACCGTTCAGGACGTTCGTGCTGGTCAGGGCGGCTGGCTGGTCGGTCTGGACGGTCTGGACGGTTGGTCGCCGCCGCCCTCGCGCGGACGATGGGTCAGGACGACGAGCCGTTGGCGTTCGTTCTTGGTGAACTCGACGTCGATATCGGCGCTGCGCAGCGACGGGGCGAGGCGGCGCAGCTGCCCGGACAGGGCGCGGGGGCTGCGTGGGAAGCCGCGTGGTGGTGCGGCGTCGGGGGTGAGCAGCGCGAGGAGCTCGGCGGCGGTGCCGGTCCAGCCGACGGCTTGGCCGATCATGACTTCGCGGATGGCGCAGGCGAGGACGTCGGCGTCGAGGACGGCGTCGGTGACGTCTTGGCCGGCGGCGGTGTAGGCCCCAAGGGTGGACCAGCCGGTGACCTGGTCCAGCGCGGCCAGGACCCGGGCGAAGTCGGCCATCCGGGGCAGCTCGTCGAGCTGGATGTGGGCCAGGGCGCCCAGGACGTCGGCGAGCAGGTCCAGCAGCCCGCCCAGGATGGCGGGGTGGGCGCGGCGGAACGTGGCCTCGATGGTCTCGTCGGGCAGCCGGCGGGCGGGGTCGATGCGCTGCAACTCGACGCACACCAGGCGTTCGGCGAGGTCCCCGGCGAGTGCCCCGGCGTCGATCGAGGTCATCACCAGGGCGCGGCGGAACGCGAGCACGGTGACGTCGTCGTCGGTGAACAGGGCCCGGTCGACGATGCCGTCCCCGGTGACGGCCTTGCACAGGGTGTCGGAGAGCCACGCGGGGATGGTGGAGATGTTGTCCAGCGCGACGGTCCAGGAGGCGGCGGCGGTGACGGCCCATTGCCGTACGTCGCGGGGAGCCGAGCGCAGCGGCGCCGGGGACGGGTCGATCAGCGACACGAGGAACCGGGCGGCGGTGGACTTGGCGGTGCCTTGTTCGCCGGTCAAAGCCAGGATCGGGTGCGGGATGTCGGGGATGAGTGCGGTGAGCAGCCAGGCCACGATGAGGCCGAACCCGTCCTCGCCCACGTTGAGCAGCCGACGCAGCTGCGTCACCCCGGCGGTGGCGTCGCCGTCGGGAACCGGGAGGGGGTGGGTGAGTGCGGTGCGCCGGAACAGGACCGGTGAGGTTTCGGTGAGGCTCCATCCGCCGGGGCCGATGATGACGGCGCGGCCGGTGGGGTCGGCGAGGTCCAGCACGAGGTCGCCGCGGTGGCGGGCGACGCGCAGCGCGACCGGGACGGGGCGGGTGTTGGCGGTCATCCCTTCGACCACGGTGAGGGCGTCGGCGAGCGCGGACGCGGCGGGTGCGGTTCCGGTGCGCGCGTAGTAGGTGCGCGCGAGGCGGGTCCGCAGCCCGTCACGGCCACGCAGCGCGACTGCAACGGAGGGGCCGCCGACGTCCACCGCGTAGCAGCGCCCGTCCTCGCCAAGCACGAGTCGGTAGGACTCCCGAGCCAGGGTGACCAGGCGGGAGGCTTGCGAACGTTGACGGTCGCCGTGACCGCCCCCTGCAGCGGCGTCGTCGGTGTGACCGTCGTCGTCGGCGCCGCCTGGATCGGCCGCGTTGTCGGTGCCCCGGGCCTGGCGTTCGACCTCCTCCAGTTCGCTGAGGGCAGCCGGCGGTTCGCGGCGAGCAGCCGGGTCGCTCGGCGCGTCCATCTCGCTGAGGGCCTCAGGGTCGCCGAAAGTGGCCAGGTCGCTGGGGGTGGCCGGGCTGCTGGGAGCGTCCAGCGCGCTGGGCGCAGCCCGGCCGCTGGGCGCGTGCAGTTTGCTGAGGGGCACCGGGCCGGCGGCGACCGTTAGCGGCCCGCCCGGTGCGGGTGCCGCCAGGCGATCTGCGCGGGTCGTCATGCCCGCAGCCCGTGGCCGGCGCCGGTCATGTGTTGGTGGCCGTCGACGATGTGCTGGATGCCGCGTTCGTGCCAGCCGGCTCGGTGGGCCAGGGCGTCCAGGACCCGGGCGGTGTTGGTGGTGTCCAGGCCGGCGGTGAGCTCGCGCAGGGTGCCGGTGTCGACTCCGGCCAGGGAACAGGCCAGGCGCAGGATCAGGGTCTCGCTGGTGGACGCGGGTGCTGTGCTGGCGAAACGAGCGGCGCCCGGCCAGTCGATCGCGGCGATCGGGGTAGGGCCGTCGCGGGTCCAGCCGTCGTCGACGGCCTCGACACACGCCGCCAGGAAGTCACGCCGGGCGAGCCAGGTGCCGTGCACGGCGAGCAAGTTGACGGCGCTCTCGTCGGCGTAGCTGCCCTTCGCCCAGGCGTGCAGCATCGGGGTGAGCTGCTCCGGTGTGAGGCTGGTCGGTTCTAGGGATGCCATGACGTGGTCTCCAGTTCTGGGGGGCCTGCGGTGGCCGACGTGCAGGGGTCAGGAGGTGAGGGCTCGGGGGTGCTTGGCGCCGGCGGTGAGACCGGACCGGACGGTGGCGGCGGTTTCCCGGTCGGGCAGCCCGACCGCGGTCCCGGCACCGTGCAGGGCGTCGGTGGTGAGTTCCGCGGGCAGCACTCCGGCGGCGACGAGTTGGCCCAGGGAGTAGGCGGCGGCGTTGAGAGTGTGGTTGCGGGTCCCGGGTTCGGCCGCGAGCACGCGGTCGATCTCTTTGCGCAGGGCGACCGCGGCGTAGCGGGAGCGGTGCCCGATCCCGGTAAGGGTCTGGGCCGGCGCGGGGGTGTGGGGAGCGGTCTGGGTCGGGCGCAGCGCGTCCTGGATCCAGGCCGGCAGCGGCGCGGGCGGGCCGTCCTGGGTGACCCGGTAGGGGCGGCCGGCCACGACCGACCCGGCGGTCACGACGTACCCGCCGTCGGCTCGGGTGTCGACCAGCCAGCCGATCCGCCCGGCGCTGTTGCGCAGCGGCCCGTCCTCGGGGGCGGTGAAGTACAGGTGCGTGCCGCCGGTGCCGGTGGCGACGGTGAAGGTGGCCGCCGGGCTCGGCTGCCCGGCGTCGGCCGCGAGCAGGTCCAGGACCTGGCGCCCGTGGTTGACGCCGCGATCCGCCCACGCCGCAGGTTCGGCGGCGCTGGGCTTGGCGACGTCGAGGTCGACCACGACCAGCCGGGACGGCCCGCACGCGACGCCCACGTTGTAGCCGCCGGTGGCCCAGCAGCGTCGGATGCGGTGCCGGTCGGTGGTCGCCCGGGTCTGCCAGTCCTTGATCGCGGGGCGCTTGTCGTCGGGCCGCAACGGGAACACGTGCCACCCCCGCTCGGCCGCGGCCAGCGCCGAGGACAGCAGGATCTCCCGGTGCGGGTTCACGACCCCTCCCCGCCGACCAGCGAAAGGCCGAGATCTGCCGACGGCGCGGCCGGCTCCCACGCGTCGGTGACGTCCGAGGTGGAGGCCCGGTCCGCCGCAACTGCCCCGTCCGCTGTTCTGTCGGTCCCGGCCGCGGTGCCGGGCCGGGCAGCCTGCTCGGTCCGCTCGGACTTGAGGACGGCGAGAAGCTGGACCGCCTTGGCGGTCCCGACAGCGCCGCCCCGCTGACGCAGACCTCGGGCC
>JBBRHF010000188.1:0-8156 GCA_038223055.1 Actinomycetes bacterium | reverse complement strand
CCTCGGCGACGACCTCCCACTCACGGACCGTGCGGCCGTCGGCTCCGACGGTGGTCCGCCCGTAGTCGAAGTCGCGCAACAGCGTGCGTGGGTCGAAGCCGTTAGCGTCGTGATCGACGCGCCCGCCGGAGCGGAAGGTCGCGCCGTTCATGCCGCCGGCCTGCCCGTGCCCAGCAGACGGTGCACCCGCACCCGCACCCGCACCCGCACCCGGAGCCGGAGCCGGAGCCGAACTCGCACCCAGACCCGGTCCCTGCCCATGTCCGGCGTGATCCGCTGACCCACTCGCCGCCCGCACCGGCAGCGCGACGATCGCCGCGCCGCCCGCGGCCGCCAGGAACCGGCGTCGGGTCGTCATGACGCCACCCCGAACACGACGTGGGTGAGGGCCGGTCCGAGCGCGTGCCGGTGACCGTCGATGTCCACCCACAACGGCCCTCCAAACGGCGCCTGCTCGACGACCTGGAGCACGACCCCGGGACGGATCCCGAGCTCGCCGAGGCAGCGCAGCGCGTCCGCGTCCCGGTCCACGACCCGCTGCACCCGAAACGAGGCGCCGACCGCCACGTCGGCCAGAGGAGTTGTCCACCGCTCCTCGTGGGGACCGGACGAGGCGGGGATCGGATCGCCGTGGGGGTCGTGGGTCGGACGGTCCAGGTAGGTGTCGATGCGCTCGAGCAACCCGTCGCTCACCGCGTGCTCCAGGATCTCCGCCTCGGCGTGCACCGCATCCCAGGGCACGTCGAGCGCGGTGACGAGGAACTCCTCGATCAGCCGGTGCCGCCGGACGACGGCCAGCGCGTGTCTGGTGCCGTGCTCGGTCAGCGTCACCGCATGCACACCCGTCCGCGCCACGAGATCGTCAGAGGCCAGGCGCTTCAACATCGCGGACACCGTGGGGGCAGCCACACCGAGCCGCTGCGCCAGGGTCGACGTCGACGCCGCCCCGTTCCTCGTGACGAGTTCGAAGATCGCCTTGAGGTAGTCCTCGACGGTCTCCGTGTGCATCAGGGAGCAACACGGGTGCTGCCCGCGCTGGCGCTGCCCGGCCCACATATCGCCATCATAAGACTGCTCTTGCTTGGCCAATGAGAGCAGTCTCACCCTGAGACGGTCCGGGCCGACGGCCGACCGCCGCGCCCGTGCGTGTTGTACTTCTAGCAACTCACCGTTTCGGTCGTTGTAACATCGCGACTCCGGCGGCAAGATCATCGAAAAAGGCTATGAACGTCGTGTGGCCGGTGGAGGCGGAATGGCGGAACCTTCGGTCTGGGACTACCTCGGGTCGCAGTGGTCGCACATCGAGCCACTGATGGTCGAGCAGGTCGAGTTGATCGCGCTCGTGATGGTGCTGGCGGCGATGCTCGGTGTCGGGGTCGGGATGGCCATCTGGGACAAGCCCGGGTCCGGCGGCCTGGTCATCGGGGCTGCGGCGGCCTTCCTCACGATCCCGTCGCTGGCACTGATGACGCTGTTCCTGCCGATCTTCGGGCTCGGCTGGACGGGCACCGTGGTCGCGCTCGTGCTCTACGCCCAGCTCCCGATCATCCGCAACACGGTGGCCGGCTTGCAGGGTGTGGACCCGGGCGTGCTCGAGAGCGCCCGCGGCATCGGGATGTCGCCGAGGCGGGTCCTGGTGCACGTGCAGCTGCCCCTTGCCTGGCCGGTCATCATCGCCGGCGTCCGGGTCGCCACCATGCTCGTCTTCGGTATCTCCGCCATCGCCGCCTACGTCTCCGGCCCCGGGCTAGGCGCCCTGATCTTCACCGGGCTGCAGCGGTTCGGGGCCGTCAACTCGCTGAACCAGGCCGCCGTCGGTGGCCTGGGCATCACCGTGCTGGCCTTGGCCTTCGACGGCGCCTACCTGCTGTTGCGCCGCCTCACCGTTTCGAGGGGCATCCGTGTCTGAGCGAACCCGCGGCGTGTCCATCGAACTCGAACACCTGACCAAGATCTATCCGGGGGTGGCGGCCCCCGCGGTCGACGACGTCACCATGACTATCCCCGCCGGCGAGATGGTGGTCTTCGTCGGTCCCAGCGGTTGCGGCAAGACCACCACCATGAAGATGATCAATCGCCTCATCGAGCCCTCAGCCGGTGCAATCCGCCTCGGCGGCGTGGACGTGACGCACGGCAACCCGGTCGAGCTGCGCCGGCGCATCGGCTATGTGATCCAGTCCGTCGGGCTGTTCCCGCACATGACCATCGCCGCGAACGTCGGTCAGGTGCCGACGATGCTGGGCTGGAAGAAGGCCGATGTCCGCGAGCGGGTCGAACAGATGCTCGAGTTGGTGGGCCTGGAGCCATCGACCTTCGCAGGCCGCTATCCACGCCAGCTGTCCGGCGGACAGCAGCAGCGGGTGGGTGTCGCCCGGGCTCTCGCGGCGGACCCTCCCGTGCTGCTCATGGACGAGCCGTTCGGCGCCACCGATCCGATCACCCGCGAGCACCTGCAGCTGGAGTTCCGCGGGCTGCAGCAGGAGCTCGGCAAGACGGTCATCTTCGTCACCCACGACTTCGAGGAGGCACTGGCCCTCGGCGACCGGATCGCGGTGCTGGCCGACCAGTCGCGCATCGTGCAGTACGACACGCCGAGAGTGCTCGTCGGCGCGCCGGCCGAGGAGCACGTGGAGCAGTTCGTCGGCAGCAGCGCTCACGTGCGGATGTTGAGCCTGCTCACCGCGCGCGAGGCGGCCAGCCCATCGGTCGCAGCGACCCGCGACATCCCTGCCGAGGCCACCTTGCGCAGGGCACTGGACGAGCTGATCAGCGGTGTTCCGGCGCTGCGCGTCGTGGGCGAGGACGGCAAGGTCTGGGGTGGCTTGGACTTCCAGGGTCTGTGCCGGTCGGTGGCGCGCTACTTCCGCGACCCCGAGAACGCCCGGACCCCGGAGGGGATGACGATCAGATCATGACCGACCTCACCGTGGCCACTGCCCTGGCCAGCGGAGTTCCGGCTCCGGGCGCCCCAGCCCGGCGCCCGGGGCGCGCCCGCGTGCTCACCACTCCCCTCGTGTTGCTCCTCGTCCTGGCCGCGCTCTACGGCTGGGTCCGAAGCAAGGACCTGGACAGCATCGAGGTGCGCACGTTGAACCGCGACTACCTGGTCACCTCCGTGCTCGGCCATCTGAAGATTGCGGTGCTGGCCAGCGCTCTTATCCTGGCGATCGCGGTGCCCCTGGGCATCGTGCTCAGCCGGCGATCGGCCCGCTACGCCTCGCCGTTGTTCCTGATCGTTGCCAACATCGGCCAGGCCCTGCCGGCGATCGGCCTGCTCGTCATGCTCACGCTCAAGCTGGGTATCGGGCTCAAGGTGGCGCTGATCGCATTCGTCGCCTATGGCGTCTTGCCGGTGCTGCGCAACACGATCGTCGGCCTGCAGCAGATCGACCCGAGCCTGGTGGAGGCGGCGCGCGGCATCGGGATGAAGCCCTGGCAAGTCCTCACCCGGGTCGAGCTGCCACTCGCCGTACCCGTCCTCTTGGCCGGGGTCCGCACCACGCTCGTGCTCACCGTCGGCGTCGCCACGCTCGCCACCTTCGTCAACGCCGGAGGGCTGGGCGACATCATTGTCAACGGCCTGAAGCTCAACCGTCTCACCGTCGAGGTGACCGGCGCGGTGCTCACCATGTGCGTCGCCTTCTTCGTGGACTGGCTCGCCCACATGGCGGAGGACGTGTTCCGCCCGCGGGGTCTCACGTAGCCGCACCCTGTCCCGACCCGTTCCGTCGCCCACTTGGAGTCAAGTTCATGTCCCGAGCCCGCTGGATGTCCGCCCTCGCCGCCTTCGCCCTGGCTGCTTCGCTGTCCGCCTGCGGTGGGAGTGGAGCGTCCAAGGCGAGCACCAGCAGCGGGGGTGGCGGTGGTGGGGCGGCGTCCGACGCCGCGCTCAAGGGCGCGAAGTTCACGGTGTCCAGCAAGGACTTCACCGAGAGCATCCTGCTCGGAAAGATCACCGAGGCGGTGCTGTCCGCACACGGCGCCACCGTCGTGGACAAGACCAACATCAAGGGCTCGGTCAACACGCGCACGGCGCTGACCAGCGGCCAGGTCGATATGTACTGGGAGTACACCGGGACCGGGTGGATCACCTACCTGAAGAACACCAAGCCGCTGCCGGATCCGAAGGCACAGTTCGACGCGGTCAAGGCGGCCGACGCCAAGAACGGCATTGCGTGGTTGCCGATGGCGCCCATGAACAACACCTACGCCTTCGCCGTCAAGTCCGACGTGGCCACCAAGCTGAGCGTGGCCACCATGTCCGACGTCGCGAAGGTCGCGGCAGCCAAGCCCGGTGAGGCAACCTTCTGCATCGAGAGCGAGTTCTCGACCCGCGACGACGGCTTCCCGGGCATGGTCAAGGCCTATGGCATCACGGTGCCCAAGAGCAACGTCAAGCTGCTGGACACCGGGGTCATCTACAAGACGACTGCCAAGGGCGGCACCTGCAACTTCGGCGAGGAGGTCTTCGCCACGGACGGCCGGATCAAGGCGCTGGGGCTCAAGGTTCTCGAGGACGACAAGCATTTCTTCCCCAACTACAACGCGGCGCTCACTCTCAAGCAGGAGCTGCTCACCAAGTACCCGAAGATCGCCGCCTACATCGCCCCGGTCGCCGCGAAGCTGGACAACGACACGATGACCGCGCTGAACGCCAAGGTCGACGCCGAGGGCCAGGACCCCGGTGACGTCGCCGACGAGTGGGTGAAGTCGCAGGGACTCGACAAGTGAGCGTCCTGTAGATCGGCGAGTCGTTCATCGGCGACGGCGCGGATGCGGCCCACGTCGACACCGGCCTCGCGGCTTCGGTGTGGACCGCGACATCGGCCGGGCGCACACGGTGGCCGCGGTCTTGGACATCACATCAGGTCGCGTCGGAATGCTCACGAATGCGGGCAGCGCGGGCTTTCGTTCGCTTGTGGCGGGCCTTGTCACGCACCTTTGCGCGAGGCTTCCGGGCTCGGGTCTTGGCCACTACTTTGCCCAAGCCAAGACGAACCGGCCCGACGGCGTTCGGGGCGGCGGCTCGGACGACGTCCTGGTGGCCGGGCACGTGGTCCCGGGGTGTGCTGGTCGAACCGTCATGACCCATCCTTCACAGTTTTGCTTTCCAGCCTCTGCCTCTACGACGGGCAACCTGCACCCACAACCATCCGAGAATCGTTCACCCAAGACGGCTGGAACCGGGCGTGCTGACGCCGTGCTCATCGCTCGTCTCACTAAGTCATCGGGCGCGTCGGTCGCGCCGGTCAGATTCTCCGCAGAGCACCAGCCGGCGGTGCGCTCGTTCCGAGCATCTGCTTGAGACATCGACGCTTCGACGTCGTTGCCGTCGCCAGAATTAGTTGAGCTGTATGGTTTTCCACAGTTTCACGGGTTGGCCACACGGGTTGGCCACACGGGTTGGCCACACCGGTTGGGTGCGCCGTGGTGCCGTTGACCCAAAGCATGAAACATGCTTCACTCGTTAGGTCGCAGTGGAGGGGAGTATCCCCGCAAACGCCTCGTCGTCAGGACGGCCTCCGGGCCCGGCGCGGCGGGCCTCGGGACCGAGGCCGGGAGAGACCTCCGAGTTCCCACCAGCCGAACCAACTCGGAGGACATGATGACCAGATTGGCACCCATCAGCGGCGGCTTGGCCGGCGAGGCGGACCGCACCGGACGGCCGAGCGGACCCAGTCCCAGCCAGGTCCTGCTGCTGCAGGCCCTCCGCAGCTACCCGTCGGTCTCGCTGCTGCTGAACACCAGCCCTGCGGCCTCGATGCGACCGGACGACACGGCCAGGTTGCTGGCGCTGGCCGACCAGGCCGAACGGCGACTGCGGGAGGAAGGGCTGCCCGGAGTCGGCTCAACGATCGTCGCTCCGCTGCGCGACGTCGTACTGCGTGCTGCGGGGCGGCCAACCGACGCATCGCTGGCGGTCTTCGTCAGCGCGGCGGTGCAACAGGTGCTCACCCTCAACCTGCCGCTGCGCGAGCGAGTCGCGATCGACCCCACTTTCGCCACCCGCGATCTGGTCAGGGCGCTGCACCGGACCCCCCGCCACGTCGTCCTCGTGCTCACCAGCCGCGACGCCCGGCTCTTCGATGGAGCAACGGGTGAGCTGCGCCCCACCCGCAACAGCCCCTTCCCGATGACGGCGGACGGCGCCCCGGCGACGACGTTCCTGCTGCGGGTGGATCGGGCCCTGGGCGCCTACCGCAGCCTGCACCCGTCGCCGCTGGTGCTCATCGCGCCTCCAGAGGTCCGGGCCTCGTTCCTCGGGGTGTCCCGCCACTGCGAGCGGCTGGCGGGGACCGTCCCCGCGAACGTGCCCACGGCTCCGTTGCCTGAGCTGGCGGCCCGTGTGCGGCCCGTTCTCAACCAGTACCTGCTCTCCCGGGAGAACGAGGCGCTGGACCTGCTGGACCGTCGGCAGGGGGCGCACCGAGCGGTCAGCGGCATGCGAGCCACCTGGCTGGCCGCCCGGCACGAGCGGCCCGAGATGCTCGCAGTCGAGGAGGGACTGTTCTATCCCGCGCGGCTGAGCGCCGACGGTGACTGGCTGACCCCGGCCGACGACGTCGAGCACCCGGACGTCATCGACGACGTCGTCGACGAGCTCATCGAGCTCGTGCTCGACCGGGGGGGCTGGGTGGCGATCGTGACGGACGGCAAGCTCAGCGCGTACGACGGTGTCGCTCTCACGCTGAAGGCGGCACACTGAGTCCATGTCGACAGGTCGTCATGCGGCGACCCGATCCTGGACCCTTCTCACCAATCACGGTCACGTCCTGCTCGCCGTCGCCGGGGACTCGCAGGGACGGGTCGAGGACATCGCCGCCCTCGTCGGCATCAGCCCGCGGCAGGCCCTCAGCATCCTGCGCGACCTGGCCGACGAGGGCTACCTGGAACGCCATCGTGAGGGCCGACGCACGCACTACACGCTCGACCCGACCAGACCCTTCCGCCATCCGGCCAACGCCGGTCACGAGGTCGCCGAGCTGCTGGCCATCTTCAGCGCCCCCCGCCCTGACGAGCCGACCCACCGTTAGGCGCGACTGCCGACGATTCCCACGAGGCCGGCGGGATAGCATGGCGCCAGTGTCCTCTCGATACCAGGCTCCCTCCCCGCTCCTGCTGATGACCGAAGGTCCGCGGGCGGGGTTCGATTTCGCCGCCCTCATGGGGACCTGGCCGCTGCTCGCTACCGCTGCTCGCGGCGACGGGCACCCGGTGCTGGTCCTGCCGGGGCTGTTTGCCGGTGACCCCTCGACGGTGTTGCTGCGCAACGTCCTGCGTGGCCTTGGTCACAACGTCTCGGGGTGGAGCCTCGGGCGCAACCGGGGTCCGACGGCCCATGTCGTGCAGGAACTGCGTTCCCGCCTCGAGCGACTTCATCGCGACTCGGGCCGAAAGGTGAGCCTGGTCGGGTGGAGCCTCGGGGGGATCTATGCGCAAGAGCTTGCTCGCGCATCGCCGGGCAGCGTCCGCAGGCTGATCACCCTCGGCAGCCCGGTGTTGCGGCGCAATGGGTGGACCCAGCAGGCGTCGCGGATCGTGGACCAGGCGACGTACCTCCCGAAGGCCGCCGGTGGGCTGCCTCGGCCGTGGGCCGAGCGGGGGTCGCTGCGGGTCCCGGCGACGTCGGTCTACACCCGGGCGGACGGGATCGTGGCCTGGTCGACCTGCACCTACGGCGCGCGGGCCCGGCGCGAGAACGTCGAGGTCCGCGGCAGTCACCTTGGCCTTGCACACAACCCGGCCGTGCTGTGGTTGCTCGCCGACCGGCTCGGTCAGGACGAGGCGCGGTGGAAGGCGTTTCGGCCCCCGCTGGCGATGCGTCCCTTCTTCCCTCGCCACGGCTGACCGGCAGGGGTCGCCGCCGAGACGGGGATCGTGGCGGGGCCGCGATGGTGGCACGAAGGGTGCGCAGCGGCGACAACGGGAAGTGGGAGCCTCCGGGCAGGTTAGCCTTCCTGTATGACTGCTGAGGATTTTCAAGGTGCCACCGTGCAATCCGTGAGATCCGTGCAGCCTGTCAAGCCGCCGCCCGCCGCCGAGGAGTCGATCGGGTCCGGGATGGACGCCGGCACCCTCAGCGTCGGGTCGCTGGCGGGGACCGCGGCCCGTCTCGCCACCAAGGTGCCGGCGGTCGCGCGGGCCGGGGCGAAGCT
>JBBRHF010000187.1:0-8218 GCA_038223055.1 Actinomycetes bacterium | reverse complement strand
CTCAGATCTCCTGAAGTAGTCCGGCATCAGTGCTGTGACCTGGGGTTTCGCGGCCGGTCTGGTCCTGCGTAACTATTGAAACTCGGGCGTCGTCCTGGACGGGACGTTGTTGTTCTCGCGTCGGTGTCCGGGCGCGGACATCTTGGGAGCTGGGAGACCGGGTCGGGTTGTCTGCGGCTTCGGCAGAGACTATGGCCGGCGTCGGCGTGTCCACCTCAATTCTGGTTTGCCCTGAACGGGTTCCGCCCGGCGAGTCCCTGCATAATGTGTTTAAGACTTGGTATGATCGGGGGGTGAGCATCCGACCCGCGGTACAGGCCATGCTGGGGGGCATGCCCGAGCCCAGTGACCTGCACGCAGGGGAGGTCACTGGGCAGGTGTACATCGCGGTGGGGTCCACCGTGCTCTACAGCTACGCCGCCGGGGACTCGGGTATGCGCAGCCTGGCGGCGGTGACCCTGCCCGGGATGGGCTTCACCGGGCGCCGGGTCGCCCAGGTGCTGGGGATCAGCGAGGAGTACGTGTCGATGCTGCGGGCCCGGGCCCGCCGGGAGGGCTCGGGCGGGCTGGCCCGCCGCCGCGGCCGGCCCCCCACGGTCAGCGCCGGGGATGTGGCCAAAGCCCGGGCCTGGCGCGCGGGCGGGCTCAGCGACACCGCGATCGGGGCGCGCCTGGGCGTGCACGCCACCACGGTGGCCCGCACGCTGGCCGGGGTGCCGCGCCCGAACGCCGTGGCCGGGCAGGCCACCCTGGGCGACCCGGGCGCCCCTGAGCCCCCCGAGACCGGCCCGGCGGCGACCGAGGCCGAGGCCGCGCCAGCGCGAGCAACGGAAAGTGAGCCCGAGCCGGCGGAAAGCGAGCCGGCAGAAGGCGGGCCGGTGGCTGGTTTCGTGGGGTCGGCGCGGGTCGGCACCGGCACGTTTCCTTCTCGCTACGCCGGCGCGATGCTGCTGCTGGGATACCTGCACCGGGTGGGTGCCCAGGCCCTGTTCGGGACCCTGACCGGGGGCCCGGCGCGCCGCTACGGGGACCTGGCGGTGTTGACCACGGTCACCCTGGGTTTCGCGTTGGGGGTGGACACCGTGGAGGGCACCAAACATTTGCGCCGCGCCGACGCCGGGGCCGCGGTCGGGCTGAGCGCGATCCCGCAGATGGCGACCCTGCGGGCCCGGCTGTCCGCGCTGGCCGACGGGTCGGATCCGTTGGCGCTGCAACGGGGTTTCGCCGCCGGGATGCTGGCCACCGACCCCGCCACCGACCCGGTGTACTTCGTGGATGACCACTTCGTGGCCTACAGCGGGGCCCGCCCGGTCGCCAAGGGCTGGAACACCAGACGCCGCCACGCCGAACCCGGGATCGATGACACCCTGCTCACCGACGCCCGCGGCCGGGCGGTGGTGTTCGCCTCCGGGGAACCCACCGGGCTGGTGTCCACCCTGCCCGGGGTGCTCACCCAACTCCGTGAGGTCCTCGGCCCCGACGCCCCGGTGCTGCTCGGGTTCGACCGCGGCGGGGCCTACCCCAAGGCGTTCCGGGCCTGCCGCGACGCGGGCGCGGACTGGGTCACCTACCGGCGGGCACCCCTGGCCGCGGTCACCGCGACCCCGCGGCGCTCGTGGACGGTGCGCGACGGGAAACGGGTCTATCTGATGCTGGCCGATGAGACGGTGGCCATCAAGGGCTACGGCGACGCCCGCCAGCTCAGCCTGTACGAACACGGCAAGCTGGTGCTCCAGGTCCTGACCAGCGACCTCACCGCGACCGGTGCGTCCCTGCTGTGCTGGCTGCGGTCCCGGTGGCGGATCGAGAACGTGTTCAAATACGCCGCGGCGCACAACGGGATCGACACCCTCGCGGACTACGTGATGAACATCGGCCCGGACACCCGTAAAGTCCCCAACCCGGCCCGGATCGCGGCCCGCAAGACCGTCGCCGCCGCCGAAGCCGAACTCATCGCCGCGCAGCGCTCGATGCCCCAACTGTTCGCCGGCCCGGGCACCCCCAAGACGATGAACGCCGCCCTACCGGGCATCCACAAACGCATCGACACCGCGACCGCCGCGCTGGCCGAGGCCAAGACCGCGCTGGCACCGATCCCGGCCAAAGTGCGGGCCACCGACCTGGACCCCGACGCGCTGCGAGCCCGCCCCCGCATCGAGCGCCGCGGACTGCAAATGGTGTTACGGCTGCTCGCGTTCAACGCCGAAGCGTGGCTCGCCCAACACCTGGACGCCTACCTGGGGGACCCCAACGAGTTCCGGGCCACCACCCGCAACCTGCTCCACCTCGGCGGCCACGTGGCCTACACCCCCACCGCGATCACCGTCACCCTGCACCGCCCCGACAGCCCCCGCATCGCCCGCGCCCTGCACCTGCTCACCGACGAACTCAACAACACCCCCGCCCGCATACCCGGAGACCCCCGCCCACTGACCTACCAGGTCACCGGGCCGTAAGTCTCAACAGTGATCTTGTGCCTACTCGAGGAGGTCTGAGTCTCTAGATCGGCGAGTCGGTTGCTGCTAGCGTCCGGTAAACACGCCAGCTAATGGAGCTGGGTAAGAGAGGAACTTGTGGATACTCGGAAGTCTTTCACGGCCACGTGCATCATCGGACTCGCGATTCTGGGAGCGTCGCCGGCCCTCGCGGGCACCAGAGCAATCACCGGCTCCAGTACTTCGCATTCCGGACGCAACTTCTATGTCGCGGACACCGACGCCGACGGCCACTCGGCCTACGGCAACTGGGGTGGAACCTCGAGTAATCGCCTGGAGAACAACAGCGGCAGTGGTACGACGGTATTTAAAGACGTGGGATCGGTTGGTTCGCACCGAGCCTGCCGTAATGAGTTCGGGGGCGACCCGTGTGGTTCCTGGGGCTCGTGATTGGATGACACAACTCCCGATGTGAGGCCGTCCTCCGTCACACCGTCTAGGAGGTGGCCTTTGACTAACACCAGCCCCACCTATTTATTGTCAGTAAATGGGCTCTCGCTCTCGTTCGGAGAGACGACTCTATTTGCTGATGTCAGTTTCGAACTTGCGATGGGTGAATCGCTTGCGGTGATGGGACGTAGTGGCTCGGGGAAGAGTTCACTGCTTTCGTGCATCCTAGGTCTAATACGGGCGGATTCTGGCGAGATCATGGTGAGCGGGAATCGAGTAGAGTCACTGCGTGGCAGCGCGATGGCGCGTTTGCGGCGTGAGAAGATCGGCATGATCTTTCAAAGTGGCGAATTGCTCCCAGAGTTGTCTCCTTTAGACAATGTACTGGTGGCTGGCTTGTTGGGCGGTCAGAGCGTGCGGGCGGCAACCAAGCGCTCGGAAGAGTTGCTGGAGGGGTTGTCTGTGCCACGCTCTGACCGCACCATGGGCGGTTATTCTGGTGGCGAGCAGCAGCGTGTGGCGGTGGCGAGGGCGCTGGTCAATTCGCCGCAGCTAATTCTGGCCGATGAGCCAACCGGTTCCCTGGACACCGAAACCCGCGACGAGGTTCTCGAATTGCTACGGAGCTTGCCGAGTCAATTTGCCTGCGCCCTGGTGGTGGTGACCCACGATCCGGTGGTCGCGGCAGCGTGCGGCCGCCAGGTTCGCCTGACCGACGGCGCCTTGCGGGAGATCATGGCGTGACCCGTCAGATGGTCGGCTTTCTAGCCAGAATTGCGCGGGGCCTTGGACGCGAGGCCGACTGGGGTCGGATGCGGTTCGTGGCTCTTTGCGTGGGGTCAGCGGCAATGGCGTTGGCGGCGGTCATCCCGACATTCATGCTGGGCTTGGCCACCGACCGCGAGCAGGCCATGCGTTCACTCTTGCCGGTCATGGCAAAGGACGGGCAAGCAGCCGCTGTGCTCTATAGCTACCACCTCCCCTTCCTGCGCGACAGCGACAACATCCTCCAGCCGACTGTGGCGATCTGGATCTCCCCGCTGACCGACGACGCACCACTTCCGCCCGGTGTACGCGCATGGCCCGGCCCCGGTGAGGTTCTGGTGTCTCCCGCGGCCCGCCGGGACCTCGCTTCGTACCCGGCGGACTTCTTTGGGCATGTGGTCGGGTCCATCGCATCCGAAGGGCTCGAGGTGCCGGGCGAACGTCGGATCTATGTCCGACCCACGGAGCGAGCGGTGGACCCTGATGAGATGACCCCGATCATAGGATTCGGTGGCCCGAACGGGTCTGAGGGCTTCTGGGGGCCCCCGACTCTCTATGCCCGCCCACTGTCGTCCTTGCTGCTGGTCGTTGGCCTACTTCTCATCGCACCAGCAGTTGTTGCTATCGCGATCGGCGCTGGAGTAGGCGCCGAGGCCCGGCAAAGGCGATCTCGACAGTTGGTCGCCATGGGGGCTGGGCGCAACCATCTAGCAATCGTTGATGTGTTCGAGGCCTGGACTGCTGTGGCCACGGGCAGTCTTCTCGGACTCGGAGCGCTACTTGGGCTCGGTCTGTTCGACATTGACCTGAGATTCCTGGACTCGACCTTGCATGCCGGCGACATGCGTGCATTGTGGTGGCAAGGCATCGCAGCGATAGTCGTCGCGCATCTTGTTGCTCTCATGATCGTGCTCGGGGTGCGGGTGAGGCAACAGACCCGCAGGCGCGCCCGCAAGGCCAAATCGCTACAAACTACGCCTCAGCTACGGGCACTCGTGTGCATCGCAGCGGCGATCCTAGCCGTGTGGCTCCCGGTGATGTTTCGCACGTGGGTCTGGCGGGTCCTTTCATACGAGGCCGCCGTTCTCATTGTTATTTTGACTCTTCCTGCGCTGGTCGCTGCCCTGTTGGTTGCCTTCGGGCAACTCGCTGCTGCGGCGGGTCGTCGGGGTGGGTCGCCTGGCGCCATAGTGGCCGGACGTAGGTTGGCGGCTTATCCGACGCGCACCGCCCGCCTGATCAGCGGCGTAGCTGGAGCGATCTTGATTCTAGGGCAAGTCCAACTTTTCGCCAGCACACTCGGGGAGATTTATCAGCAAGGCGTCAAGGACCGAGCGACATTCGGCAACGTCGTGCTCACCGGTCATTTCCACAACTCGGCGGGAGTCCAAGCGTGGCTTCGAAGCCTGCCTCGCGACGTAGAGCCGGTGTGGACGTGGTTGATCTTCGCAGAGGGCACCGGCGACACTCAGACCAGCAAGAATCAAGAGTTCTTGACCGGTTCGTGTGCCGCGCTGCGTGCACTTGACTACCCTTGCCATAGCGGCGAGAGCCGGACCCGAAGATCTGCGAACAGAATGCTCACTGCCCTGTCATCTGCCGCCGGGCTATCGAGCGGAAATTTGACAATCAAACCTGACGAGGCTCCAGATCTTCGGCAGCTGACACAGATTGAAGCCCAGATCAGCCTGATCTCCACGACAGGCAGTGACATGCAAGTGGACCAAATCCGGAAGGTGGCGAACCAATCGAGCGTCGGCGGGATGGACCTCGAGGCCATCGGCGAGAGAGCTATTGCCGGTGGCACAACCTCGCTCTACGCACAGCGCTGGATGATCTTCTGGGGGCTGCTCGGTCTCCTGCCGCTCACCTTGACCACTGCGATTGTCTTGGCTGCCGACGCGCTGATCTCCGCTCGCGAGACCGCTCCCTTAGCCGCGCTATCTGACCGACGCAAATGGTTGACTGTGGTCTCCCTGGGTGGAATCTGGCTCCCACTGACCCTCGCCGGCGTTCTGGCTGGGCTCGGATACCTCATTCTCCCCTCCTCGATGACCAGCACGTCGGGAGGCGTGATGTTCTTGAGTCCGTCACTCACCTACGCTTGGGCGAGCGCCCTGCTGTGCACGCTCGTAGGGCTGGCGCTTTCCTACTGGAACCAGCGCGCGACCGTTCTAGCCGCCGAAACCTGGCGACCAGGCTAGATCAGCGCACGGTCGTGCAGGTGACCCCCATCAGACGACTCAAGGTCTGGTTCCCCGCTAGATGACGGGCTCCCATGCATTCAGCGGCCTGCAGCCGCGGGTGGGCCGTTTACCGCGGTGCCAAGCCGCGACAGCGACTCCGGGCGGGCAGAGCGCCAGCACGGCCTGCAGGCGAGGTGACCAGCGCCCATCCGTCGTATGTCGACAGATGCTCGATCAGTCCGGCCGGAGGTGCTAGCGCACGATCCTGCACGACTGCTACTCGGACCCCGACATAGCCGCCGTCGCCACGGAAGTCGAGGTGATGGCCAGGGAGTTGCCAAGACCGTTGCTCGTGGTCGTGCCACCGCAGGAAGTAGGCGTGAAGGCCGCCCGATGGCGTCCTGACCTGCCATGCCCAGTTCGACACGATCCCGGCTCGCTGAGCCTTCTGGAACGAGTCGAAGCCTGACCCGGCGGCGTGCACGTCGACATCGACGACATCGATGCCCGAAATGGAACCGGTCGGGATCCCCAGATTCGCCGTCGGCCACAGTGACCACCAGCGGGAGACGTTGCCGGGATTGGAGCTGGCGTCGTGGAACCCGTGAGCGGTCAGTGGGCGCTTCTGGCCAGGCGCGCATGGGAAGACAGGAATGCCATGCGCAGCCAGTTCGCGCGCTGCAGATGCGGGGGAGACATCAGCTGCGGTCAGGTCGCGTACGAGCTGTGGCGACCAACGAGTGGTGGCGGTCGGGTGGTCCATGTCGACCACGTTGCGCCGTGGGGGGCACCAACTTGCGCCCGTCCTGACCCCGCCCGTCCCGCGGACGGGCGCCCCTGTCTGGCGGCGTTTGCGCAGGTCAGGAGGGGCCCGTCCGAAAGTTGAGAAGTTTCGGGCGAAGGCGCCGGCGGTGCGCGTCAGCGGCTCGCCGCCCTGCGGCAAGCGGGTGAGCGCAGCCACGAAATGCCTCGTCCGCGGTCATGCGGCCACTCGTCGAATCCACGAGCCGTGGTCCGAGCTGACCAACGGGTCTGCTTCGGCCGCCACCGCGACTTCGCCGATACTTACGGCGCAGCGTCGGAGGGTGTCACTAGGACAACTGTCGTCGGATCGACATCGTCACGTGCGCGCAAGGTCGGGAGAGAGGAGTGGTCCACCTGATCCGCATCGAGCATCGAGGCCGCAAGCATCTGTACTTTGGCTTGCTCAAGCGCCGTGGCAACCGATTGTGCGGAGGCCATGGCGGCGTAGAACGACCTCGCGAACACGATGGCGGCGGTGTCATCGATCGTGTCGGACATGCCGATCACGAGCGGGACGGTCTGCAGGAGGGCGTAAGCGCCCTCGATGCTCTCGCATGCGTTGAGAACGATTAGCCGGGGTGGTTCGTCGGTCGCCCCGAGTAGCCGAGCCAGGAGCGCGAAGTCGACGTCGTGGCCGTCCGAGTCGCCCAACTCGTTCTCCATCCAAACGCCCAGCGTGTCAGCGTGCCCCGAAAAATGCACGACGTGCGGTCGGTGGTCATTGAGTCCGTTCAGCAGGTCGTTGAACGTCGCCGCGGGTGCGTGCTCGACGACAACGAGGTCGCGATACTTCGACCCTCGCAGTCCCTGCTTGACCTGCCTGACCTCCTGATCCACGCGCAGCCACGTCCCATGCTCAACGACAGAGCCATCTGGGCTGGTCACCGTCGTCTCCATCGCGTCGGGAGTAGCAGTGAGGTACAGGACTCGGAGCGGTTCCGGTCGCGGGGGCCTGACCTCGACGTAGCGGATCTGCGTGGGCCGTGCGCTTGCCGTCGCGACAGCTCGCGCGTGGGTGATCTCGTCCCGACGACGGCGGGTGTCGACTCGTCGTTGAGCGCCGTCCGCGGACTTCCGCTCCGCGGCTTCAGATGTACGAAGCGACGACGTCTTCGACGCGATGCCCTTGTCGACGGTCGCCATATCCTTCCGCGCCTTCGCGGACTTCGCCTCGGCAGCCGCCGCCCTCTTCTCCTCACGCTCCGCTGCGGCGAGAGCGGTCCGGGCAGTTGATGCGGTGTTGGAGCGATGGGCCTGATCGCGCTTTTTGCGCGCCGCTTCACGGGCGGCGGCGGCGATCTTCTCTTGTCCGCGAGGGTCGCGAGCTCCCGGCGGAGCGTGTCGCTGCGCGCCATTGCACATTCCGATCTCTACTGACTTAGTGGTTCTGGGGCATCGAATCTCGTGAGAGGCCGAAGCTGCAATACTCCGGACGTTGTGCCTAGTACTACAGCCGCACTTACGGTGAGGCGCCTCGGGCCGCGTAGTGGCAGCGTCGGGCTCGGGCTTGGTGACGGCGGCGCCATCGTGACCAGGCGAGTACGTCGTGGTGGGCGGGCTGCTGGGTCCAGATGAGGC
>JBBRHF010000186.1:0-8223 GCA_038223055.1 Actinomycetes bacterium | reverse complement strand
GGTGTCATCGGGTCCGCCTCGGCCAACACGCTGGCAGCCGAGGCGGACGTCGTCCTCGCGGTCGGCACGCGGCTGCAGGACTTCACGACGGCATCCTGGACCATGTTCGGCGACGACGTACGCGTCGTGATGGTCAACGTGGCGCGCTTCGACGCGGTGAAGCACAACGCCCACGCCGTGGTCGGGGACGCGCAGGCCGTCGCGGCGGAGCTGGGCGAGGCCCTGGCGGGCTGGGTCGTGGACGGGAGCTGGACCGGACGGGCGGCCCAGGAGCGGGAGCGGTGGGACGCCCAGGTCGACGGCCTGCGCGCGGGGGTCTCCGCCGACGGGGCACTGACCTACGCCCAGGTCGTCGGGGCCGTCAACGACGCGAGCGGACCCGAGGACTACGTCATCGGCTCCTCCGGTGGCTTTCCCGGCGAGTTGCACGGCGGCTGGCGCACTGGTGCCGCGCCGACGCCCGGACCGGCTTCGGGCGCGACGATGGACCTGGAGTACGGCTTCTCCTGCATGGGCTACGAGATCGCGGGGCCGTGGGGGGCGGCGATGGCGCGCGCCATGACGCATCCTCGGGGGGTCGTGACGACGCTGCTCGGTGACGGGTCCTATCTCATGCTCAACTCCGAGCTTTACTCCGCGGCGCTCTCCGGCCACCCGCTCGTCGCGGTCGTATGCGACAACGGCGGCTACGCGGTCATCCACCGGCTGCAGACCAACCAGGGCGCAGCCGGCTTCAACAACCTGCTCGACGACTGCGCCGGGCCGGGGGCGGCGGCCGGGCTGCGGGTGGACTTCGCCGGGCACGCCCGCGCCCTCGGTGCCCATGTGGAGGATGTCGCGCCGGGCGGGTCGGCCGAGGACTTGGCCGCGGCCTACCGACGCGCCCGCGTGGCCGCGACCGAGCAGCGGCGCCCAGCGGTCGTGGTGTGCCGTACGCACCCCAGCAGGTGGACCGAGTCCGGCGCCTGGTGGGAGGTCGGGGTGGCGGCCGGGCTGTCCGGGCGTGCCTCCTACGTCGAGCAGAAGGGCCGCCAGCTGCGCTGGTTGGCCCCCACCGGTAAGCGGGAGTTCGGCGCGGACTAGAAGCAGCTCAGCGGGTGGCGCCGGCGAGGGCCGCACGGGTGTGGGCGAGCCTGGTCAGCAGGTCCCGTTCCCGGACGACGAAATCCGCTCCCACGGCGCCCCGCTCGGCGCGCGCGCGCAGAAACGCCAGCTCCGTGGCGGCCAGCTGGAACGCCCGCATCAGCTCGGCCGATCCCTCGCCGTGGGCGTCCGACGCCCACGCCACCGCCTGCTTTCGCGCCGGCAGCGAAGCCAGCATCGTCACGTCGGCCGTGGCCAGCCACCCGGCCTCGGCGTAGGCCGGGAGCCACCGGCCGATCACCACGCCCTCGCGGCGCCGAAACCACGACGCCAGGGCAGCGAGTACGACGAAGGCCGGCACCATCACCATCAGGTAGCCGGTGAGGAAGCCGGACAGTCCGCCGACGGCGGAGAAGTTCCAGGCGGCGTGCAGCGCCACCGCCGCGAGGTAGCCCACGACGGGCGCGACCCGGCGCAGAGCCGGGCGGCGGGTCGAGGCCGCGATGCCCAGACCGATGCCGGTCATCGCGGTGAACAGGGGATGGGCAAATGGCGCGAGCACGCCCCGGAGCAGGAACGTGATGCCGACCGCGGAGACGCCGCCGGTCACCCCCAGCTCCGCCGAGCCGGCGAGGAAGGCCCGGCCGAAGTAGAGGATGTTCTCGGTGAAGGCGAAACCGACCCCGACGGTGCCAGCGAACACGATCCCGTCGACCACTCCGTCGAACTCCTTGCGGCGGAACAGGAGCAGCGCAAGCACCGCGGCACCCTTGGCGGCCTCCTCGACCCAGGGCGCAACGAAGACCGCCGCCGCAACCGTGCCCGATTCGGCTCCGCTGGTCTGCGCCACGACCATGGCGCCGACCGTGTTCAGCGTCCCGGCCACGGCCGCAGCGACGGTGGCGCCCCAGAAGAAGCAAAAGGCGAGCAGCCCCCGGGGCTCGGGCTCGAACCGATCCAGCCACCGGAACGACCACAGGACCACCGGCAGCGGCAGCAGCGCGAGACACAGGCCGATGAGGAAGCCGACGGTGCCGGTCGAGCTGGTGACGGCCCCGAGCAGCAGCAGGCCGCTCAGGGCCATGAGCACGACGAGGAACATGGCGACCAGCAGCCGCCCGATCCGCCCTGCAGGTCGCGACGGCGGTCCGGCGCGCAGCCAGGTGGCGTCAGCGGCGCGGGGTGGCCGCGGCACCGGCGCTGTCGAGGTCACCCCCCACAAATACCAGACCCGAGGCGGCCCGGACGTCGGCGGGCGGGGCGCGGCCGGGCACATCCGGGTCGCGTGCCGCGCATGTTCAAGATCGATCGCGACCGCCGATGAGCTGGATGGTCAAGTGGCCTGGCGGCTTCCCGGTGTTCGTCGCCGAGGCGACCGGCGCCCATGTCCGTGACGTCGACGGGCACGACTACGTCGACCTGTGCCTGGGTGACACCGGCGCCATGACCGGGCACTCGCCGCCCGCGGCCGTGGACGCGGTGCGCCGGGCGCTGCCCGCCAGGTCACCGGCCGCGCCAAGATCGTCGTACCTGACTACTGCTATCACGGCAGCGTCGACGAGACGTTCGCCACCCTGGACGCCGCCGGGCGCACGGTGGCCCGGCGCGGCAACATCGGGGCCCCCGTCGATGTCGCCGAGACGACCCGCGTGGTGGAGTTCAACGACGTCGAGGGACTCGGCCGCGCCCTGTCCGAGGGCGACGTGGCCGCCGTGCTGTGCGAGCCGGCGCTCACCAACGTCGGCATCGTGCTGCCAGAACCGGGCTACCACGAGGCGCTGCGTGAGCTGACCCGCCGCCATGGTGCCCTGCTCATCATCGACGAGACGTACACGCTGTCGGCGGGTCCGGGTGGTCTCACCGGCGAGATGGGACTGCAGCCCGACCTGCTGACCGTCGGCAAGCCGATCGGTGCCGGCATCCCCGCCGGGGCCTTCGGCCACGACCGCGGCCGACATCGACCGGCACACCGAGGTCCTGGGTGCCGCGGTTGGCTCAATGGGCGGATGATCGCGACGTTCGGCTACCGGATGGGGCTCAGCAGGACTACCTTCGAGCCACACAGGAGTGGCCCGCCTGTGTCATGCGGGCAAACCGGGCAATACCTAGGCTCTCAGTGCGGGCTCCGCCGCGTTCATGAGGAGGTGGCATCCCGGATGCGCGAGACCGACAGCCGGGTTCAGGATCCCCTCGTGCTGGATGAGATCGAGCTGTACGGCGAGTTGGTCATCGCGGCCTCGGCTTCCGAAGGGCGGTTGAGCCACGACCAGATCGACGACGCTCTCGGCTTGGGCAAGGACGTGCGCAGGGACGGCTGAGCCAGTGCGGTGACGACCGGCCTGCAGAGCTGCCCATAGCATCCGGCTGTGCGCATCAGCCTAAGGCCCCGACAGAACAGCTTTTACGGCTTGTTTGCCGCGTCAGGCGACAACCTTGTGGTCGGCGCCCGCCTGCTCAAGGAGATGCTCGGCGCCGACGCCGCGCAGCGCACGGTCATTGCCGAGCAGATGCGCGAGGTGGAGCACGCCGGCGACGAGACCACCCACGCCATCATGCGCGAGCTCAACGCGAGTTTCATCACGCCCTTCGACCGCGAGGACATCTACCGGCTGGCGTCCTCCCTCGACGACGTCATGGACGCCATGGAGGCAGCCGTCGACCTCGTCGTGCTCTATCAGATCGGTGAGCTGCCGCCCGACGTCGCCGACCAGGTCGATGTGCTCGAGCGGGCGGCCGAGCTCACGGCCGCGGCGATCCCCCAGCTGCGGTCCATGAAGCACCTCACCGACTACTGGATCGAGCTCAATCGGCTCGAGAACCAGGCCGACCAGATCTATCGCAAGCTGCTGGGGCGGCTGTTCAACGGCGACTACGACGCCCTGTACGTCCTCAAGCTCAAGGAGGTTGTGGACCAGCTCGAAGCCGCCGCCGACGCCTTCGAACACGTGGCGAATGTCGTCGAGACGATCGCGGTCAAGGAGACGTGACCGGTGGATCAGCTGGGCATCGCGGTCGTCATCGCGGCGGCGATGGCGTTCACCTACACCAACGGCTTCCACGACGCCGCCAACGCGATCGCCACGTCGGTGTCCACGCGGGCGCTGACGCCTCGCGTCGCGCTGGCCATGTCCGCGGTCTTCAACCTGCTGGGCTCGTTCCTCGGTGCCAAGGTCGCCAAGACCGTCGGCTCCGGCATCGTTGACCTGACGCCCGGCCGGGACAGCCTGGTGATAGTCCTTGCGGCCCTCGTCGGAGCGATCACCTGGAACCTGGTGACGTGGTACTTCGGGCTCCCGTCCTCCTCGTCGCACGCCCTCATCGGCGGCCTCGTCGGTGCCGCCCTCGCCGGCAGCAGCACGGTGCGCTGGCACGGGGTGCGGGACAAGGTGCTGGTCCCGATGGTGGCCTCGCCGCTGGTCGGGTTCGCCCTCGGCTACGTCGTGATGCTCGCCATCCTGTGGCTGTTCCGCCGCAGCGTGCCAAGCCGGGTCAGCCGCGGGTTCCGGGTCGCCCAGTCGGTGTCGGCGGCGGCCATGTCCCTGGGGCACGGCATGCAGGACGCCGCCAAGACGATGGGCGTCGTCGTGCTCGCGCTGGAGGTCGGCGGCTTCCAGGAGGGCTTCGGCATCCCGCTGTGGGTCTTCGTCCTCACGGCGTCGGTTCTCGCGGCGGGGACCTACGCCGGTGGCTGGCGGATCATGCGGACCCTGGGGCGGCGGATCATCGAGCTCGATCCGCCACACGGCTTCGCGGCCGAGGCGACCGCGGCCAGCGTGCTGTTCGTGGCCGGCATCCAGTACGGCGCGCCGATCTCCAGCACGCACACGATCAGCTCCGCGATCATGGGTGTCGGCGCGACTAGACGGCTGTCCGCCGTGCGCTGGGGGGTGGCCGGCAACATCTTCACCGCGTGGGTCTTCACGATGCCCGGCTCGGGGCTGGTCGCCGCGGCGGCCTACGGCGTGAGCGAGATGGTCGTCGGCTAGTGCGCGCAATGGGGCGGGTCGGCGGTCGGCGGTCGGCGGTCAGCCGGCCCCTCGGCTGAACATGACATCGGTCTCCCAGCGGGTGAACCCGAGCGCGGAGTAGAGCCCGATGGCGGCGGCGTTGTCGGCATCGACGTACAGCATCGCGTCGGGAAGCCCGCGTTGGCGCAGGTGGCGCAGCCCGGTCAGCGTGAGCGCCTTGCCCAGGCCGTTGCCGTGCTCAGAGGGGTCGACACCTACGACGTAGACCTCGCCGATCGGCGGATGCCCGTGGTGATGGTGTTCCGGGTCGATCTGCCCGTCGTGCCCGTCGGCACCGTGCACCTTCGTCCAGTGGAAGCCCACCAGCCGGCCGGCCCGCTCGGCGAGAAAGAAGCCGCGCGGGTCGAACCACGGCTCGCGTTCCCGGCGATGCAGGTCGTCGAGGTCCCACGAGCCCTGCTCGGGGTGGTCGGCGAACGCTCGGGCGTTCAGGGCTACCCAGGTCTCGTCGTCGGGACCCGGCTCGAACGTCCGGATGGCGACCCCGGGCGGCATGGTCGGGGCTGGCAGCGGGGCGTAGAGCGAGCGTCGCATCTGCCACAGCGACCGCGACCGGCGGAACCCCAGGACAGCGGCCAGCGAGTCGGCGGCCGGGTGCTCGCCGTGCGCCCACAGGCGCAGCCGGCCGTCGGGCGTCTGCCCGAGCACGGTCGCGACGGCGAGCCGCCCCAGGCCGCCGCGGCGGTGGTCGGGGTCGACCACGACCTCGGCGCTGGCCCCCGCGACTTCGTCGGTGACATCGAGGTGGCCGTAGGCGGCGAGCGCGGTCCCGACGTGGACGAGAACGTTGCGCACCCGCTCGTCCCCGCCATAGCGCAGATGCAACATCACATGCTCGGACAGCGGCCGTACGCCGTCGGCCTCGGTGGCCCGCGCGACCAGAGCCGACACCGCGCCCACCTCGGCGGGGTCCAGCCGACCCCGCACCTCGACGCGGGGGCTGGCGGTCTCCGAGATCGGCACAGCGTGACCCTACGGGTCGCCGGTCGCCGTCCGAGGAACCGGTGAGGTGGCGCGCTGACGAACGGCACCGAGCCGTGGGGCGAACGGTGGCCCGACGGCTATGCCGCGCTTGCGCCGGTCGATACGGTCTGGGCAACCGACCTCGCTGCCGGTGACCTCGATGCCGGTGACCTCGATGCCGGTGACCTCGATGCCACATCTTCAAGGAGCACCCATGACCGATCCCGCCCGCCGTTCCTATCGAATCCCGGTGGCCATGGCCGCGGTGACCGCCGCCGCCCTGGCCGTGGTCGCCCCCGCCGTGAGCGTCTCAGCGCACGAGCGCGGTGACCACCAGCGCGGTGACCACCAGCGCGGTGATCACCAGCGCAGGCCGGTGGCGCTGCAACTGCTGGCCATCAACGACTTCCACGGCAACCTCGAGCCGCCCAGTGGCTCCGGCGGGCTGATCACCAACCCCGACGGCACCAGGACGCCTGCGGGTGGGGCCGCCAACCTCGCGACCCATCTGCGCAACCTGCGTGACCAGGCCGCGGCGCGCGGCGCTGCCTCCCTGACCGTCGCGGCCGGCGACCTCGTCGGCGCCTCGCCGCTCATCTCCGCCGCGTTCCACGACGAGCCGACCATCGAGGCCCTGAACCTCGCCGGACTCCAGGTGGCCAGCGTGGGCAACCACGAGTTCGACGAGGGCTATCGGGAGCTCCAGCGCCTGGACGCCGGCGGCTGCCTGCCGGACGGCCCGACCGGCAAGGACAACCAGAACTCCTGCCCCGACAATGCGCACCCGTTCCCCGGTGCGGCGTTCGCCTACCTCGCGGCCAACGTCACCGAACAGGCCACCGACACAACGATCCTGCCGCCCTACTGGATCAAGAAGGTCAAGGGTGTCAAGGTCGGCTTCATCGGCATGACCCTGGAGGGCACCCCGGACATCGTCACCAAGTCCGGGGTCGCGGGCCTCACCTTCGGCGACGAGGTGCAGACCGCCAACGCGCTGGTGCCAAAGTTGCGCAAGAAGGGGGTCCGCTCGATCGTGGTCCTGCTGCACGAGGGCGGCTTCACGGCCGACCCCAAGCAGTTCGATGCCTGCCCCGGCATCTCGGGCCCGATCGTCGACATCGCCAAGGGTCTGAGCGCCGACATCGACGCGATCATCACCGGGCACACCCACCAGGGCTACAACTGCCGGCTGCCTGACCCGCGGGGCAACCCACGGCTGGTGACCAGCGCCTCGTCCTTCGGCCGACTGGTCACCGAGATCGACCTCACGATCGACCGCAGAACCCGCGACGTCGTCCGGGCGACCTCGACCGCGACGAACCACGTCGTCACCCGGGACGTCGCCCCCAACGCCGCCACGGCACCCATGACTGCCCTGGTCGCGAAGTACAAGGGGCTCGTCGCGGACATCGAGAACAAGGTCATCGGGACCGTCGCCACCAAGGCCGCGGTCAGCCGGACCGGCGACGCGTCCGGGGAGTCGCCTCTGGGCAACCTCATCGCCGACGCGCAACTGGCCGACCCGACGGTGATCAGCGGCGGGGTCAAGCCGGTCATCGCTTTCATGAACCCCGGCGGCATCCGCAACGACCTCGCCGTGGACCCGACCTCCGGGGAGGTCACCTACGGGTCGGCATTCACGGTGCAGCCGTTCAACAACTTCCTCGTGTCGATGGACCTCGCCGGGGCGCAGATCGAGGCGCTGCTCGAGCAGCAGTTCGCCGGACCCAACGCAACCGCCAACAAGGTGCTGCAGGTGTCGGCCGGGTTCAGCTACACCTGGAAGGCGAGTGGGGCGGACCGGGTCGACCCCGCCGGGATCACCCTCGGGGGCGTCCCGCTGGACCCGGCCGCGACCTACCGCATCGTCACCAACAATTTCCTGGCCGACGGCGGTGACAACTTCCCGGCCTTCACGCTGGGCACCAACCGGCTCTTCGGCGGGCTCGACATCGACGCCTTCGCCAACTTCCTGACCGCGAAAAGCCCCTACACCCCCGGCCCGGCCGACCGGATCAACGTCGGCTGAGCGACCAGCGGCGTACGGCGGGGGGGCCCGGACCCGGGGCCCCCCCCCACCGGCGGGACGGGTCGACCCGGGGTTCCCCCGGGGCCGGGGGGGGGGCCGCAAAAGGCGCCGCCGGCAGCG
>JBBRHF010000185.1:0-8365 GCA_038223055.1 Actinomycetes bacterium | reverse complement strand
CGGGTGCTACTGCGACCGCGGCGGCGGAGAAACCACCCGCAAAGATCTCTGCCCCCGCTGCCGCCAACACCACAACGCCAAAACCCACGGCCACTGGAAACACACCGTGGACCCCGACGGCACCGAACACATCACCAGCCCCCTCGGAAAGACCTACACGGTGCCCCCAGCCACCGTCATGCCCGACTGGCAACCACCCCACCGGCCGGCGCCCGACCAGGCAACGCCCGACCAGGCGACGCCCGACCAGGCAGCGCCCGACAGCAGCCCAACCGACAGCGCACGACTGGACTCCAATCCGCCCCCGAAGGCACCGCCGGACGGAAGCCCGCCGGACGGAAGCCCGCCGGAATAGCCACCGCCTTGTCAGCCACCGTCCGTCAAGCCACCGTTCTAACCCGTCACGGCGCTGACTGAGTGAGAACGTGTCGGGAAGGGGATCATGTGGCCCTGGATGGCTCCCAGGGCGGCGCGCTAGTGACCGCGCGAGCCGTCGGGTCATCAACCCGATCATGGCCCACGTGACCAATGGCCCCGGCGTTGGCGGGCAGACGATCTTAGTCGCGGCCAGGCGCCCAGGCGGCACCAGCCAGGACAGCGTGCGCTCGACCACCCAAGGACGGGGGGAGCGCCCGAAGTCGCGCAGCCCGTTGGTTTTGCCCACGATGCGCAGGCTGATCGGCAACACTCGGCGGCCGAACTCGACCCACCGCCCCACGCTGTCCCACACCCGCCGACACCGGCCCGCGCTGTCCCACACCCGCCCGCACCGGCGCGACCGAGGGCAGCTCCTTGCGGGCCTTGTCCTGACCCCGTCCACCACCAAGCCGCGTCGCGGTCCGCCGTGCTGGCCGCGCTCACGAGCGCCACGACGCTAACCAATGGTGTCGAGGCCGACATGTTGCTCCTGCCGGTTCTTTGGCCTCCCGCGGTCAACCCAGAACCATCTGTCCGGCTCGACCGACAGGGGTTCTGGCACGTCGCCGTCGCGCACAGGAACCACATGCCGACCCGAAAGATCGGATCCGAACCGCCCCTGTCTGTGCGTTCTTCAGGGTGGACAGCTGGTTGTGAAGGTTCGCTGAAGGTTTACCGATCTGGGGCAAGTCTGCGGGACAAGGCGCCGATTGTTGAAACACAGTGCGATCTTGACCCGCCAACAAGGGAGTTCCACGATGCGCCGCCTGCTCCGTGTCATGCCCGCCGTTACGGCCGCGTTGATCCTTGCCGCCGGTGTCGCCACCCCGGCCGCCCTTGCTTTCGCCGGCTCTGCTCGTGCTGTCGTGTCGCTCGAACGCAGCACGGAGACCTCGATGCCCAACATGCCGGGGATGGACCACGCGTCCAGCAGCCCGACGCCCGCCAAGCCCGAGACCGACAGCCACGAAGGCAGACCGACGCCGGACCAGCCGGGGATGGACCACGAGAAGAGCCCGATGCCCGGGATGGACATGCCGGGGAGCGACCACAGCGACGGGGCCGTGTCTCGGCCGCGCGGGCTGTTGCTCGGCGGGTTCGGCGCGCTGAACGCCACGGTGCTGATCGCCGCAGCGGTGCTGCGCCGTCGTACCCGCGCGGAGCGCGACCGTCGTCGGGTTTCCCGATCAGCGCACACCACCAACCCCCGACACCGAGACCTCGAGGACCAGAACCGATGATCGCCCCTGCCCCTGCCCCTGCCCCTGCCCCTGCCCGGCCCGACCTCGACGACGTGCCTGACGTCACGCCCGCACCTGTCGGGCGGAACTGGATGACCAACCCGGTTGTCGCCAGGGTGGCCCGCAGCCGGCTCTACCCGCAGATCCTGCAGATCCCGGTGGCTGCGGTGTTCGGGCTGGTCGCTTACCAGCTGCTGGTCGGCCCGGACGCCGCCCATGACAACGCCGGGACCGCGTTGATGTGGGTGTTGTGGTGGCCGGTCATTCCGATCGTGTTCGTGTTGCTGGGCCGGTTCTGGTGCGCCGTGTGCCCGTTCGGCTGGCTCTCGGACACCGTGCAGCGCCTGGTTGGAGTCAACCGTCCCGTCCCGGCGTTCTTGAAGCGCTACGGCATCTGGATCATCGACGCGTCGTTCCTGGCCATCACCTGGGCCGACCACGTCTGGGGCATCGTCGAGTCCCCCTGGGGCTCCGGCATCCTGCTGCTCATCCTGACCACCGCCGTCATCATCTCCGGTGCGTTCTTCCAGCGCCGCACCTTTTGCCGCTACCTGTGCTTCCTCGGCGGCCTGGCCGGCAACTACGCCCGCACCGGGATGGTCGAACTGCGCGCGGACACCGACATCTGCCGCACCTGCAAGGCCAAGGCCGCCTGCTTCAACGGCACGGACACCGTGGCCGCGTGCCCGCTGTTCACCTTCCCGCGCACGATGGATTCCAACGCGAACTGCAACCTGTGTGCCAACTGCATAAAGTCCTGCCCCAACGACGCCATCCAGATCCGGGTCCGCAAGCCCACCAGCGAGCTGTGGTTCATCCGCAACCCGAAGATCGAGGAGTCGTTCCTCGCGATGGCGATCATGGGCATCGTGCTCATCCAGAACCTCACGATGTTGGGCTGGTGGAACGACCTACTCGCGTGGATCGCGCGCACGACCGGGGTCACGAGCTACGCGCTGATCTTCTCGGTGGCGTTCGTCGTCGCCGTGAGCCTGCCGGTGGGTCTGCTCGCCGGCGCGTCCCTGCTGGTTGCCCGTCACAACCTCGAGGACACCTGGACCAACTTCGCCCGCTTCGGCTACGCGCTGATCCCGCTCGACGTCGCCGGGCACATCGCGCATAACCTGTTTCACCTGCTCGCCGAAGGCAAGGCGGTCATCTACACCGTCGGCGGACTGTTCGGCGCCGACAACGGCGGCGGGTCCACGGCGTTCGTCGGGACCGGCACGATCCGGGTGCTGCAGTATGTCCTGCTCGCCGCCGGCATCGCCGCGTCCCTGTACACCGCCCGCCGCATCGCGCACCGTCGCTACGGCACCGCCAGCCGCCGGACCGCGACCCTGCGCCCGATGGTCGCGGTTATCGTGGTGCTCGCCGCACTCAACCTGTGGATGTTCGCACTGCCGATGGTCCACCGGATGTAGGCACCGATGGTCGGGGCGGAGGGAGGCAGTGCAGCCTGCCGGACGCCAAGATGGCGACGTGAAACCAGATCGCGGGATCCGCTCCGCACCGCTGACTCACGAACGGAGCAAACCCGATGAGCCGCCACCTCCAGATCACCTTCGACGCCCATGACCCGCGAGCGCTGTCGAGCTTCTGGCGCGATCTCTTGGGCTACGTCCACCCCGGCCCGCCCGGAGTGGACCTGCCCGAGGACGCCGACCCCCTGGCCGCGTGGGACGACTTCCTCGCGCGGGCCGGCGTTCCCGAGGAGCAGCGCAACAGGGCATCGGCCATCGAGGACCCGGACGGGCACGGCCCGCGGTTGTTCTTCCAGCAGGTGCCCGAAGACAAGACCACCAAGAACCGCGTCCACCTCGACATCCGTGCGGCTCCCGGATTGAAGGCAGAGGAGCGGATGGCGGCGCTGGAGGTCGAGTCCGACCGACTCGTCGCGCTGGGAGCGACGTGGGTACGTCGGCACGAGCCCGAGCCCCCTATGAGCGCCGGCTTCATCGTGATGACCGACCCTGAGGGCAACGAGTTCTGCCTGGACTGAGGCGGCGCGGACTGAGGCGGCGCGGACTGACGGGCGCAGCGGTCGTCGCGGAAGCTGCGGATTTAGGTCGGTCGCAGCGAGCGTGGCCGGGGCTGCAGCCCGATGGCGCCGTAGCACGCGTCGATCAGGCCCATCGTCACCACAGCGTCCGCCGCGTTGGTCGCCATCGGGGTGCCCTCGCGCACGAGGTCGCTGAAGGCGTCCAATTGGTAGGTCCACGACGTACGGGGCCCGAGGTGCTCGACCCGCACTCCTGCGGGGGTCGTGATGACCAGGCGGTCGTCCAGATGGGGCACCACGAAGTTGGGCAACCACGCCTCGCCACCGGAACCGGTCACCCGGGCACTCATCTGCACCGCCTCGCCGGCCATGTTGCACCGGGCCAGACCGGTGGCCCCGTTCGGGAACTCGAGCTCGGCCTCGAGCCACTCGTCGACACCCGGCGCGCCGGCGCGTTCGCCGCCACGGGCGGAGACGAGAGCGGGCTCACCGCCGGCGAAGGGAGCCAGGTCGCGGTGGGCGTGCAGGCTGTAGCAGCCGAGGTCCATCAGCGCCCCGCCGGCCAGCGGCAGCGACCAGCGCGGGTCGTCGGCTGCCGGGGCCGGGATCGTCATGGTGGCCTCGACGCGCGTGATCTTGCCGAGCTCGCCGGCGGCCAGCACCTCGTGCAGCCGCGCGGTGAGCGGGTGGTAGCGGTAGTGGAACGCCTCGACCGCGGCGACGCCGGCCTGCTGCGCGGCGTCGCGCACCTCGCGCGCCTCGTCGGCGTTGCTCGCGAAGGGCTTCTCCGACAGCACGGGCTTCCCGGCGGCGATCGCGGCCAGGTTCCACGGACCGTGCAGCCCGTTGGCGAGCGGGTTGTAGACGGCCTCGACCTCCTCATCGGCGAGCAGGTCGTCGTACGACGACAGCACGCGCTCGACCCCGTTCTCGGCGGCGAACTGCTCGGCTCGGTGACGATCCCGCGCCGCGACCGCAACGAGGCGGGCGCCGGTGACGCGGGCCGGCGTCACGATCGCCGCCCCGGCGATGCGCGCGGCGCCGAGGATGCCGATCCGGAGCGGTTCCATGGGCTCGGACCCTATGCGGCCCCGACGGCTGTGCGACCCCGTCGGGGGTGCTCCACGTACCTTGCGTGGTCAACTTCGGCGGTCCGGGCTGGGAATGGTCAGCACTCGGACAGGAAGAGGGCACGCCGAGGGCAGCCGGCGACGGCGCGGGCCGCCTGGCGCTTCTCGCGGTCGGTGAGCGGCTGCGAAGGGACGATCGGATAGCCCCAGGAGTCGACCCGTACGACGTCGGGCGCGAGGTGCGCGCAGATGCCGATGCCGTCGCAGGCGAGCGGGTCGACCTGCAGCCGTACTCCTTGGGCGGTCGGGTTGGAGCGGCGCACGTCAGCCACCCGCCGGGACGGGCAGGATCGGCGGACGCACGGCACCAGCGCAGGGGCGGCCGCGCCGGTGGGCGCGAACGTCGGCCTCGAAGGTTCGCAGGGCGGACGCGGCGAGCCGCACGGCACTGTCGGGATGGCTGCAGGCGCCACGCCCGTCGACCTCGCCGAGGAAGCGCTTCAGGTGGCGCAGGTCCGCTCGGCCGGCCGATCCTTCGGCGAGGGCAGTGAACACGCCGGCGATGGCCGGCAGCCCGAACAGACACGGACCGCACTGCCGGGCGCTCGCTGCGGCGAGGTAGCGCAACACAGCGGCGGTCTCGGTCAAGCCGCACGCCGCGGCCGGCAATGGCACCAGCACGCCGGCACCGAGCGAGGCACCGGCGGCGCGCAACGTGGCCACGTCGAGGCTCAGGTGGGCGACCTGCTCCCAGGGCAGCCAGGTCCCGCCATAGCCGCCGAACAGCACGGCCTGGGCGGGTGCGTCGCCGGGACCGGGCTGGCCCCCGGCCCGCACGGCGTCGGCGACGGCGCTGGCCACGGCGTTCGCGCTGGCCACGGCGTCGGAGACGGTGTCGTCGCGATCGGCCTCGAGGACCGTACGCCGCTCGGCGGCGACCACGGTGAGCAGCGAACTGTGCCGTACGCCGCTGGCGCCGAGGCGGGCGGCGAGGGCGACCCGGGCCAGGGTCTCGACGTTGTGGATCAGTGTCGGCCGTCCCTGGACGCCGGCGAAGGCAACCGGCACCCGTCGCAGCTCCGGCAGCACCGGCCCGCCGGACAGCCCCCGGACCATGGCGCTGTTCTCGCCGCTGAGGTAGGAGGCTGGTCCGAACACCAGCCGCACCGACGGCTCGACGAGCCCGGCCGCGCGGCGCTCGGCCAGGGCCTGCTCGAGAATCCGCCAACCGGGACGGTCGCCGCCGTGCAGCCAGATGATGAGCTCTTGCGCCCCGACGGCCTCGGCCGCGCCGAACATGCCATCGAGCACCAGGTGCGGACGCAAGCCCACCAGCACGGCGTCTTTCGCGCTCGCCGGCTCGCTCTCTGCGGCGTTCGCGATCACGGTTGCGAGCACCGGTGCCCCGGTGGCGCGCGCGTCATCGACCAGCCCGCGAACCGCCCGCCACTTGGTGGCGGCCGGAAAGTGTGCGCCGCCGCGTCCGGTCAGCCCGATCCGGTCCAGCGTGGTGATCAGGTCCTCCCCTGCGGCGCCGGACGTGACGGGGCGCGGCCCGAGCCGGGCGAGATGGGTGTCGAGGTTCTCGGGCGCGCCGAGTGCGCCGGCCACGCCGTACAGGGGCAGCCGGATCGGCGTGGCGAGCAGGGACGCGTCGGCCCCGGCGATCGGCGCTGCCAGGCGCAGCATCGGGCGCGTCATCGGGCTTGGCTGCGGGTCGTGACCGGCCCGAGGACGGCGTCGTCGACGCGTTGGTCGACGGTGCGGTCCACGGCGCGCAGGCCCTGGTGCAGTGCCGCTCGCGGGCTGTCCTGCAGCTGCCGGACCAGATCCCGAGGCGTTCGCGCCGCGTAGCGTGTGACAGCCAGGGCGACCACACCCCCGCCGGTGATCAGGTAGAAGGCCAGCAGTACGGGGGTGTCCACCCCGGCGAGCACGGCGTGCGCCCAGACCAGCACCAACGAGAGCGAGCTCACCTTGTGGATCGGCCACCACACCCGGACCGCGAGGTGCCCGGACAGGGCAGCGGTGAGGCCGGCCAGCACCCCGGCGTACAGCCCGATCAGGCCCAGCGTGACCGGCACTGGACGGTACTGCGAGCCCATCGGCACCAGCGCCCCCCACCAGCCGACCTTCGCGTAGGAGTCGGTGGCGAGCACGACCACGTGCAGGACGGTGAAGACCAGCGTGAACACTCCCAGGCTCACGTGCAGCCGCAGCCGGGTGGCCGTGCTGGGCCGGTGCACCCGGGTGCGCCACGGGTGGGAGAGCACCAGCCCCATGACCACGAGAGCGACCATGAGCAGGTACGACGTGACCCCGGCGGCCCGACCGATGATCCACGGGGCGTTGCGGTCACCGGACACCGATCGGGCGGCGACGCCGACGAAATAGGCCGTCGCGGCCGTGCTGGCGGCGACGACGACGACCACCAGCACCGTCGTGATGACGGTGCGCAGCATCCTCAAGGCGCGGGTCGCACGAGGGTCACGAGACATGGGGTGCCTGCCAGATCAGGTAGGGGTGCATGGCCCGGCTGATGCCGACGCCACCGTCATCGTCGACGAGCAGGGCGGCGATGCCCTCGTCGTCGGCGCGCTGGAGCAGGCGGGCGCGTCCGGTCAAGAACAGCGCCTTGCTCCATACCTCGGCGCGAGCCGGGTCCGCGTCGGCCACGGTGACAGAGAGCACACCGATGCCGCCGGGCTTGCCCGTTCGCGGGTCGACCAGGTGATGCACGTCGCGCCCGCCGACGCTCCAGCGCCGGATGCGCACCGACGATGTGGCGCAGGCGGCGTCGACCAGACCTAGGACAGCAACCGGTTCGGGTCCACCGCGTGGGTCCTCGACCTCGACCCGCCAGCCGGCGCCCTCCGGTCCGGGCCCGCCGGCATGCAGGTCGCCGCCGGCCTCGACCAGCGAGGCGCGCCCGGCGGCGGCAAGTTCGGCCGCGGCCCATCGGACCGCGAGCCCCTTGCCGATGCCGCCGAGGTCGATCGGCTCCCGGCCCAGCCGCACGGCGCACCGGGCGGCGTCCAGGCGCGGGCGCCACGGCCGGCGACCCGGTACGTCGGGCGGCGGAGAGCCCTGCGCGAGGGAGACCGGGCCGTCCTCGAACGGCACCGACCGGTCGTAGCCCCACGACTGCAGCGTCCGCAGCACCCGGGGGTCGAACAACCCGCCGGTCTCGGCGTAGGCCTGCGCCGCCTCGTCGACCGCGTCGAACAACTCGCGCGGCACGACGCGCCAGGCGCGAGGCGCGGCGTTGACCTGCATCAGTGGGCTGTGCCGGTCGAACCGCGTGCAGGCATCCTCGACCCGGTGGAAGACCTGTTCGGCCCTGCGCAGAGCCAGGTCCGCACCCTCGCTCGGGTCGACCACGCGCAGCGTGACGTCGGTCGCCATCGCGCGGAAGGTGCGGGTCAGGTCGGTGGCCGGTGCCGGGCTGGTGGTGGCCGCGGTGGTGGTGCCCGGCGTGGTGGCCGCGGTGGTGGTGCCCGGCGTGGTGGCCGCGGTGGCGGTGCCCGGCGTGGTGGTGAACGGGGTGATGGACGTGGCGGTCGGAGCGGTCACTTCTTCGACCCGGACGCGCCGGTCTTTGCGTGCGCCGCGGGCCGCGGCGGCGCGACGGTGAC
>JBBRHF010000184.1:0-8403 GCA_038223055.1 Actinomycetes bacterium | reverse complement strand
GGCTGCGCACCGTCATGCTGCACCGGCCCGGACCCGAGCTCAAGCGCCTGACGCCGCGCAACAACGACAAGCTGCTGTTCGACGGCATCCCGTGGGTGGGGCGGGCGCAGGACGAGCACGACGCGTTCGCGCAGGCGCTGCGCGACCGCGGGGTCGAGGTCCTCTACCTCGCGGGCCTGCTGGCCGAGGCCCTCGAGGTGCCGCTGGCCCGAGAGCAGGCGATCGAGTCCGTCCTCGAGGACCCGCGGCTCGGCGAGACCCTGCGCGGAGCCGTGTCGACCTACCTGCGCGGCCTGCACCCCCTCGACCTCGCCGGCACGCTCACCGGCGGCCTGGCCCACGAGGAGATAACACCGGTCGGCGGGTTGCCCTACCGGTTCATGGACCAGCACGACTTCGTCATCGACCCGCTGCCCAACCTGCTGTTCACCCGCGACTCCAGCGTCTGGATCCGCGACCACGTCGCCGTTACCAGCCTGGCCATGCCGGCGCGGGTGCGGGAGACGACCCTGACCCGCGCGATCTACGAGCATCACCCCCGGTTCGCCGGCACCGAGCAGACCTACGGCCCGCACCTGGAGCATGTCGAGGGCGGCGACGTGCTGCTGCTGGCCCGGGGCGTGATCGCCGTGGGGGTGGGTGAGCGTACGACGCCGGCCGGGGCCGAACGCCTCGCCCGAAACGTCTTCGAGCGCGGCCTGGCCACTACCGTGCTGGCCGTGCCGATCGCCCAGGAGCGGGCCACGATGCACCTGGACACGGTGTGCACGATGGTCGACGTCGACGCCGTGGTCATGTATCCCAACATCGCCCACAGCCTCGTCGCGTGGACCATCACCGCTGCCTCTGGCGGGAGTCCGGGCGGCCTGCACGTCGAGGAGCCCGAGCCGTTCCTGGTCGCGGCCGCGAAGGCGATGGGCATCGACACGTTGCGGGTGATCGACACCGGGCTCGACCCGGTCACCGCGGAGCGCGAGCAGTGGGATGACGGCAACAACACGCTGGCGATCGGGCCGCGACTGGCGGTGGCCTACGAGCGAAACACCGAGACCAACTCGCGGTTGGAACAGGCCGGCATCGAGGTAGTCGCGATCTCGGGCAGCGAGTTGGGCAGCGGCCGGGGTGGCCCCCGGTGCATGTCGTGCCCGATCGCGCGGGACTCGGCGGCGGGCTGAGGGTCCGAGCGCTGCAGACGGGGGATGCAACAGCGCCCGGACCTGAGAGGACCCTAACTTACGCAAGGCAAAGACTCGGGCCGTTTCGCCCGTCTCAGGCGCGATTCTCAAGATCTTGTTACCGCCAGACGGGTGTCTCACCACGGAAACCGTGGACGGCGGTGACCGTCGGCGACGAGTTTCGCCGATCGACCCCACTTTCATGATCTTCACCATCGTGAAACGTTCGGGTCGCCCTATCGCTCGAATGTTTCACGATCATGGGAGAGCCGCCGGCGAGGCAAGTGCGATCAGCGCAGGGTGAGCTGACGGCCGGTGAGCCCGGAGCGCGCCCGCCGCTGGGGCCCCGACAACGGGCTGTGGTCAGCGAGGGCCTCGCCGAGGCGGGCGCCCAGCGCGGCGACGGGCTCCTCCAACGCGGCGGCCGATGAACCACTCGCCACGTCCCACACCGGCACGACCAACCCGTGCGCCCGGAACGACCCGAGATAGCGGCTGCCCTCACCAAGCCCGTCGGCACCCGCAGCGTGCAGCCGAGCCAGGCCGTCGAGCAGCGCGTCCTCGTCGTGGGGCAGCACCCACCGCAGGTGCTCGCGGTCGCCGATCCGGAACCAGTAGGCGGCCTCGACCGAGGTCAGCCGCTCGGCCGGGTGAGCGGCCTCGTTGGCGCGCTCCATCGAGGCGCCGACCTCGACACTGCGCTCCGCGGTCCCCTCGAGCCAGAAGTCGAACCCCTCATGCACCTGCACGACGAGCGGTGACCCCGGGTCGAGCAGGTCCTGCAGCCGGGGACCCGGCCCGGGCAGGCCGGCCGGGTTGATCGGCGTCCCCGGCTCGGCTGCCAGCGCACGGAGCAGCGCGTCGGCGCAGTCGCGGCTCGCATCGCCGGAGCCGCCGGGAACCTGCAGGCCGACAAAGACCTCGCCGTTCTCCCGAACCAGCGCGGGCCACGCCATCGGCAACACGGTGGCGACGACCACGACCCGGTCGGCGTGCTCACCGGTCAGCGAGACCGCTGCGGTGGCGGCCGGCACGATCTCGCGCAGCGCCACCCAGTCACATTCGCCGCGCAGCCCCTCGAACGGGCGAGCGACGAACTGCTCGGCAGCGGCGCTCGCGGCGCGGCCGTGACACGCCTTGTAACGGCGGCCCGAGCCGCACGGGCAGGGCTCCCGGGGGGCGACGGCCGCAACCTGGCCGACCGCATGCACGGCGCGGCGGCCGGACCTGGTTCCCATAGTGGCTACACGCTAGACGAGCGGCGAGCAGGCGTTGCCTGCAGGTCGACGGCCCCCTCATCCGCTTGGCTCGATGAGTGGGAGCGCGAGACGTCCGCCCAGACGGTCACCGCGTGATGGTCCTCGTGCACACCCCACTGAGCGCTGATGTGGCGCACGATGTCCAGGCCGCGCCCGCCATGGGGGGACATCGCCGCGACCCCGGCGTGCGGCCGGGTGGTCGCCCCGCCGTCGGTGATCTCGACGTGCAGGCACCCGTCACTGATCGCCCAGGAGACGACGATGTCGCCCCCGGGAAGCGGCGAGGCGTGCCTGATGGCGTTGCTCATGAGCTCGGACAGCACCAGGACCGCGTCCTCCCGCTCATCCGGGGGCACGCCGCTTTCCCGCAACTCGTCGGAGAAGGCGTGTCGCGCCATCGCCACGCTGGTGCGCTCGTGGGGCACGGCAACGGAGGACACCGCACGCTGATGCGCTGGCACGAGCCCTCCGCCCCGCGGTCCGCTCTTTTCGACACCGCTGTCCAGTCCCTCGTTCCCGACCCGGCGCGAGCCGAAACGGCCGACGAGAGGTCGATCGCGGCCCTCCCGGTCAGACCGGGTTAAACGGTGGGTCGGCCGAGGGCCTTGAGGACCCGGGTGGGGCGGCTGGTGATGATCGCGTCGACCCCGAGCTCGATGCACAGGGCGATGTCAGCGCGGCTGTCGACGGTCCACACATGCACCTGATGACCGACGCGGTGCGCCCGCTCGACGTAGCGGTGGTGAGAGCGCACGATGTCGATGCTCGGCGCCGCGATGGGCACACCGAGCGGCAGGCTCCCATCCCGAAACCACAGCGGGACCCGGTCCATCAGGTAGGCCGTGTCCACGGACGGGGCCAACTGATGGATCCGGCGCAGCGACAGGTGCGAGAAGCTCATGATCCGGGCCGGCGACGTACGGCCCGGGCGGGGTGTCGCCCAGCCGAACGTGTCGAGAAGCTCGACCAGCCGGCGCTCGACGAGGCCGGCGTAGCGGGTGGGGTGCTTGGTCTCGATGGCGATCTCCACCGGCCGGCCGGCATCGGCGACGGTCTCGAGCAGCCGGCGCAGGGTCAGGATCTGCGAGCGGTCGCGATCGGGCGCCTCGGGCTCCTGATAGTCCTCCCACGTGTCGCGCCAGGACCCCCAGTCGAGCTCGCTGAGCTCGGCCAGCTCCAGCGTGGACACGATCCCGGTGCCGCTGGACGTCCGGTCGATCCGCCGGTCGTGGACACACACCAGGTGGCCGTCCCGGGTGAGGCGCACGTCGCATTCGAGCGCGTCGGCGCCCTCCTCAAGAGCGAGGCGGTAGGCCGCCAGGGTGTGCTCGGGTACGTCGCCGGAGGAGCCGCGGTGCGCGACGACCTGGGGGGCGTGCGGCCCTCGCGTCCTACGGCGAGCACTCACGCGAACCATCGTGCCATCCCTGCTGACCGTCGTTGGCTACGGTGCGGTGCGGGGAACGGCGAAGGGAGCGACGGTGACATCGACACCGACATGGATTCCGACGGTGCTCGTGACGGGTGCGGTCCCGCACGTGGCCGCGGTCGAGGCGGCCCTTCGGGCGGCAGGAGCGCAGGTGACCACGGTCGCGGACCTCACCCGACTCGACGCAGCGGTCACCGGGCGCGCGCCCGGCTCGCTGGACTGCTACGTGCAGCTGCCGGTGGACGTGGCGCCGCGGGGCAGCGGTGTGATCGAGCGGGTGCGCAACTTCCTGGAGGACGGCCTGCTCGCCCGGTTCGCCGCCGTGGGGACCGTCCTGCCGGCCCTGTCCCGCGACGGGCGGGTCGTCCTCGTCGCCGGCAGCACCCTCGTCGACGTGTCGCCGCCGGACGACCAGGGTGCGCGACTGGCGCTGCTGGACGTGCTGGCCGATGCCGTCCGGGCCGATCGGGCCGGCAGCCGGCTGGGCGTGCAGGTGCTGCCCAGCGGGGCGCTGGCCGACGAGGTGGCGGCGGCGGCGCTGGAGCGCACGGCGACCGGGGCCCGGGCCGACCGGGCCGAGCCGCCATCGCATGCCGCGGAGGGCGCCTCGCAGGACGGGGAAAGCTATGACGACTGGCGGGTTGAGGTGCTGGGCCGGATCAGCTCGGAGTTCTGATGTGTCGACTTTTCGGGCTGCACGGCGGCGCCCAGTCAGTGGCTGCCACCTTCTGCCTGCTGGAGGCCCCGGACAGCCTCGCCGAGCAGAGCCGCGGGGAACCCGACGGCACCGGCCTGGGCTGGTACGACGAGCTTCCTCGCGCACGTCCGGTTCGCGAGCAGCGGGGAGCCGCAGGTCGAGAACACCCACCCGTTCGAACAGGACGGGCGGCTGCTCGCCCATCACGGCGTGGTCGCCGACCTGCCTCGGCTGGAGACCCGGCTGGTCGAGCTCGGCGCCCGCGAACTCTTACACGGCGACACCGACAGCGAGCGGGTGTTCGCGCTGGTCACCGGGGAGACCCGCCGGGCCCGGGGTGATCTCACCGCCGGCCTCACTGCGGCGGTGCGCTGGATCGCCGCGAACGTCCCGATCTATGCGCTCAACCTGGTGATCATCTCGGCTGACGAGCTGTGGGCGCTTCGCTACCCGGACACCCACGAGCTGCTGGTGCTGACCCGCGCCCCCGGTGGCCCCGCCGGGCGGCGCTACCTCGACGCCACCAGCCTGCCGGGCTCCATCCGGGTCCGGTCCGGCGACCTCGCAGCCGCTCCCGCCGTCCTGGTGGCGAGCGAACAGCTGGACGAGGACCCGGGCTGGCGCACCCTCGGCGGCGGACAGTTGCTGCACGTCGGCCCCGAGCTGCATGCTCGGGTCACCACCCTTATCGACGTGGCGCCGCAGCACCTGATGCGCCTCGCCGACCTGGGCGAGCGGGCCGCCCGCAGCCAGCACCGGGCGTAGCCCGCCGGGCAGTTTTCGCGGCGGGACCGAGGCTTCCGATCCAGAGAATCGGCGGACCATGTTGCGAGAATCGGCCGGCTATGTGTAGAGAATCGGCGACGACCGCGCGCGTTCGACGTGACAACATTTCGTTCGCACGGCTGCGAAGCTTCGCGCGCCCTGGCCCTCGAGCCGTAGCGGCGGTCAGACCAGCAACGCGGCCACGGCCTCCAGGACCGCCGGCCAGGCGGTCGAGAGCGGGTCGATCAGCTCGAAGTGTCCCGTTCCGGCGAGCTCGCGCCCGGTCGGGAAGTCCCCGGCGGCGCGGGCCCGCCCGGCGTACGACCGGCTGACCGCGACAGGGACGATCTCGTCGGCGGCGCCGTGCACAAGCATCACCGGCAGGCCGAGCGGCAGCCGGGCCGCCGGGTCGGCCGCCTCCCAGCGTTCGGGCACGGTGGTCTCGTCGCCGCCGAGCAGGGCGCTCGCCGCATCCTCGCCCAGGTGAAGTCGCCCGGCCAGGGCCAGGTCGGCCACGCCCGCCAGCGAGACCACACCGCGCAGCGGGGGCGCGGTGTCCCGCCGCCAGCGCGACCCGACGGGCAGCCGGTGGCGCGCCGCGGCCCACAGGGCGAGATGCCCCCCGGCCGAGTGACCGACGAGCACGACCCGTCCGGCATCGACGTGGCGCCCGTCAGTCCGGTCGAGCGTCTCCCGCGCGCACAGGTCGGGCAGCGTGTCCACCGCCAGCGCCAGGTCGTCGAAGGTGCCCGGCCAGCCACCACCGGGTTGCCCTACGCGGTGGTACTCGATGGTGGCCACCGCCCAGCCGGCCGCGGCGAGCCCGGCGCTCTGCGGCCCGACGTGGGCCCGGTCGAATTCGGCCCGCCAGAAGCCACCGTGTACGACGACGACGAGCGGCGCGGCGCCGGCGCCGGCGGGCAGCCGCAGGTCGGCCACACGGTCAGGCCCCGGCCCGTAGGACACCGTCAGATCCGGTGCGGGCGGGTTCACGACTGCAGTGCGCCGCCGTCGACGTTGATGCCCTGACCGGTGACACCGGAGTTGGCCACGCAGAACCACACGGCTTCGGTGACCTCGTCCACGGTGATCAGCCGGCCGATCGGCTGCTTGCGCTCCAGCGCCGCCCTGGCCTCCTCGGCCGTCCGGCCGGTGGTCGCCACGATCGTCGCGACGGTGCCGTCGGTCATCGGGGTGTCGACGTAGGCGGGGCAGACCGCGTTGACGGTCACGCCGGTCCGGGCCAGTTCGGCCGCCACCGAGCGCACCAGCCCGAGGACACCGTGCTTGGCGGCGCAATAGCCGGCGATGTAGGGCTCGCCGACCTTGGCGGCGATCGAGGCCAGCACCACGACGCGACCCCAGCCCTGGTCGACCATGCCCGGGACGACCCGCCGGATGCAGCGGAACGGAGCGCTCAGGTTGAGGTCGAGCTGGCGCTGCCACATCTCGTCGGTCATCTTCGCGATCGGTGCGGACTCCCCGGCGCCGGCGTTGGCCACCAGGACAGTGATCGGGCCCCATCGGTCCTCGACCGCTCGGGCGACCTCGTCGGGTGCCTGTGGCGACATCATGTCGGCAGGCAGCACCATCGTCTCGGGACCCACCAGGGCCGCGGTCTCGCGCAGCTGGTCCTCGCTGCGGGCCGTGACGGCCACGCGGTAGCCAGCCTGGCCGAGGCGGATCGCGACGGCGCGGCCGATGCCTCGGCCGCCACCGGTGACAAGGGCAACTCTGGCGTCGTCGGGCACGCCCGGACCCTGTCACACCTATGCATGATCGTGAGGGAGATCCAGCTTGTCCTGCTCCGGATTCCCCTCACGATCATGGACGGGCTGGCGTTGGGTAGAGTCCCGGGCATGACAACGTGGGAATACGCAACGGTGCCGTTGCTCGTGCATGCGACCAAGCAGATCCTGGACACGTGGGGCACCGACGGCTGGGAGCTGGTGCAGGTCGTGCCCGGGCCATCTGGCAGCGATCAGCTCGTCGCCTACCTGAAGCGACCGGCGTCATGAGCGCCGTCGAGGACCGCCTGGCCGAGTTGGGGCTTGCGGTGCCCCCTGTCCCGGCGCCGGTCGCGGCCTACGTACCCGCAGTCCAGAGCGGAAGCCACGTCTACACCTCCGGCCAGCTGCCGATGGTGGCGGGGGCCCTCGCGGCGACCGGCAAGGTCGGAGCCGAGATCGACGCCGAGCAGGCCAAGTCGCTCGCCGCGACCTGCGCCCTCAATGCCATTGCCGCGGTCAAGTCGGTGGTGGGGGACCTGGACCGCGTCGTGCGGGTGGTCAAGGTGGTCGGTTACGTCGCCAGCGCCCCCGACTTCACCGGCCAACCGGGCGTCGTCAACGGCGCGAGCGAGTTGCTGGGCACGGTGTTCGGCGATGCTGGGGTGCACGCGCGCAGCGCCGTCGGAGTCGCGGTCCTGCCGTTGAACGCCCCCGTCGAGGTCGACATCGTCGTCGAGGTCACCGGCTGACCTAGCGGACGTCGAGCCCAGTCGAACCTGTCCGGCGACAACCTGGACGATGCGCAATCGGTCGTAGCGCGGCAGAGGCGTCAACGCCTTGTCCGGCTACTTTTCGCCGCGGTAGGCACTGGCCGGCTGATCGGGCCGGTTCACGACCCGCTGAGCCGCCAGTTCGAATCACCTTCCGTCGTGTGACAAATGAGACTGATGTGACCCAAGCGGCGGAACTCCCGAGCCAGAGCGACAGCCATGGCCATTGGCTTGTGATCGGGGCCCGGCTCATGTGCGCCTCTCCCACGAGCCGGGTTCACCCACCACCCAAAGCTCCGCTGGACCCGATGTGTCATCCCGCGGACGTGCGCCGGCCTGGCGCGCCCCGGTCCACCGCATAGCGCGTGCAGGAGATCTCGAAGATCGCCGCCAGCAGCTGTACGGCGATGAGCGCGAGGTCATCTCGGCGCTGGGACTCCATCACCTCCCCGCGGTTGTCGAGGCTCAGCCGGGCCCGCAACGCCTTGCCCATCGCGACCGAGCAACGTGCCATCTCGAGAATGACGTCGACGAACTCCTCGAGGGCGACGCCCCGATCGAGCAGAGTGCGCCCGACA
>JBBRHF010000183.1:0-8439 GCA_038223055.1 Actinomycetes bacterium | reverse complement strand
GTTGGTGGCCGGGGTGCCCGCCGCACAGCCGGCACCGCTGACCGTGGCGTCCTGGAGGAAGCCGGTGTCATCGAACCCGTGCAGCGCGGCCGCCGCAGCAGCACTCATCACCGGGTCGGCGAGCGTGGGGGTGATCAGCGTCGTGATCGCGTTCCTCGGCGGCTTGGCGGTGCCGCCCTGGGCCTGCGCCCCGGTCATGCTCAGCCCGCCGGCGACCAGGCTGGTGACCGCGAGCGCGGCTGCCGCCGTCGCCCTTCGCCTCTTCTTCGTGTCCATGCCCGTCATCGTGTGCCCTCCCGCAGTGCCTCGGTGACCTTGCTGTCACGCGGCTTGTGCACACTGTGGGCCGCGCACCTTTAGTTGTTCTGATGACGCTGAGGTCGTACGACCCCGGGGTCAAAGGTCGTAGTCCCTGCTCGGACAATAGGGCACAGACCATGCCAAAACACCCCCACGAGTGTGGATGAGCGGCTAGTTCATCGGCTGAAGCCCTCTAGACGCGGCTAGGCCACGGCGACGGCAACGGGCTCTGGCCAGTCGTCGGGCAGCCGGTCACAGATCGACATCCGGTTTTCGAGATGGCACACGGTCAGCACGCGCAAGGCCATCAGGGTGGGCCGGCAGATGGCGAAACGGGTCTCCTCGGGCAGCGCGTTGCGCAGTCGGAGGAGGAAGTTGACCAGGGTCGAACCGGCGAACGTCACGTCGGCCAGGTCCAGCCACACCACCCGCGGCGGAGCCTGCACGATCAGGTCATGGGCCCCGTCGAGGGTCACCGAGTCGGACAGGTCGACGTCCCCGCTCATCCGCAGGAAGGCTGTGGAGCCGACCGCGTCTCTCTGGATGCTGATCGCTGCGTCGCGCTGGCCTGAGGAGGCTGTCAAGGTTTGGACTGTCATGTCCTGCCATCCGGGGCCGCTGGGTCTGGTTGGGCCGGGGTCCCGGGCGGCGTCGCCCGGTGGACGCGCCAATGAGGTGAACCTACACCCCCGCGGACCGGTCCGGTGGATTTCTCGCTGGCCGATGTGGTCCGCAGAGCACCGCGGGACGCGGCCGGGGGCCGGACGACTTCAGAGCTGGTCGATGTGCTGACCTTCGCCGACGCCGCAGTCGCGATGCTGCTCGACGCGCAGTCACGCGGGGGCGCCGGCTGGCGGGGGAGCCGCCGGGATCGATGGCTCGGGTGCTGCGCCTCGAACGGGACGGCAAGACCTAGGTACGATGGTTCCATCACTTTTCAAGGTAGGTGCCGCAGACATGGTTGAGACCGAGCGGTTAGCCGATGTGTTCGTCGAGATCGCCGACACGTTGGTCGATGAGTTCGACGTGATCGAGTTCCTTCACCTGGTGACCAACCGCACGGCAGAGCTCACCGATGCCGACGCGGCGGGCCTGATGCTGGCCGATCATCGCGGCCGGCTGCGCTTCATGGCGGCATCCACCGAGGGGGTGAGGATGCTCGAACTGCTGCAGGTGCAGAACCATGAGGGACCCTGCCTCGACTGCTTCCTCACCGGTCAGCCCGTCATCAACGCGGACCTGCTCGAGGCTGGGGACAGGTGGCCACGGTTCGCGAAGCAAGCAACCGACGCGGGCTACCGATCGGTTCACGGCATCCCGCTGCGCTTGCGCAGCGAGGTCATCGGCGCGCTCAACGTGTTCTCCACCGGGCCTGGCACGCTCGTCCCGCGCGACGTTCACATGGTGCAGGCCCTGGCCGACATCGCCACGATCGGCCTGCTCCAGGAGCGGGCCATCCGGCGCAGCGAGACCCTCGCGGAGCAGTTGCAAGGGGCGCTCAACAGCAGGGTCATCGTGGAGCAGGCCAAGGGGGCCATCGCCCAGCAGTTGGGGATATCCGTCGACGCTGCCTTCGAGGTGATGCGCAGCTACGCGAGGCGGCACCAGCAGCGTCTGAGCGACGTGGCCCAGCGCGTGGTCACTCAGCCGGCGTTGCTGGCCAGCTTGACGGTCGGCTCGGACTGAAGCGGGCCGTGCGCGGCGGTGCGCCCGGCCTGGCGGGGCGCCGGGCGGCCACGACGATCGATCGCAGCCCCGAGGAGAAGGCGAGCCCGTGCTCCATGGCGTGACGGTGGGCATCGACATCGGCGGCACGAAGGTCGCGGCGGGCGCGGTGGACCGCCACGGACACGTGCTCGAGCAGATGCGCCGCCCGACGCCGGGCAACAGTCCGGCGGCCACCGAGGACACCATCGTGGAAGTGGTTTCAGCCCTGGCGGAGCGGCACGACGTCGCCGGGGTTGGGATCGGCGCGGCAGGTTTCATCGATGCGACCCGCTCGATCGTGCTGTTCTCCCCTCATCTGGCGTGGCGCAACGAACCGTTGCGGGACGCCGTCGAAGGCCGGGTGGGCGTGCCCGTGGTCGTCGAGAACGACGCCAACGCCGCTGCCTGGGCCGAATCGCGGTTCGGGGCCGCCAAGGGCGAGCCCTACCTCGCCTGCGTCAACCTCGGCACCGGCATCGGCGGCGCCCTGGTCGTCGACGGAGCGCTCTGGCGGGGCGGGCACGGCGTCGCCGGCGAGTTCGGCCACGTCGCGGTCGTCCCGGGCGGTCACCGGTGCGAGTGCGGCAACCGCGGCTGTTGGGAGCAGTACGCCAGCGGAAACGCTCTGGTGCGTGAGGCCCGCGAGCTGGCGTCGGCCAACTCGCCGGTCGCTCAGGGCCTGTTGGGACGGGTCGACGGCGTCGTCTCGGCGATCACCGGGCCGGTCATCACCCTGGCAGCCAAGGAGGGCGATCGCTGCGCGATCGAGCTCTTCGAGGATGTCGGTCACTGGCTCGGCGTGGGCCTCGCGGGTTTGGCGGCGTCCTTCGACCCGCGGCTGTTCGTCATCGGCGGGGGCGTCTCCGAGGCAGGCGAGCTGCTGCTGGGGCCGACCCGCGAGGCGTTCCACCGCAATCTCACCGGCCGCGGCTACCGCCCGGAAGCGCGGATCGTCGCCGCCCAGCTCGGCAACGAGGCCGGCTTCATCGGCGCCGCAGACCTGGCCAGGCAAGGGCTGCTCGAGTCGGCACGCGAGCGGCGCCAGGCCCGGCTGGCCCGATGGAAGGCCCGCCGCGAGCTCGGCATCAACCGCCGCCGCGAGCGGGTCCAGCGCTAGCGGGAGTTTCCGCGGGCAGCCGGCCTCGGCATCTGTCAGAGTGGTCGCCCGTGACGGTCATCGTGGTGGGTGCGGCGATCCTCGACGGCGATCGCCTGCTCGCCGCGCGGCGCAGCGAACCGGCGCACCTGGCCGGTGGCTGGGAGCTGCCGGGGGGCAAGGTCGAGGCGGGGGAGACCGACGAAAGCGCACTCGTGCGCGAGTGTCAGGAGGAGCTCGGCGTCCTCGTGCGCCTCGGCGAGCGAGTCGGAGCCGACTGGCCGATGCCGCCCGGCGCCGCGCTGCGGGTGTGGACGGCCGAGGTCGTGGACGGGGTGCCTGCGCCGCTCGAGGACCACTCTGAGCTGCGCTGGCTGGCTCCCGCCGAGTGGAACGACGTGGCGTGGCTCCGCGCGGATCTGCCGGTGGTCGACGCCCTGCGAACGCTCGTGTTCGCTCGTCGCGACGCCGACCCCGGCTAGGCAGCAGGAAACCAGTGAATCGGCCGCGACCCCCCTCACGCCTGTGGTGTTTGGCTGCCGCCCCGACGCCGCCCACGTGCCGCCCACATGGTCAGCGAAAATGTGTCCGACAGATGAGATTCGCCCACGTACGTACCAAGGTCAAGGCGCGCCTCACGGGGTGTCGACACCTGTGTCGGGTGCTTTTCGCCTCGGTCGGTGACGATCCCAGAGCCTTCGCGATCGACGCACCACCTCGCTGTTGGCCGATGTGCGGCGCTCTGCCCACGGCGGACGCCCAGCCACTCACGCCTCCCCGGCCATCTCGGCCATCGGGCTCCTCATACCGAGCGGTGCACGGGAGTCACTCCCGTGGAGGCGCACCAGTCATCCAGCGGCCAAGCGCGGATTCTCGGGCCACAGTGACCGGGACTCGGCCAGCGCGTCGGCCGACTCGCCATGCTCACTCAGACCGTTCAGGCCCTCGGCGAGGGTCAGCAGGTCGTCGGCCCGGGTGAACCGGTCGCGGTCCCACTTGATGGCACCGCGGGCCGCCTCGACGGCGTCGGCGTGGCGGTTGCGGACCAGGTGGTGCAGCGCGTGGTCGCCGGCCAGGATCGTTCCGGTGCTGGCGAGACGCTGACCCTCCTGCAGCGAGGCGCTGATCTCGGCGTCGACGCGCGCGAGCGGCAGCTGCCCCGACTCGACGGCGCACAGCAGCAACCAGGCGTGGGCCTCGAGTGCGTCGAGGCGCCCGGTCCCAGGCCGGCGGGAGTGGTCCACCCGCGACCGGCTCACGTCGGCCGCCTCGGCAAAGCGGCCCTGGCTCGCCAGGGCCTCGTGCAGTGCGGTCAGAGCGGCCCGGTCGGTTGGCCGGGACCGAAGCTGTGCGCGGGCGTCGGCCTCTGCGGAGGCCGGACTAGAGTGGCCCTCCTTGGAGCCCGATGACTTCGGTGACCGGGCCGAGCCGGACCCGGGGCGCCGGCCGATCTTGTTGCCCAGCCACATCAGCGGGTCGTACATCGTGTCGACGACGCGCTCCTTCATCGGGATGATCGCGTTGTCGGTGATGTGGATGTGCTCGGGGCAGACCTCGGTGCAGCACTTGGTGATGTTGCACTGGCCCAGACCGTGGGTCTCCTGGGCCTCGCGCTTGCGGTCGAGGGTGTCTAGCGGATGCATGTCGAGCTCGGCCAGCCGGATGAAGAACCGTGGCCCGGCGAAGGACTCCTTGTTCTCCTCGTGGTCTCGGATGACATGGCAGGTGTCCTGGCACAGGAAGCACTCGATGCACTTACGGAACTCCTGGCTGCGCTCGACGTCCATCTGCTGCATGCGGTAGGAGCCGAGGGGGACGTCCGGGGGCGCGAACGCCGGGACCTCCCGGGCCTTGGCGTAGTTGTAGGAGACGTCGGTGACCAGGTCCTTGATGACCGGGAACGCCCGCAGCGGGGTCACCGAGATGACCTCGGACTCCTCGAACGTGCTCATCCGGGTCATGCACATCAGCCGCGGCCGGCCGTTGACCTCGGCGCTGCACGAGCCGCACTTGCCGGCCTTGCAGTTCCAGCGCACGGCCAGGTCGGGCACCTGGGTGGCCGCCAGCCGGTGGATGATGTCGAGGATCACCTCGCCCTCGTTGACCTCGACGGTGAAGTCCTCGAGACCGCCGCCGGCGTCGTCGCCGCGCCAGACCTGGAAGTGCGCGTCGTAGCCCATCAGGCCTTCTCCTCCGGGAGGGTGGTCAGCTCGGCATCGGTCATGTACTTGTTCAGCTCGTCGCGACCGAACAGCGAGAGCAGCTCGGGCGGCATGATCGGCAACGGTTTCTGCTCCACCGCGACACCCTCGCCCTCGGGCCGGCAGATCAGGTTGATCAGCCGCCAGTCCGCGCTCATGGTGGGGAAGTCCTCGCGGGTGTGGCCGCCCCTGGACTCCTCGCGGATCAGGGCCGAGCGGGCGATGCACTCGGACACGATGAGCATGTTGGACAGGTCGATGGCGAGGTGCCAGCCGGGGTTGAAGACCCGGTTGCCGGCGACGCTGATCCGCCTGGCCCGGGCCTTGAGCTCCTCGAGCCGGGCCAGGGCCTGCTCCATCTCCTCGCGCTTGCGGATGATGCCGACCAGGTCGTTCATCGTCTGCTGCAGCTCGGCGTGGATCGTGTAGGGGTTCTCCCCGCCGTCGCCGTCGAACGGGGCAAGGGCGGCGCGCTGCGCCTGCTCGACGTCGGCGTCGGTGAGCGCGGGGCGGGCCGAGCCGAGGCCGTCGACGTAGTCGCTGGCCCCGGCGCCGGCGCGACGGCCGAAGACCAGCAGGTCCGAGAGCGAGTTGCCGCCCAGCCGGTTGGACCCGTGCATGCCGCCGGAGCACTCGCCGGCCGCGAAGAGGCCGGGTACGACGGCGGCGCCGGTGTCTGGTTCGACCTCGATGCCGCCCATGACGTAGTGGCAGGTCGGGCCGACCTCCATCGCCGTCACGGTGATGTCGACGTCGGCAAGCTCCTTGAACTGGTGGTACATCGAGGGAAGCTTCTTGCGGATCGTATCCGCAGGGAGCCGGGAGGCGATGTCCAGATAGACCCCGCCCGCGGGTGACCCGCGGCCGGCCTTGACCTCGGAGTTGATGGCGCGGGCCACCTCGTCGCGGGGCAACAGCTCGGGCGGTCGGCGGTGGTTGGCCTGGTCGTCGTACCAGGCGTCGCCTTCCTCCTCGGTCTCGGCATACTGCTTGCGGAAGACCGCGGGGACGTAGTCGAACATGAACCGCTTGCCCTCGGAGTTCTTCAGCACCCCGCCGTCACCGCGCACCGACTCGGTGACCAGCAGGCCCTTGACGCTCAGCGGCCAGACCATGCCGGTCGGGTGGAACTGCACGAACTCCATGTTCAGCAGCGTCGCCCCCGCCTTCATTGCCAGGGCGTGGCCGTCGCCGGTGTATTCCCACGAGTTGGAGGTGACCTTGAATGACTTGCCGATGCCGCCTGTCGCCAAGATGACGGCAGGCGCCTCGAACACAACGAATCTGCCGTTGTCGCGCAGGTAGCCGACCGCGCCCGAGATGCGCCCATGCTCGCCGTCGCTGTCGTCCTTGAGCAGGGCCGTGACGGTGCACTCGGCGAAGACCTCGATCATGGCGTCGAGGCTGCCGTGCTCGCGCAGGTCCTCCTGCTGCAGCGACACGATCTTCTGCTGCAGGGCGCGGATCATCTCCAGGCCGGTGCGGTCACCGACGTGGGCGAGACGGGGGTATTCGTGGCCGCCGAAGTTGCGCTGAGAGATCCGCCCGTCCGGGGTGCGGTCGAACAGCGCGCCGTAGGTCTCGAGCTCCCAGACCCGGTCGGGGGCCTCTTTGGCGTGCAGTTCGGCCATCCGCCAGTGGTTGAGGAACTTGCCGCCGCGCATGGTGTCGCAGAAGTGGACCTGCCAGCTGTCCTTGCTGTTGACGTTGCCCATGGCCGCTGCCGCACCGCCCTCGGCCATGACCGTGTGGGCCTTTCCGAACAGCGACTTGCACACGATGGCGGTGCGCTTGCCCTGGAGCCGGGCCTCGATGGCGGCGCGTAACCCGGCGCCACCGGCACCGATCACGACGACGTCGAAACGGTGGCGCACGGTGTCCGTCGGCGGGTTGGTCATCGGGGGGTCATCCTCGGTTTCGTCGAGCAGCGGTGCTGCGGAGGCTCGCTCTGCTGGGCATGCGGGCGGGTCAGTTGAACAGGCGCAGGTCGGTGAGCGTGCCGCTCGCGACCAGCCAGACGTAGGCGTCGGCGATCATGATGGAGTACATCGAGACGAACGCGTAGGTGCCGTGGCGCGCGTTGAGCTTGGACACCTGGGTCCACAGCCAGTAACGCAGCGGGTGCTTGGAGAAGTGGGTGAGCCGCCCGCCGGTGATGCTGCGGCAGGAGTGGCAACCCAGCGTGTAGGCCCAGATCAGCACAGCGTTGATCCACAGGATGATGGTGCCCAGGCCGATCCCGAAACCGCCGTCCTTGCCGTGGAACGCCTCGAACGCGTCGTAGGTGAGGATCACCGAGACCAGCGCCGCGAGGTAGAAGAACCAGCGGTGCATGTTCTGGAGGATGAGCGGAAACTTGGTCTCGCCGGAGTAGCTCTTGTGCGGCTCGGCGACCGCGCACGCGGGCGGGGAGAACCAGTAGGCCCGGTAGTAGGACTTGCGGTAGTAGTAGCACGTCGCCCGGAACCCGGCCGGGATCACCAAGATGATCATCGCGGGTGACAGCCAGGCCGGCAACGAGCCGACCGGGGTCCCCAGCGGCGACGTGCCCGGTGTGCAACTGCTGGACACGCACGGGGAGTAGAACGGCGCGACGTAGTGGAACTCCTCGACGAAATAGGACCGGTCCCAGAACAGCCGCACTCCCGAATAGACGAGAAAGACACCCAGCAACGAACCGCTCACCAGCGGCGCGAGCCACCACCGGTCGGTGCGCAGGGTGCGTTCGGCGATCTTGGCCCGCCGCGGTGCGGCTGTCCCCGTTTTCATGTGCTCCAGGCTCATCGGTGCTCCAGGCAAAGGTTTTGTTTACTTTTGGCTCCAAAAGTATGAAACACTGAAGATGATTTGAAAGTAGTAATTGAAAAATAAATACAAATTGCTTCGGGAAGTTCTGAGTCTAAGTGCTGATCGAAAGGGACCCATTCGACTCCGTTACACTCCGCTCAGGGTGACAGAAAAAAATAAGGTTTTACTTACTTTTGGCTCCAAAAGTATTAAAGAGATGTAGTTTCTTAAATAAATTATTATGGCATTGTTTTAATGAAACGATGCCATATTTTTGATTTAATCTTATCTTTATGATAAGATTGAGAATATATACATATATAACTATTAATTATGAGTTTTTTTGAT
>JBBRHF010000182.1:0-8467 GCA_038223055.1 Actinomycetes bacterium | reverse complement strand
AGGCCTCGTCGATGTGCTGGCGCTGTGCCTGGGTGATCGAACCGGGGGCCTGGTCGACGTGGTGGCGGAACAGGCCCGGCGCCAGGACCAGGGCCACGACCAGCAGCGTTCCCGCACCGGCCAGGATCACCAGGGCCTGCGAGAGGAGCAGGCGGGGCCCGAGCCCGACCGGGCGCGCCCCACCGCCCCGAGTGCGAGCCCGCCGGGTCACCTGCCGGGTCACCCGCCGGTGCCCATCCGGTAGCCCACCCCGCGCACGGTGCGCAGGTAGGGCGACGCCTGCGGGTCGTCGTCGAGCTTTCGCCGCAGGTTCGCCACGTGCACGTCGACCACGTGCCCCTCGCCGTTCCAGTCGTGAACCCCGCTCTCGCCGTCGACGCTCACGTCCACCTCGAAGCCCTCGCGCGCAAGGTAGGGCGCGACCAGATGGGAGATCGGCGCCTCGTCCTCGACCACCAAGACCCGCAGTGGCGGGGAGGGACCCCGGCCCGCGCCCCGCGGCGGGGTGGGCCCCGGGTCTGTCATCGACGTCACGAGCCCTCCGAGATCTCCAGGAACGCCCCGTGCCAGCCGTGCGGCCACACGGCGCCGGTCGCGGCGTTCACCGACAGCATCCCCTGGACCCGCCCCCCGCGCAGGGTCGGCTGCCCGCAGCATCCTCGTAGCCGAGGGTGCCGATGCTGTGTCGATGCGCCGCGTGGCGCACGTCGTCGGGATCACGCCGATGGCGATCCACCGGCACTTCGCGAACCGCGCTGCCCGCCTCGAGGAAATCGCAGCCGTCGGGTTCTCAGACCTCGCTTCGGGGTGGCGGCGCGCGGACCTGTCGGGTGGAGTCGAGGATCGGCAACAGGCGATGTTCGATGCTTATCTGGACTTCGCGCTGGCCGAGCCAAATCTCTACCGGTTCCTGTTCGCAGAGCGTCGCGACCAGGCCGGCGTGTTCCCGGCGGACTTTCGTGCGGAGCGCTCGCCGACGCTCAACCTTGTCGCCGAGGTGCGTCGCGAGGGCGTCACCGACGGCGCGCTGCGTAGCGACGACGTGGTGGGAGGTCGCTGTCATGTTCGCCGCCCTGGTGCACAGGTTCGTGGATCTCTACCACGGCGGACGGATCGCTCTTCCCGAACCGCAGTTCCGTGCCCTGTGCCACCAGTCCGCCGAGAGGTTGTTCCGTGGCCTCCGTCCGTGATCGACGCGGCATCGTGGTGAACCTCGGCGCGTGCCTTCCCTCGGCCGGATGCCTCGGGCTCGGTACCGGGCTGACACCCCATCCGCTGTTCACCTGGCTGGCTCTCCTACCCGCGCTGGCACTCGCCCTCCGAGCTCCCGCGCGAACGGCGGCGCTCGTCGTTTTCACCGCATGGCTGCTGGGTGAGACCAACGAGTGGACGTACCTGACGGGCCAGATCGGGATGCCGGTGGGTCTGGTGATCACGTTCTTCCTCGGCTTCGCCGCGCCGGCGGCCGGGTGGACGTCTCCAGCCCCGAGGGTCGACTGCTGCTGAGCTCCTACCCGCGATCCGTGCAGCACGAAGTCAGCACCGGCGCTGCAGTGGCCGTCATGCCCGAGGCAGTCTTCCTCGCCGACTCCACGTCGCGGCGATCAATCACCGTCCCCCTGGCCAGGATCGCCAACGAAAGTGGCGCAACTCTCGTGATCGGCGTCGGCGTGCTCGACCCGTCGGTCGGAGACATCCACAGTGTCCCGGGGGTCACAACACTGCCCAGGTGCTCACCGGCCGCCACCGCATGTCCAGCTACCGCAAGCAGCACCTCCTGTACGGCGAATCCTACGAGTCGGGCACCACACTGGTCCTCACGCCCGGGCGCCCGAGTCCGTGGGCCGTCGCCATCTGCAAGGACTTGGACTTCCCTTTGCCCGCCGGTGCGTATCGCAAGCTGGGCGCAGGAGGGCTGCTCGTCCCGTCGTGGGACTTCGACCGTGACGGGTGGCTGAACAGCCGGATGGCCGTGATTCGCGGCGTCGAGAACGGGCTGACCGTGGAGCGCACCGCCCGCAGCGGATCCCTGACAGTCAGCGACGGCTACGGGCGTGTGCTCGCCGAAACACACGCGCCGGATCAGCGGCCGTTCTGTCCGCCTCGATAGACGTGCGTCTCGCGCCCCACTCCACCGTCTACACGCGCCCCGGACCGTGGTTCGTGCGGCTGAGTCTGCTGATGCTTCTCGGATGCATCGCACCGCTCTTAGCGCGACGCCGCACAAGTCCGCCCGTGTCCCATCCGGCCAAACACCCGATCGCCACCCGATCAACCTAACTGCGCACACACCTCTCTCCACCGGACCGGCACCCAAATGGCCACGACCGCGCCGTGCAGTCCGCCTCTGATCAGCGGCGTGGTCTCCGAGGATGCACGAGCAGGGCTTCCGAGCCGCACCCAAGCCACTGGGTATCGCAGCTTAACTGCTTCTCTCGGCGGCCTATCGTGGTTTCGGTGCCTGTGCTGAGCGCCGCCGATGCCCTCCCGAAGCGTCCGCGGCGGGTGATCGTGGCGGGCACCTCAGGGGCCGGCAAGACGACCCTGGCCGCCGGAATCGGGGAGTTGTGCGGATTCCGCACGTGGAAATCGACGCGCTGTTCCACGGCCCCGCATGGACGCCGCGGGCCACTTTCGCAGCCGAGGTGGATGCTTTCAGCGCCGAACCGGAATGGGTTACCGAATGGCAGTACGCTTGGTCGACACACCACAAGAGCGCTCAACGTGTCGCCACGGTGCACCAGCAACGTCCCCGCCTGATCATCGTCCGCCTGGCCGATCAGCGCGAAGTTGAGCACTGGATTGGCGGCCCGTGAAGCACGCTGCCACCCTGCCCCCGAGGCCGGGAGGCCTTGAAAGGTGACCTACCGACGGGACGAGACTAGACTTGGCGACCCACTGCATGCACTGTGGCCGAGCTCGGCCACCAGCACGCGCCACGGCTGTCCAGTCCGGTCGGACTTCGCCTCGATGGCGCCGAGGCCGCGTACGGCGTTGCGGTGGTGCTCCCACTCATCCCTAAGAGGAGGACGCAGTGCTCACAACGACGTCGCAGCATCGACGAGCCCGTGCGGGGCCGCGCGCACCATCGTGCTGAGCTTCTCCGACGGGTCCTCGCGGCGCGTGGACGTCGGAGCCCTGCTGTGGGCGGCGCAGTCATCGCGGCCGAGACCCTGCTCCGCCTGCCAGACGTCGGGCGCGACTGACGTCTGGCAGGACAACGTCGCGGCGCCGTATTCGAGACCCTGCGTCCACAGCCGGTCCATGACGGTTATGAGTTCCGCCCCGACCGCGATCCCGGTAGCCAGCAACGGTGTCGTGTTGCTGACCGGACTGAGCTCGAGGAGGTAAACATGACCCACCAAGTCCGTGCGGCATACCCGGCGGCGGACGGACGTGCCTGGCCGATCAGCCCTGCGTGTCCGTGCCTCAGCCGACGACGATCAGGAGGTCTCCGCTCTCGACCTGCTGGTGCGCCCCGATGGCGAGCCGCTGGACCGTGCCACCGATGGGGCTGGTGATCGCGGCCTCCATCTTCATGGCCTCGATCGTGGCGACGGTGCCACCGGCCTTGATCGTCTGGCCGACCTCGACCGCGAGCGAGACGACGCCGGCGAAGGGGGCGGCCACCTGACCGGGCTGCGAGGCGTCGGCCCGTTCGGCCTGCGGCAGGTCGACCGCGATCGACGTGTCGCGGACCTGCACCGGGCGCAGCTGGCCGTTGACGGTGCACATGACGGTGCGCAAGCCTCGCGGGTCAGGGTCGCTGACGGACTGCACTGCCAGCAGGAGCCGCTTGCCCGGCTCGAGGTCGACCTCGTGCACGGTGCCGACCTCGAGGCCGTACAGGAACTCTTCCGTGTCAAGCACCGACAGGTCGGAGTAGCGTTGTCGGGAGCCGGCGAACTCCTTGCTCGGCCCGGGGAACAGCAGGCGGCTCAACGTGTTTCGCGGGTCGGCAGCCAGAGCCGCGGTGTCCTCGGCGCTGAGGTCGCTGACCTGTGCATGGGCCTTGCGGCCCTGGAGCGCCTTGGTGCGGAACGGTTCTGGCCAACCCCCGGGTGGGTCGCCGAGCTCGCCGTTGAGGAAGCCGATGACCGAGTCGGGGATGTCGTACTTGGAGGGATTCGCCTCGAAGTCAGCTGGATCGGCGTTGGCGCCCACCAGGACGAGCGCCAGGTCACCGACGACCTTGGAGCTCGGCGTCACCTTGATGACGTTTCCCAGGATCTTGTTGGCCGCTGCGTACATGTCCTCGATGGACTCGAACCTGTCGCCGAGTCCCAACGCGATCGCTTGCTGGCGCAGGTTCGACAGTTGACCGCCGGGGATCTCGTGGGTGTAGACCCGGCCGGTGGGGGCTTGCAGCCCAGACTCGAACGGTGCGTAGAGATTTCGCACGCTCTCCCAGTACGGCTCGAGGTCGCACACCGCCTGAAGGCTCAGCCCGGTCTCGCGGGCCGTTCCATCGGTCGCGGCGATGAGGGCCGACATCGACGGCTGGCTGGTCGTGCCGGACATCGGCGCGCTGGCCACGTCGACGGCGTCGACGCCGGCGTCGATGGCCGACAGCAGCGTGGCGAGCTGACCGCCGGCGGTGTCGTGTGTGTGCAGGTGCACGGGCAGGTCAAAATGGCTCCGGAGCGCGAGCACCAGGGTTGCGGCCGCTGGCGCCCGCAACAGCCCGGCCATGTCCTTGATCGCCAGCACCTGCGCCCCCGCGTCGACGATGCGCTCGGCAAGCCTGAGGTAGTAGTCCAGGGTGTACAGCTTCTCGCCAGGGTCCTGCAGGTTTCCGGTGTAACACAGGGCCACCTCCGCGACCGCCGTGCCGGTGGCGCGCACCGCCTCGATTGCCGGGCGCATCTGGTCGACATCGTTGAGGGCGTCGAAGACCCGGAAGATGTCGACGCCGGTGCGGGCCGCCTCCGTGACGAACGCTTCGGTCACGGGCGTTGGGTACGGCGTGTAGCCAACGGTGTTTCGGCCTCGCAGCAGCATCTGCAACGGCAGGTTGGGGATCGCGGCGCGGAGCCGGGCGAGCCGCTCCCACGGGTCTTCGGACAGGAATCGCAGCGCGACGTCGTACGTGGCGCCGCCCCACGCCTCGATGCTGAGCAGTTGCGGTGTCAGACGTGCGACGTGGCCCGCCACCTGCGTGAGGTCGCGGGTCCGGACCCGCGTAGCCAGCAGCGACTGGTGCGCGTCGCGGAACGTCGTGTCGGTGACCCCGACGGCCCGCTGGGCTCGCAAGGCGCGGGCCCACCGCTCGGGGCCGACGCGCATCAACACGTCGCGTGCACCCGGCGCAGGAGGTATCGCGAGGTCGACCGCCGGCAGCTTGCGACGAGGAAGAGCCACCGCGCGCCGCGGTCCGTTGGGTTGGTTGACCATCACCTCCACCAGGTAGGTCAGCAGCTTGGTGCCGCGATCGGCAGGAAGGCGGGGGGTGAGCAGCCCAGGGTGACGCTCGATGAAGGAGGTCGACAGCCGGCCGGCGACGAAATCGGGTTCGTCGAGCAGAGACTGAAGGAACGGGATGTTGGTCGACACACCGCGGATACGGAACTCGGCAAGGGCCCGGCGGGAGCGCCGGACAGCCGTGTCGAAGTCAGCGCCGCGACAGGTCAGCTTGACCAGCATCGAGTCGAAGGAGGCGCCGATCTCGGCACCGACGAAGACCGTGCCGCCGTCGAGTCGCACCCCCGCTCCGCCGACCGAACGGTAGACGGTGATCCGGCCGGTGTCGGGACGAAAGCCGTTGGCGGGGTCCTCGGTGGTGATGCGGCACTGAAGCGCGGCGCCGCGCAGCTGGATGGCGTTCTGGGTCAGGCCGAGCTCCGGCAACGTTGCCCCAGAGGCGATCCGCAACTGGGTAGCCACGAGGTCGACGTCGGTGACCTCCTCGGTCACGGTGTGCTCGACCTGGATGCGGGGGTTCATCTCGATAAAGACGTAGCGCCCGTCGGGAGTCAGCAGGAACTCGACGGTTCCCGCGTTGATGTAGCCGATCTCCCGGGCGAAGGTCACGGCGTGCGCGCACATCTGGTCGCGCAGTGCCGGGTCGAGGTTGGGTGCGGGGGATATCTCGACGACCTTCTGGTGGCGGCGTTGGACGGAGCAGTCCCGCTCGAAGAGATGGATGACGTTGCCCTCAGCGTCGGCCAGGATCTGCACCTCGATGTGGCGTGGGTCGATCACAGCCTCCTCGAGGAACACGGTCGCGTCGCCGAAGGCCGACGTGGCCTCACGCATCGCAGCCAGCAGACCTTCTTCGAGGTCCTCGGGGTGCTCGACCTGGCGCATGCCACGCCCGCCGCCCCCGGCCACCGCCTTGACGAAGATCGGGAAGCCGATCTCCTCGGCCGACGCAAGCAGGGTTGCGACGTCGTCGCTGGGCTCGCTGCCGCGCAGGGTCGGAAGGCCGGCGGCCTTGGCTGCCGCGATGGCACGCGACTTGTTGCCGGTCAGGTGCAGAACGTCGCCGGGCGGGCCGACAAAGGTGATGCCCGCGCGCTCGCACGCCTCCGCAAGCAGGGGGTTCTCGGACAGGAAGCCGTAGCCGGGGTAGATGGCGTCCGCTCCGGCCTCGACGGCAACCTTCGTGATCGCCACCGGATCGAGATAGTTGCGGACGGGATGTCCGACCTTGCCGATCTCATAGGCCTCGTCGGCCTTGAGCACGTGCTCGCTCCAGCGATCCTCGTATGGGAAGACGGCCACGGTCTGGGCGCCCAACTCGGTCGCAGCACGGAACGCGCGTACGGCGATCTCGCCTCGGTTCGCAACGAGGATCTTGCGGAACACCGGCGCCTCCGGTGGGGGCTGGGATTTCGGGGTCAGTGGGTCAAGCCACCCTACTGAACCGGCGCCAGTTCATTTGGCGGGGTGATATCTGAGTGATGTCGGTGATGTCGGTGATGCCGGTCCGGGCCAGCCAGTCGTTGAAGTAGGTCGACATGAAGTCGGTGCCGAACTGCGGGCCGAGCCGCGGTCCCCACGCAGCGCTGCCGTAGATCACTGTCGCCCGTTTTCGCTGTCCGGCGAGCAGGTGGGTGTAGCCGGTGGAAGGTCTGCAGGGTGGGCTTTGACGAGAAGCACAGACAGACTAGAGTCCGCTTCATGGCTGGGAACAGTCGCGGACTAGAGTCCGGATCGTCAAGGGTTGCGTCTCCAAACCCATCGCTGGGCTCCTATGTCGCCCGCCGCGCCGAGTTGCCGGTTCTGGAAGTCGCAGTGGTACGCGAGCGCGCGGACGACGCCCGAAACCGGCTGCGAGTCCTGGCGGCTGCCGAGCGCCTTTTCGCTCAGCACGGCGTCTCTGGCGTGACGATGGACGATGTCGCGGCTGCTGCGGGGTGGGCAAGGGAACTCTGAACCGGCGCTTCGTCGACAAGGGAGGCCTGGCCGTCGCCCTACTCGACCAGCGCGAGCGCGACCTGCAGCAGCAGATCCTGACGGGTCCGCCGCCGCTGGGTCCCGATCCTGCCCGCCGGCTGGCCACGTTCGTCACCAGCTATCTCGGGTTCCTAGACCACCAGCTCGATCTGGTGTTGCTGTCGGAGACCTCCACCCCTGGAGCGCGCCAGCGCACTGGGGCGCACGCCTTCTGGCGTCATCACTGCCGATACCTGTTGCAAGAGGCCGGGTCCCCCGATCCCGACCTGCGCGCAGATCTCCTGTTGGCCGGTCTGGCCGCCGAACAGGTCCGCCACTGGTTCCGTGACCGGCACCGTGATTTCGAGGACCTCGCCGAGCGACTGTTCGCAGCTGCGCTCGCCCTCGCACAACCGTGATCCGGCCGCTGTCAGGCCGGCGGACCAGCTGCATCGGATGGGTGCGGCTCTGCTGGAGTGACCTCAGGGTTCTGCGGGATGACGTTGTTGGCGTCGCGGGATTGGTGGAGGCGCTGCCTTTCTTGGGTGTGGTGGTGGTGCCAGTAGTCGTCCCGGGTCGTGTTGGCGATCCTCGGTCCGGTGTTTGCGGGGGCGCGTTCGGTGTCGGTGGCCGGCGGGATGTTGCCCGCTGTTCGCGATACGGGTTGTAGCGTCGTGGCCGGCGCCTACCTCGCCATGCGATTGTCGTTGCGTTTCTCCCCGGTTGGACAGAGGGGTGGCCGGTTTCGTCGGTGTTCGCGGCGGCTTTCGTGGTTGCCGTGCGCAGCGCGTCGTGGCGCCTCACCGGGCCCTCGCTGTCACAGGGGGACCAGCACGTCGGCGGTGTCCCCGGCCGGGGCTGGTGGTGGGGTGGAACGCGTCGACGTCGACCGCGGCGCGCCGGGCCATGGTGGCGCGGCTGTCCGGCTACTCGCGTTGTCTGGGCGGTGGTGGTGGCGGCGGCGGTGGTGGCGGCGGTGACGGCGGTGGCGGCGGTGGTGGGGGCCGGTTGTGTCCGGGTGGGTGGGGTTCGGGTCCGATGGTTCGTCCGTCGCGGTGTCGCATGCTGTAGCGCCCGTCGGGGTGGCGCA
>JBBRHF010000181.1:0-8540 GCA_038223055.1 Actinomycetes bacterium | reverse complement strand
CGTCGCCGCCGGCCGCGCGGCCGCCCTGTTCGCGGTGCTCGCAGGGGTGGGTCTTGCCCTGTCGACCGGCGGCCAGTCGCCCCCACGGGCGCGGGCGCTGTGGGCGGCCCGGGCCGGTGTCGCCTGCCGGGCCGCGGTCATCATCGTGATCGGCGTCCTGCTCGGGCTGGTCGACTCGCCGCCTCTGGTGATCCTGGTCAACTACGGCGCCCTGTTCCTCGGGGCCACGCTCTTCCTGGGTTGCTCGGCCCGGATCCTGTGGACGTGGGCGACCGCGTGGGTGGTCCTGATGCCGGCACTCAGCTTCTGGCTGCGAAGCGGGCCGGTGCCGGGCAACCCGGCGCGGCTGCTGGCACCGCTCGAGCCCCCCCGAGGCGGCCTGGACGGCCTGTTCCTCACGGGCACCTACCCGGTGCTGCCCTGGCTCGCCTACGTTCTGGTCGGGCTCGCCGTCGGCCGCAGCGCCCTGGGCCGACCCGCCGTCGCGGCGCGGCTACTGGTCGGTGGCGCACTGGTCGCCGTACTCGCCAAGGCCGCTTCGGCCCTGGCCCTGGCCGCGGCCGGCGGGGTGGCCGACCTGCAGGCCAACGCGCCGCCGGGCCCGCTGGGCGCCCGGCTGCCCGACGTGCTGCGCATCGGGCTGCTGGGCACCACGCCCACTGATGACTGGCGCTGGCAACTCATCGCCGCCCCGCACAGCAGCACCACGTTGGACCTCGTGCACACCTGCGGCACGTCGCTGGCGGTGATCGGTCTGTCTCTGCTCGCGTTGCCGCGGTTGCCGGAGCCGGTCCGATGGCCCCTGGTCGCGGCGGGCAGCATGACGCTGACCCTCTACACGGCGCACGTGCTTTCGCTGGCGGAGCAGACCCTTCAGCACAGCTTTGACGCGACCGCCCTGTGGCTCGCGCAGCTCACGGTGGCGCTGCTGGTCGCCGCTCTGTGGCGGCGGCAGTTCGGCCGGGGTCCGCTCGAGGCGCTGGCGGCCGCCGCCAGTCGCCGGGGTCGCTGGCTGGTCGCCGGCCGCGGCCGGGCAGCAGCACCGGCTACGGTGCCGCGGTGATCAAGGTCGGGTTGACCGGTGGCATCGGGTCGGGGAAGAGCGCCGTGGCCCGGCTGCTCTCGTCGTACGGCGCGGTCGTGATCGACGCGGATGCTATCGCCCGGGAGGCCCTAGAACCAGGCACGCCCGAGCTGGACCGGGTGGCGGCGGAGTTCGGCCCGGAGGTGCTGGGCCCGGAGGGGACGCTGGACCGGCCCCGGCTGGGTCGGATCGTCTTCGCCGACCCAGCCCGGCTGGCCGCCCTCAACGCGATCGTGCACCCCTACGTCGCGAGGCGCTCGGCGCAGCTGATGGCAGCCGCCCCCGACGACGCCGTCGTCGTTCACGACGTGCCGCTGCTGGTTGAGAACGGGCTGGCGTCGGCGTACGACGTGGTGGTGGTGGTGGACGCGGCCGAACAGACCCAGCTGCGGCGCCTGGTGGGGGAGCGGGGGATGCCCGACCAGGACGCGCGGGCTCGCATGGCGGCGCAGGCGACACGTCAGGAGCGGGTCGCGGTCGCCGACGTGGTCGTCGACAACGATGGGTCGTGGGAGGACCTGGAAGGCCAGGTGGAGCGACTCTGGCGCGGCCTCGAAGCGCGTTGCTAGCCAGCGGGTTGTTCACAAACCGACCGTCGTTCTCCCGGCGTGGGAGTTCTCGAAACGCACGTTTCTGGGGCATCATGGCCCACGGCTGCGTCGTCGTGGCGAGCCTGGCGATTCGGAGGTGCCCGTGTCCGTTTACGCGGCCAAGTTGCTCGACGTCAACGCCCTGGACTACAGCATCCTCGCGATCTACTTCACGATCGTCATCGCGATCGGCGTGCTTGCCAAGCGCGCCATCGCGACGAGCGAGGACTTCTTCCTGTCCGGACGCTCGCTGCCGGCCTGGGTGACGGGGCTGGCCTTCATCTCGGCCAACCTGGGTGCCATCGAGATCCTCGGCATGGCCGCGAACGGCGCGCAGTACGGCGTGGCGACCGTGCACTTCTATTGGATCGGCGCCGTGCCCGCCATGGTCTTCCTCGGCCTGGTGATGATGCCGTTCTACTACGGCTCGCGCGTGCACAGCGTCCCGGAATACCTGCGGCGCCGTTTCGACCGCAACGCGCACCTGTTCAACGCCTTGACGTTCGCGGCGTCCGCCGTGCTGATCGCCGGGGTGAACCTCTACGCGCTGGCTCTCGTCATCAGGGGTCTGCTGGGCTGGCCGCTGTGGATTGCGATCGTCGTCGGGGCCGGGTTCGTGCTCGTCTACATCACCCTGGGCGGGCTCTCCGGGGCCATCTACAACGAGGTGCTGCAGTTCTTCGTCATCATCGCCGGGCTGGTCCCCATCGTCGTCGTCGGCCTGCACGTGGTCGGTGGCTACAGCGGGCTCAAGGACAAGGTGGGCGAGACCAAGATCGGCTCGGCCGCCTTCGACCAGTGGGGCGGGGTCGGGGTCGGGGGCTGGACCAACCCGCTCGGTGACTGGATCGGCATCGTCTTCGGCCTGGGCTTCGTGCTCTCCTTCGGCTACTGGACCACCAACTTCGCCGAGGTGCAGCGGGCCCTGTCCGCCAAGGATCTCTCGGCGGCGCAGCGGACCCCGCTGATCGGCGCCATCCCCAAGATCTTCATTCCCGGCTTGACCATCATCCCCGGCCTGATCGCCCTGGTCCTGGTGAACAACATCGGCGGCACCGGCAAGGGCGACGCAACCTTCAACGACGCGATCCCGCAGCTCATGGACCAGCTGCTGCCCAACGGTGTTCTGGGGATCGCGCTGACCGGACTGCTGGCGGCGTTCATGGCCGGCATGGCCGCCAATGTCAGCTCGTTCAACACGGTGTGGACCTACGACGTCTGGCGACCCTACGTGGTCAAGGACAAACCCGACGCCTACTACCTGCTGGTCGGCCGGGTGGTCACGGTGATCGGCATCTTCATCGGCGTCGGGACCGCCTTTATCGCGGCCGGCTACAACAACATCATGAACTACATCCAGCTGCTGTTCTCCTACTTCAACGCACCCCTGTTCGCCACCTTCATTATCGCGATGTTCTGGAAGCGGACGTCGCCGAAGTCCGGTGTCTACGGCCTGGCCGCCGGGACGTTGGCGGCCGCGGTCATGCACTTCGCGTCCTTCCGCATCGGTTACTTCTACCCCGGCGGCGACGTGCTGGCGCACGACAAGATCAACGCCCAGATGGCCAACTTCTACGGTGCCATCGCGGCCTTCGTTGTCGATGCGATCGTGACCGTGGCGGTCACCCTGGTCACGCCACCCAAGTCGCGGGAGGAGCTGGCCGGGCTGGTCTACGGCATCCCCGACCCCGCAGCCCCCGACCCCGCCATCGCCCGACGCAGCCGCAAGTGGTGGGAGTCGCCCGCCTTGCTCGGCTTCTCCGCGCTGGGCATGACCGCCGCCCTGTCCCTGATCTTCCTCTAGGTCGACGTTGCGTAGGAGAGCCACATGTCAGATTCCAGGGATCCCGCCGACCGGTCCAACAAGCTGTTCGACCTGCGGTTCCTCATCGGCGGTCTGTTCACGCTGTACGGCGTGATGATCAGCGTTCAGGGCCTCCTCGACTCCGCGACCGACCTGAAGAAGTCCGGCGGGATGCGGATCAACCTGTGGACCGGCCTCGGCATGTTGGCCCTGGGCGCGTTCTTCCTGCTCTGGGCCTTCCTGCGGCCCGTCGTTCACGGCGACGCACCAGGTGGAGACGAGAAGTGAGCTGTGGCCGCATTTATTTGTGGCCGCATTGATTTGTGGCCGCATTGAGCTGGGGCCACATTGAGCTGGGGCTCGCAGACGGGTCAGCCCTGGCGTCACAACGGATCCAGGCGGTGAGCATCTGGTCCGACCTGCAGGTCAGCGAGTAGGCACGGTCGCTGTGCCAACCCACCGCCGCAGCGGGACCCGTCGTCCGGGGTGGCTTCTGGATCAACTCGCTCTCCCACAGAACGACGGCTCGCGGAGGGACCTGGAGCGTCAGGTCGAGGCGCTCTGGCGAGACCTGCTGGGGCGACCCCAGACAGGCGGCTACGACGAGACGCCGTTCCGGCGGCCGATGCGTGGGGCCACCGCCGAATCCCGACTACTCCGGTTCATGATCGCCCGGTCGTAGTGACCGACCTGGCGACTCGGAGGTGCTCCGTGCCGATCACTGCGGCCCAACTGCTCATCGCGGTCGGGGCCGTGGCCGAGGGCGCGATCGTCACGCATGGGGGCCTTCGTCAGGCGTGGCTGCGACGGCGCGAGACGACCAGCAGCGCAACCCCAAGAACGAGCAGGGTAAGGGCGACACCGGCGATGCCCATCTCGAAGCCGGTGTGGGCGAGGCCACCCTGGGCGCTCCCGTTGGCTGCCTCGGCGCCGGTCCCGACACCGGAAACACCACTGCCGCTGCCCTGGACAGCCGGCGGATAGGCAGCGTCGTCAGCGGCCCATGCGGGCGCCACCAGAGCTGTGCAGCAGGCGACGACGAAGGCCACGAGAGCGGCCGTGCGGCGGATGAACATGAGAACCCCCCAAGCAGAGACGTGAGGCCTGCAGCCTTTCATGCCCACCGGACGCCGGTCAACGCGCAGGTGAGACATTTCGCTGGTCAATCTGCGCAGACAGGTCCGGTCACGTGCGAGCGTTGTGGTCGAGCGAGCGGCTGCTCGACGACGCGAGGCGCCCCTCCGCTGTGAGGTCGAGCGGGTTCGGCCACGTCCAGCCGGACGGATCGTGTCTGACCGGGACGCACATCGACGGGAAACGCGATGACTGGGTGGCCCCGTTCCGCGCCGTAGCGCACCGACAGGGCGGCACCGTCGACGGAAGCCGCGCCGAGCCGGGACCCGGCTGTCGCGTAGACATAGACGAGTACGCGGTTCGTGCCGGCGGGAAGCGTGATCCCGTTCGCCGCTGGCAGCAGGTTTCCGCGGACCCATTCCGGCAGCCCGGCCGGGGGAGCGTGGTTCGTCAGCGTGACGGTGATCCGGTTCGAGCGGTCGCCGGGGCGACAGGCGCCCAGGGCGTATGTCACGGTGCGGTCGAGATAGAAGTCGAGCTTGTTGCCACCGCCGTTGTTCACCACGACCGTGAGATCGGGTCGGCCCGAGCTGACGAGTTCCCCGCTGACGGGGGTGGCGGCGAGGTCCTTCTCCTCCTCGGCGTGGGCGCTGTAGACGAGGGCGCGGCGCTGGCTCGCGGCCCGGGCAACGGCGTTCACCAGGGGACCGGCGTCGCCGCGACCGCTCAGGAGGTTGCGCACGATCGTGGTCCCGAGCCGGTTGGAGAGACGGTCTCGTGCCTCGTTCTGGTCGTTGCGGGGGTAGCGCACGTACAAGTCGCGCATGAAGAAGGCCGCGGTGGTCCCCCCGGTGAGTTCGGTGGTTGCATCGACCCTCACCGGGCCGGTCGCCCCGACGAGATAGCCCAGCGTCACGGTGTCGACAGCGACGACGCCATCGAGCCGCTCGGCAAACTGGCGTTTCCACAAGGCCAACCAGAGCCGCGCGGCGTACGGGAAATGCGGGCTCAGGTTGGCATTGAGCCAGAGACCCGGGTCGGCGCCGTAGAGATCCCGGAAGTCTCGGCCCAGGTTGAGCACCGGGCGGTGAGAGCTCTCCAGACGGGTGTTGGAGCCGATCTCGCGCAGTCGGACGGCACCGCGGTCGGCCTCGATGACGGCGTACGCGCCGATGAGCCCACCGGTTCCGCGCGCCTCCGCGGGGTTCTGGATGGCGACCAGGTAGGTGCGCCTACCGCTGCCCCCGAGCATGGGGGGCAGGAGTCGTGCGGCTATCGCCCCCCTCGTCGTCAACGATCGCAGCCGGTGCACGTTGTCGCGGGCCTCCGACACCGCGGCGCGGACGGGGCCGAGGAGCAAGCCGTCGCTGCTCGGGAGCATCGCCTGGGCGCGCTTGGCCTGTGCGGTGGCCGCCTCGAGGTTGGGTCGGGCATCAGCGATTGCACTCAAGTCCACCCGGTTGCCCACTACAATTGCCGCCGGGTTCAGCGATCCGGCGGTGCGAACCAGGGGTGGGAGAGCGGACTGCGCGATCACGTCGATCGACGCTGCTACGGCGCTGACGGCCTGTGGTGTGTCGCCGAGCCACGGCACCCAGCCGGCAACCGTCCAGACCGGGTCGTGAGTGAGGTGTCGGGCGGCCGAGGAATCGGCTTGCACGGACGACAGGTGGCGTCGCGCGTTGCGCAGGTCATTGACCCGAAGGTCACCTTGGAGTGCACCGATGGTGCTCCGGGCGCGTTCGAGATGGTGTCGAGCGACGTTGGCGCGCAAGGCCACCCATGCGGTGCAGCCGAGGACGAGACAGAGCGCCCCAAGACCCCACAGTGTGACCGCGCGCCGCCCCGGTCGGCCCAGGTCCCCCAGTCTTCTCACCGGGAGACTCTAGACGGACTAGTTGGGCGGTCCCCCCCAACGGCCTCCCGCGGACCGTCTCGTCCGCAGTGATTTTCGGCTCGCCGGGAGGGGGTTTGGGCGACGAGCGCGCGGCGCAGCATGCACGGCGGCGGCGAACGCTATTGGCGTCAACAGATCGCCGAGGTGAATGCCATGAAAGTACGACAAGGGGATCACCACCGGCCCCTGCAGGGGATGGTCGAACAGTGGCCAGACAGCAGCCGCAAGAACAAGGAGGACGGCGCCGACCCAGGTCCGACGCCAGCGCGACGCGGCTAATGAAAGGCCCATCACGAGGAAAAGTCCCGCGGCGAGAAGGGACCGCTGAGTGGGATTCATCAACAGGTTCCAACGACGATGGCCAAGGGAAAGTTTCCCGGCAGGGCCTCGAGTCGAGACCCGCACAGATGGTGGACGACCCTCGATGAGACGATTGCGAAAAGGGAGGCTGGCCACCATGATCCGGACCGCGGATGTCGCCGTGATCGGCGGGGGCATCGTCGGCATGGCCCTGGCCGACGCCGTCCTCGCAGCAAGACCTGGCAGCACGCTCGTCGTCCTGGACAAGGAGCAGCATCTCGGTGCGCACGCGTCGGGCCGCAACTCTGGCGTGCTGCACGCCGGCTTCTACTACACACCCGACTCGCTCAAGGCGCGGCTCACACGACGCGGCAACGTTCTGCTTCACCAGTTCTGTGACGAGCATCACGTTCCCGTTCGTCGGTGCGGAAAGCTGGTGGTCGCGCAGAAACCCGACGAGTTGCCGGCGCTCGACTCCCTGCTCGCGCGGGCCGAGGCCAACCGCGTACCCGTCGAGAGCGTGACCGAGGCGCAGGCGCGTGAGCTCGAGCCGTTGGCCCGGACGGTGGAACGCGCGCTGTGGTCCCCGACAACGTCGAGCGCATCACCGCAGGCGGTCCTCGAGGCCCTCGCCGGACGCGTACGCCGGCGCGGCGGCAAGGTCGTCCTCGGTGCCGAGGTCACCGCAGCACAACCTGGCGTGGTGTCCACCCGCACCGACACGTTCCACGTGGGTCACGTCGTCAACGCGGCCGGCCTCCACGCGGACCGGGTCGCACGCTGGTTCGGCATGTGCGACGACTACGCCGTCCTGCCGTTCAAGGGCCTCTACTGGTACGGCAACTGGGAGCCCGGGCGCCTGCAACGTCACGTCTATCCCGTCCCCGACGTGCGCAACCCGTTTCTCGGAGTGCATCTCACCGTGACCGTCGACGGCCTCGCGAAGATCGGACCGACGGCCATCCCGGCACTATGGCGTGAAGACTACGGCGGCCTGCACGGTCTGACGCTGCGTGACGTCGCCGAGGTGGCGCGGTTGTACCCGCGCTTCCTCCGCAGTCCGCACCACGACGTACCGGCCCTCGTGCGCGCAGAGGTGCCCAAGTACTGGCGGCGGCACCTCGTCGGGCAGGCCCGACGGATGGTGCCCGACGTGCGACAGGAGGCCTTCACCAAGCGCGGACGGCCGGGCGTGCGGGCCCAGTTGCTACACCTGCCCACGAGACGGCTGGAGATGGACTTCGTCGTGCGGGGCGACGCACGGTCGACCCATGTTCTCAACGCAGTGTCACCGGCATGGACGAGCAGCCTGGCGTTTGCCGACCATGTGGTCTCCCAGGTGATGCCAGGGTCGGAAGGCTGACCCAGGGTTGTCTGACTGCTGACGCAGGGTCTCCACGCGCTGCGACCGGTGGGTCCCTAGCGCTCAGCAGAAGAATCTGCCCTTTGTTGCTAAAGCGCGCTCCAGGAGATGTCGAACAAAGAGGGGTAATCGTCCCCTCACACCAAGGTCGCCCCGATGTCTCGTCGACTCGCCTGGTCGGTCCGGATTCTCTTACCTGCTTTGTTTGTCACTTTCTCGGCCACAGTCGCGGCCATCCCGGCGGCGCATGCGGACGCCTCCTTCTCCACGCCCACAACGTGGAGCTGGGCGTACAAGACGGTTGGCAGCACGGCCACGACGACGCAGATCGCGCAGGCCCACGTCAGCGGCAACACCACCGCCGGCCGTAACGCCGGTCTGGTGTTGCGCCAGGCAAGCAGCAGCCAGTTCGCTGTCGCGAACTTCTC
>JBBRHF010000180.1:0-8617 GCA_038223055.1 Actinomycetes bacterium | reverse complement strand
TGAACCTCGTCGAGGTGGTGTTCGGGCTGCTCGGGGTCGCGGCGGTCGCCTCGGCGGTGCTCGTCGTCACGACCCAGCAGATGGTGCACGCCGCCCTGTGGCTGGTCGTGACGCTCGGATCGGTCGCCGGGTGCTACCTGCTGCTCTCCGCCGAGTTCGTCGCGTGGGTGCAGGTGCTGATCTACGTCGGCGCCGTGGTGATCCTGCTGCTGTTCGGGCTGATGCTCACGCGGGCGCCGATCGGGGTCTCCGCCGACCTCGACGCCCCCCGGGCACAGCGCGTCGCCGCGGCGCTCACCGCGCTGGCGATGGCCGGCGTTCTGGTGGCGGCGCTGGTGGACGCCTTCGGCGGCGAGCGCATCGTGCTCGGCGCCAACCCGACCGGCGGATCGTCGGGTGCGACTGGGAACGCCTTGTTCCGCAACTGGGTGTTGCCCTTCGAGGTGCTGTCCGTGCTGCTGCTGGCCGCGCTGGTCGGGGCGATCGTGCTCTCCCGGCGCGACATCGGCCCGCCCGAGCGCACCGCCGGGGACGACTGATGCCCCTGCTGATGCCGCTGCTCGTGGCCGCCCTGCTGTTCTCGATCGGGGTCTACGGCGTTCTGGCCCGGCGCAACGCCATCCTCGTGCTGATGGCGGTCGAGCTGATGCTCAACGCGGTCAACCTCAACCTGGTCGCGTTCGACGTCTACCTCAAGGACGTGCTCGTGTCCGGGCAGGTGTTCACCCTGTTCGTCATCACGATCGCGGCCGCCGAGGTCGGGCTGGGCCTCTCGATCGTGCTGCTCGTGTTCCGCAACCGGGAGACCTCCGCGCTCGATGACCTGGTCGAGCTGTGCGAGGACACCGACGCCTCCCCCACGGTGCCCCGGTGACCGCCCGGTGACCCTGCTCCTCGCGGCCCTGGCCGTCCTCGCGCCCGCCGTGGCGGCGGCGGCCGGGCTGCTCGGCGGCGGCCGCTGGCCGGGCGCTGTCGTGCCGGTCGCGCTGGCGGGGACCGGCGTGACGCTGCTCGCGACGCTGCTGCTGGCCGGGCAGGTCGTGCGGTCCGGCCTCGGCGCGCCGCTCGCCGAGGCGACCCACCTGGCGACGGTCCCGACCGGCACGGTCCCGATCGGCGTCGACCTCCACGTCGACGGCTTCGCGGCGCTGGTCTCGCTGGCCGTGGGCGTGGTCGCCTTCGCGGTGCAGGTCTACTCGACCGCCTACCTCAAGGGCGACCCGCGCTATTCGTCGTACGCCGCGTTCGTGTCGCTGTTCACCGCGGCGATGCTGCTGGTGGTGTTCGCCGATGACCTGCTCGTGCTGCTCGTGGGCTGGGAGGTCATGGGGGTGTGCTCCTACTTCCTGATCGGGCACCACTGGGAGCAGGAGGACGCGCGGGCAGGGGCGGTCAAGGCGATCGTGGTCACCCGTCTCGGGGACGTCGGTTTCCTGTTCGGCATCTTCACCCTCGGCATCGCCGCCAAGAGTTTCAACATCGGCCAGGTCAACGCCCGCGCCGGTTCCCTCGGCACCACGACGCTGACCGTGGCGACGCTGCTGCTGCTGTGCGGGGTGGTCGGCAAGTCCGCGCAGTTCCCGCTGCACACCTGGCTGCCCGACGCGATGGCCGGCCCGACGCCGGTGTCCGCGCTGATCCACGCCGCGACGATGGTCGCCGCCGGCATCTACCTCGTGACCCGCCTGTACGACGTGTTCCTCCTCGCCCCCGCCACTCTCGCCACGATGGCGGTGATCGCCGCGGTCACCATGCTGGGCGCGGCGCTTGCTGCCGTGGCTCAGGCCGACATCAAGCGGGTCCTGGCCTACTCCACCGTCAGCCAGCTGGCTTACCTGCTCGGCGGGCTCGCGGTCGGGTCCTCGGCCGCCGCCGGCTTCCACCTGCTCACCCACGCGGCGTTCAAGGCGCTGCTGTTCCTCGCCGCCGGGTCGGTGATCCACGCCGTGGGCACCAACCTGATGCGCGACATGGGCGGGCTGCGCCGGGGGATGCCGGTCACCTTCGTGACCATGACTCTGGGTCTCGGCGCGCTGGCGGGGGTTCCCCCACTGTCGGGGTTCTTCTCCAAGGAGGCCGTGCTCGGCGCGGCCGAGGAGACCGCGCGCCACGAGGGTCCAGTAGGCGCCTGGGCCGGCTGGGTGGTGCTGGTGGTCGGTCTGCTCACGGTGGCCGTCACCGCCGCTTACGCCACCCGGCTGTGGCTGATGACCTTCTTCCACGAGCCACGCGGCGCGGGCGGCGGTCCCCGGGCGACGGCCCACGACCCGGCCCCGGCGATGCGCTGGCCGCTGGTCGCGCTTGCTGTCCCGACGGTGCTGCTCGGCCTGGTCGGGCTCGACCGTCACGCGCTGCCGCGCTGGCTCGGCCTGGACGAGGCGCTGCACATCGGCGTGGTCACCAGCGTGCTCTCGGTGCTGCTCGCGGTCGCCGGCGCCGGCACGGTGTTGGTCGCGTGGCGCCGCGAGCCGGCCGCCGACCCGGCCCGCAGCCTCGGGCGCGCAGCCGTGGTGCTGGCGCATGCCTTCTACGTCGATGATCTCTACGACCGGGCCGTGGTCGCCCCCGTGCGCCTGCTGGCCCGCTCGGTCGGCTGGTCGGATGACCGGGTCGTCGTCGCCGGCGTGGCCGGGTCCGGCCGGGCGGCCCAGTCGGCCGCCCGCGCGCTGCAGCGCACCGAGGCCGGCAACGTGCAGGCCTACCTCACCGGGCTGCTGGTTGGGGTCGTCCTGCTCGCCGTCGGGGTGGTGACGCTGCGGTGAGACAGGCGCTGCTCCCCCTGCTGCTCGGGCTCCCGGTCGCGGGCTGTCTCGCCCTGCTGGTGCTGCCACCGGCCGTCGGTGACCGGGTCGCTGTGCGGCTCGGCGTGGCCGTCTGCGGGCTGACCGCCGCCGTCGCGGTGCTGGCCACGGCCGTCGCCGACGACCTCGACCTGTCCTGGGTGCCGAGCCTCGGGTTGCGCTTCCACCTCGGCCTCGACGGCATCTCCGCGCCGCTGGTGCTGCTGACGGCTGGCCTCACGTTCCTCTGCATGGCCTACTCCACCAGGATCATGCCGGTCGACGGCCGCCCGCGGTCCTTCATCGGGTTGCTGTTCCTGCTCGAGGTCGGCATGCTGGGCACCTTCGTGGCCCTGGACCTGTTGCTGTTCTTCGTCTTCTTCGAGGTCGTGCTGGTCCCGATGTGGTTCGTCATCGCCCAGTGGGGCGACGACGGGGTCCCCGGCGGGCGGGTCGCCGCCGCCAACACGTTCATCCTCTACACGCTGCTCGGCAGCGCCGTCATGCTGCTGGGCATCCTGCTGGTGCGGGCCAAGACGGGCACGTTCGACATGGTCGCGCTGGCGGCGACCGGCGGCGGCGGGATGTCCCACGACGTCCAGGTGCTGGCCTTCCTCGCCCTCGCCCTTGGCCTCGCGGTGAAGGCACCGATGTGGCCGCTGCACTCGTGGCTGCCCGACGCGCACACCGCGGCCCCGACCGTCGGGTCGGTGCTGCTCGCCGGCGTGCTACTCAAGATGGGCACCTACGGACTGGTCCGCATCGCGGTGCCGATCGCGCCGGAGGGGGCGCGCGTGCTCGCACCGTTCCTCGGCGGCTTCGCGGTGGTCGGCATCCTCTACGGAGCCCTTGCCTGCATGGTGCAACGCGACCTCAAGCGGCTGATCGCCTTCTCCAGCGTCGGGCACATGGGCTTCGTCCTGCTCGGCATCGCCACGCTGACCCCCGTCGGCATCAACGGCGCGCTGTTCGCCAACGTGGCTCACGGCCTGATCACCGGGCTGCTGTTCTTCCTCGCCGGCGCGATCAAGGACCGCCATCACACGGCCTCGCTGGACGACCTCGGCGGCGGGCTCTACCAGCGGCTGCCCAAGCTCGGGGGCCTGCTCGCCTTCGCGGCGGTCGCCAGCCTGGGGCTGCCCGGGCTGGCCGGCTTCTGGGGCGAGATGCTCGCCCTGCTGGGCGCCTTCGAGCCCGACCCCGCCCTGCCCCGCGGGCTCTACCTGGTGTTCATGGCCCTGGCCGGGATCGGGGTCGTGCTGACCACGCTCTACCTGGTCACGCTGGTGCGCCGGGTCGCCCAGGGTGTCAGCGCGCCCCGGTGGCGCGACGCGATCCTGCTGCGCGACGCGACCAGCCACGAGCTGCTCGTCTGGTCCCCGGTCGTGGTCCTCGTGCTCGGGCTGGGGCTGTGGCCCAAGCTGCTGCTCGACCTGACCGACCCCGTCGTACGACGCGTGTTCGGCGGTTGAGCCGGTGACCGCCACCCAGTCGATCGACCTCCTCGCCGTCGCCCCGCCGATCGTGGTCGCCGTGGTGGCGATCGGGGTCCTCGTGCTCGAGGCGTTCCTGCCGGCCCGGCTCGCGCCCGTCGCCGGCTGGGTCAGCCTCGCCGGGCTGGCTGCGGCCCTGCTCACCCTGCTCGCGTTGCGCGGGGAGACCCGTCGCACGTTCTGCGTCCCCGGCCGTGGGCTCGTCCTGCCGTCCTGTTCCTACGTCGTTGACGACCTGACCCTGGTCTTTCAGGCCCTCGTGCTGGCCGGCGCCATCGTCGTCGTGCTGCTCTCGCTGGACACCGTGCGCGACAGCGGCCTGCCCGCGGGGGAGTACTGGTTCCTGCTGCTGTCCTCGGTGTCCGGCGCGGTGACGCTGGCCGCGAGCCGTGACGTGCTGACCCTGGTCGTGGCGCTCGAGGTCGTCTCGCTGCCGGCCTTCGCGCTGGTCGGGCTGCGCCGCCACGACAGCCGCTCCAGCGAGGCGGCGCTCAAGCTGTTCCTCGTCTCGGTCGTCTCGACCGCGGTGATGCTGTTCGGGCTCAGCCTGGTCTACGGCACCACCGGGGCGGTGCACCTGGACCGGATCGCCGCCGCCCTGTCCGACCCGGCCGGGCGCGAGCCGGCGACCGCGCTCGGGGTGACGCTGGCGATCGCCGGGTTCGCGTTCAAGGTCGCCGCGGTGCCGTTCCACTTCTGGGCCCCGGACGTCTATGTCGGCGCCCCGGTGCCGGTCGCGGCCTACCTATCGGTGGTGTCCAAGGCGGCCGGGTTCGTCGGCCTCGCGCTGCTGCTGACCAAGGGGTTCGGCCCCTACGCCGACGTGTGGGCGCCGGTCCTCGCGGTCCTGGCGGCGCTCACCATGACCGTGGGCAACCTCGTCGCGTTACGCCAGCGCCACGCCGTACGCCTCCTGGCTTGGTCGTCGGTCGCCCAGTCGGGCTACATGCTGGTTCCGCTCGGGTCGGCCGGTCGCGGCCAGACCTCGGTCGACGCGGTGCTGCGAGCCACCGTCGCCTATGTCCTCGCCTACGCGGTGATGAACCTCGGCGCCTTCGCCGTCGTCACCCTCGTCGGGCGGCACCGGCCAGCCAACCGGCTGCTCGACTACCGCGCGCTGGGCCGCACCGAGCCGTTGACGGCGTTCGCGCTCGCGTTCTTCCTCGCCTGCCTGGCCGGCCTGCCGCCTGGGTTGCTGGGGCTGTTCGCCAAGGTGGTCGTGTTCCAGGCGCCGGTCACCCAGGGCGTCGGCTGGCTGGCCGTCGTGATGGCGGTCAATGTCGTGATCGGGTTGTTCTACTACCTGGGTTGGGCCGCGCTGCTCTATGCCCGCCCGGGTGGCGCCGCCGCCGCGCCCCGTCCCCCGTCCTACCGCATCTCGTGGTCCGACGGGCTGGCCATCGGGATCACCCTCGGGGCGGCGCTGTGGCTCTCGGTGCTGCCCCGCATGGTGCTCGAGGCCCTCGGCTGAGGCGGTTGATCACGCCTTCTCGACTTCGTTCGGACTGTCCGCGGACTGCTCGAGCTCGGTGCGTACGGCGGTGACCTGCTCGATCAGGACGGGCAGATCGTCGATCACGTCGCGGCTGCGAACTGCGGCATCGATCATCTCCTGAACTAGCAGGAGTTCACGCCGCATAGAAGGGCTTCGCCTCCTGGAGCACCTGTTCACGGATGTGCTTGTTGATGGCACGACGGGCCGCCCCGCCGCCTTCTTGGACGGTGGTGAGTCACGGGCCGGGAGGTCGTTGGCCGGCTCCGCCGAGCGATAGACCTGGTCGCTCGTCGTCCCAGGCAATGGCGCTGATCCGCCAGCCGACGGGGGTATGGACGACCTGGGTCGTGATGCGGCCATGCACGTCGAAACTCCGGCGCGTCGCCGGTCATCATGCGGCCTCCTTCGAGGGCAGGGCTTTGAGCGCCGTGATCGCGTCGATGAGCTCGTCGACGCCGCGGGTGGTGTCGATCTGCGCGGCCACGGCCGCGGCTGCCAGCCGAGGCTCGGGCGTGTCGAGAACGCGACGTACGGCACGACGGATGGCCTTGGGCTTCGGGCGCCCCGTGCGCAGGTTGATGCCCGTGCCCGACCACGCGACGCGGGCGGCGACCTCGGGCTTGTCCTCCGTGCCCCCGGCCACGACGAGCGGCACGCCGTGGGCAAGCGCGTAGTGGACCCCGCCGTAGCCCCCGTTGGTGACCATCACCGCGAGGCGCGGGAACAGGACGTCGTACGGGAGGAACTCCGCAGCGCGGGCGTTGGCCGGCAGTACGCCCAGCTCCCGGACCGGGGGGCCGCCCGTGGCGACTACGACGAGGACGTCCTCGCCAGCGAGTGCCTCCAGGGTGGGGCGAACGAGCTCGGTCAGATCGGTGTTGGCGATCGTGCCCTGCGTCACCAGCACGACGTGCCGCGCGGTGTCGAGGTCCGGCCACCAGGCCGGGAGCTCCGTGCCCGACGGCTGGGAGATAGGCCCCGCGAACCGCAAGGGCACGACGGCGTCAGGGCGCGGGTACTCAAAGGCAGGCACGCTGAACTGGACGATCGCGTCGGCGCGGCTCACCCAGTCCAGGATGAAGGCGTCGGCGTCGCGGCCGTGGACCGCTCGGTGCAGGGCGTCGAGGTCGCGCTGGACGGGTGTGAAGACAATCTTTTCGACCATGGCGCGCAGTAGGGAGTTGCGGGGCCGGTTCAGAGGCCCGGCCCAGGGCTGCAGACCGAGTCCGAAGGGTGGTACGGACGATGACGACAGGGTGAGCGGCAGCACACCGCCCACGACCACGGGAGGTCGGGTGCCCACAGGGTGGGCCGCCAGGAGCATCGCGCCGACGAATGCGGGATCGACGATCACCGCATCGGTGGATGGTTCATCACCGTCGAGGATCCCGGTGAGGGCGTCGTACTGCGCTCGGGCGGGTGTCAAGAAGGTCTGGGCCACGTCGTGGCGCAGGCCGGCGATTCCACCTGGTCGGTCGTCGCTGACGCCGCCGTGCAAACGATCGTCGTAGTCGGCGTCCTCGGGGAGCGCGACGAATGTGCTGCCGGTCGTTTCGACGGCGCTCGAGAATCGGGAGCCGGTCAGGAAGCGGACGTCGTGGCCGCGCTCCACCAGGCCGGCGGCCACGGCCAGGAGCGGCGTGACGTGGCCGTGGATCGGGACGCTGGCGATCAGGTATTGCGACATGAGGATCTCCATTCGGTTGGGGCCATGTGTCCATGGCCCGCGGTGTGTGCGCGCTGTCGTCCGTGTGCTACCTCGATATGGCCGCCGGGGTGCGTGGGGAGGTGCCGGGCTCAGGCGACGGATTCGGTGCCGAGGCCGGGCTCGTGGCGCGGCCCGGCGAGGAAGTCGGAGGTCACCTGGGCAACGTGCTCGCGTGGGGGGGTGCTCGACCAGGCCGCGATGGGGAGGGCGTCTGGTCGGATGAGGACGGCCCCTCGGCTGCCGAGGCCGAGGGATCGTGTGGTGAGGGCGTCCACGGGCACCACCGACACCGGCCGTTCGGTGCTGATTCCTGCCACCGCCCGATGGCCGCCGGCCGCGTCGGCTGTCAGGAGAGTCAGTCCGTCGCCGGCCAGGTCGAGGGTGGAGACCCCGGGCGCCACCCATAGGTGCGAGATCCGCCCACCGAGGTCGACGTGTACCTCGGTGGCCGCTCGACGGCTGGACCCGTCCGCGTCGGCCGAGCGATCGACGTTGTGCTCCGCGGCTGGTCGCCGTTCGGACTCGTAGCTGGCGAGCAGGGACGCAGGTGCCCAGTCGCGCAGCACCCATCCGAGCTTCCAGCCCAGGTCGTAGCCATCGCCAAGTGCCACGTTGAGGCCAGTTCCGCCGCGAGGCGTGACCCGGTGCGCGGCATCGCCCACGAGGAAGATCCGCCCACGCGAGAAGCGCTCGGCCATCTGCGCGCCCGCGCTGAACCGGTCGAACCTCAGGACGCGCACCGCGGAGGCAGACAGATCGACGGCCTTGAGCAGCCTGTGGTGCAGCTCATCGTGGGTGATCGCGTCGGTGACCTCACTGCCCGCGCCGTACCCGACCCCGAACATCCAGCGGTCACCCTGCCCCGCGGGAAGGAGCACACCGCTGGCGGGTGGCTCGGTGATCGCGTACAAGAGGTGGCGATGCTTGCCCAGCACCTCCCACAACGGCGCGCGGAACTCCATGCGCACGCCTCGATAGGCCACGTCCGAGCCGGACAGGGTGATGCCGGCAGCGACGCGCACGGCGCTCTGCGCGCCGTCAGCGCCCACGACGTAGTGCGCGTCGAACGTCTGCACCTGCCCGGTCGCGGCGCGTACGACGACCGACGTCGAGGAACTGCCGGCGGTCACGTCGATGACCT
>JBBRHF010000179.1:0-8689 GCA_038223055.1 Actinomycetes bacterium | reverse complement strand
TGCCTTCCAGAACCGGTTCGGATCGGACGTCAACAATCCAGATTCTCCCGGTACAGAAGGCACTTTCCTCGTTCCCACGCCGACACCCACCCCGCCCGTCCACGGATTCAGGCTAAGAGCTCGGACGGCGGGCACGAGGACGAGCCTGCCGCGGTTGCTGTCGTGGATCCCGGCGGGACGCCGATCTGGGGACGCTCGAGGCCTGTGGACGGGCGCCAGTTTCATGATCGTGAAACATTCGAGCGATAGGGGCACCCGAATGTTTCACGATCATGGGGCGGGGGCGGGGGCGGGGGCGGGGCGGGGCGCGGGTAGGCGGGGCGGGGCGCGGGTAGTGCGGGGCGGGGCGCGGGTAGGCGGGGCGGGGCGCGGGTACGCTGCCGGGCGTGCCGGACTCACCGATCGGGATCTTCGACTCCGGGTTCGGCGGGCTGACCGTCGCCCGCGCCGTGCTCGACCAGCTCCCGCACGAGCCGGTGCTCTACGTCGGCGACACCGCCCGCCAGCCCTACGGCCCGCGCCCGATCGCGGAGGTCCGCCGGTTCGCCCTCGAGTGCCTCGACGGCATGGTCGCCGGAGGCGTCAAGGTGCTCGTGATCGCCTGCAACAGCGCCAGCGCGGCCGTCCTGCACGACGCCCGGGAACGCTACGACGTACCCGTGGTCGAGGTGATTCGCCCGGCCGTTCGTCGCGCCGTCGCCGCCACCCGAAGCGGCCGGGTGGGCGTCATCAGCACCCTCGCGACCAAGACCAGCCGGGCGTACGACGACGCCTTCGCGGCCGCCCCCGACATCGTGGTGACCAGCCGCGCCTGCCCGCGGTTCGTCGAGTTCGTGGAGAGCGGGGTCACCAGCGGCCAGGAGCTGATCAGCGTCGCGCACGACTACCTCGACCCGGTGGCCGCCGCGGGCGTCGACACCCTCATTCTGGGCTGCACGCACTACCCGCTGCTCACCGGCGTCCTGGGCTACGTCATGGGCGACGGGGTGACGCTGGTGTCCAGCGCGGAGGAGACGGCCAAGGACGTATACCGCGTCCTCGTTGCCGAGGGGCTGTCCCGCGATGGGTCGCTCCCGCCGCCGACCCACCGGTTTGTCACCACCGGTGACCCGCTGCAGTTCCAGCGGCTCAGCCGCCGGTTCCTGGGGCCCGAGGTGGGCACCGTCGAGCGCGCCGCCGTCGAGGGAGCGCGCGAGGATGCTGCCACCGTCGAGGGAGGGCCCGTCGAACCTGCCACCGTCGAGGGAGCGCCCGTCGAACCGGCAACCGTCGGACCGGCCGGGGGATGAGGCTCACCGTCATCGGCTGTTCGGGGTCGTTCCCAGGCCCCGAGAGCGCGGCGTCCTGCTACCTGGTCGAGGCCGGCGGCAACCTCATCCTGCTCGACCTCGGCACCGGCGCGCTGGGCTCGTTGGCCCGCTACGCCGACATCTATGCGATCGACGCGATCCTGCTCACCCACCTTCATCCGGACCACTTTTTCGACGTCTGCAGCCTCTACGTCGCGCGCCGCTACCACCCCGGCGGTAGCCACCCGCCGGTCCCGCTCTACGGCCCCGCCGGCACTGGCGAGCGGCTCCACCAGGCCTACGGCGATCCCGCGATGGAGGTCGACTCGCAGTTCGCGATCACCCAATGGGTCGAGGGCACGACCTACGACGTCGGCCCGCTGCGCGTCACCGTCGCCCGCGTCGAGCACCCCGTGCCCAGCTTCGCCATCCGGGTCGAGCACGGCGGGCGCGCCCTCGTCTACTCGGGGGACACGGCCCCCTCGCCGCGGCTGACCGAGCTGGCCGCAGGCGCCGACCTGCTGCTGTGCGAGGCCAGCTGGCAGGAGGGGGACGAGCACCCTCCCGGCCTGCACCTGTCCGGCCGGGAGGCGGCCGGGCACGCGCAGGCCGCCGGCGTACGTCGACTGGTCCTCACCCACGTCCCGCCCTGGTACGACCCGGCCGTCACGCTCGCCGAAGCCCGCCCCTGGTTCGACGGGCCGATCGAGGCGGCGAAGGTCGGTGTCGGATACGACGTCTAGGGTCGGGCCCATGTCACGCATCGACGGGCGCAGGCCCGACCAGCTCCGCCCGGTCAGCATCACCCGTGGCTGGCTCGACCACGCCGAGGGCTCGGTCTTGGTGGAGTTCGGCAAGACCCGGGTGCTGTGCGCCGCGTCGGTGACCGTCGGCGTGCCGCGGTGGCGGCGGGGGAGCGGGGAGGGCTGGGTCACGGCGGAATACGCCATGCTGCCCCGATCGACGAACACCCGCTCCGATCGCGAGTCGGTCAAGGGCCGCATCGGCGGGCGCACCCACGAGATCTCCCGGCTGATCGGGCGCTCACTGCGTGCCGTCATCGACGTCAAGAGCCTCGGCGAGAACACCATCGTGCTCGACTGCGACGTGCTCCAGGCCGACGGGGGGACCCGCACCGCCGCGGTCACCGGCGCCTACGTCGCGCTGGCCGACGCGGTCTCCTGGCTGCGCGAGCGCGGTGCCCTGAAGGGAGAGCCGCTCCTTGGCTCGCTCGCCGCGGTGTCGGTCGGCATCGTCGCCGATGAGCCGCTGCTGGACCTGTGCTATGAGGAGGATGTCCGCGCCGGCACCGACATGAACGTCGTGATGACCGGCGAGGGGGCATATGTCGAGGTGCAGGGCACCGCTGAGGGGGCACCGTTCGACCGGGGGCGACTCGATCTGCTGCTCGACCTCGCGGCCGTCGGCTGCGCCGAGCTCACCGCAGCCCAGCTCGCGGTGCTAGCGGATTGATGCGGACTGATCGTGCCCCAGCCCCAGCCCCAGCCCCAGCCCCAGCCCCAGCCCCAGCACTCGGACCCACCCCCACCCCCACGCATCGTGCTTGCGACCCGCAACCCGCACAAGGTCGGCGAGCTGTCCGCGATCCTCACCGCTTCGGGCGTGGCGGTCGAGCTGGTGGGTCTGACTGAGTTCCCGCAGGTGCCCGACGTGGTCGAGGACGGGCTGACGTTCGCGGCCAACGCCGCCAAGAAGGCGAGGGAGGTGGCCGCCGCCACCGGTCTGCCGGCTGTGGCAGACGACTCCGGCCTGTGCGTGGACGCGCTTTCGGGGATGCCGGGGGTGTTCTCGGCCCGCTGGGCGGGGCGCCACGGCGACGACCAGGCCAACCTCGACCTTGTGCTGGCCCAGATCGCGGAGGTGCCCGACCAGCACCGCGGCGCCCGGTTCACCTGCGCGGCGGCACTGGCGCTGCCGGACGGCACCGAGCGGGTGGTCGAGGGTCAGGTCGAGGGCGTGCTGCTGCGCGAGCGGCACGGCACCGGCGGCTTCGGCTATGACCCGGTCTTCCGCCCGCATGGGCATGACCGCACCACCGCCGAGATGAGTCCCGAGGACAAGAACGCCATTTCGCACCGGGGCGAAGCCTTCCGGGCCTTGGCACCGTTGATCGACGGGCTGGTGGTCGGCCACTAATGCAAATTGGTTGCAACTGACTATCAAACGCATTAGCGTGGCCGAGTGACACGCCGCCCTGACATCGCTGCCGGCCGTCTTGCTGTCGTGGCGCTGGCCGTGGTCGCCCTCATCGCTGGCTGCGGGGGGGGCAGCGCCAGCAACGGGTCGGACTCGTCGGACTCAGCCGGCCCGGCTGGCGGTCTGCGGGTAGTCACGACCGTCGCGCCGATCACCTCGATCGCGGCCAGCATCGGTGGCGACAAGGTCCGCGTCACCGGCGTCGTGCCCGAGGGGACCAACAGCCACACGTTCGAGCCACCGCCGAGTGCTGCCAAGGTCCTGTCCCGCGCCGACATCGTCTTCCTCAACGGCCTCAAGCTCGAGGACCCGACTCGCGACCTTGCCGAGGCCAACCGTTCGGCTGGTGGCGAGATCGTCGAGATCGGCCCGAAGGTGCTGCCGGTGAAGGACTACATCTACGACTTCTCCTTCCCCCGCAAGGAAGGCAAGCCCAACCCGCACCTGTGGACCGACCCGACCTATGCGATCAGGTACGCCGCCGTGATCAGGGACGTGCTGATGCGGCGCGACCCGGCGAACAGGACCTCGTACGCGGCCAAATATGCCGCGTTCGCACGGCAGGCGAGCACGCTGTCCGATGCGCTCAAGGTCGACCAGCAGACCATCCCCGGCGGCAAGCGCGACTTGCTGACCTACCACGATGCCTACGCCTACTTCGCGCGGACCTACGGGTGGAAGGTCATCGGAGCGGTGCAGCCCAAGGACTTCGCGGAACCCACGCCGAAAGAGATCATCGCCCTGATCCGGCAGGTCAAGCGCGAGAAGGTGCCCACGATCTTCGGCTCGGAGGTGTTCCCGTCCACAGTGCTCGAGCAGATCGGGCGCGAGTCGGGCGCGCGCTACGAGGACACGTTGCGCGACGACGATCTGCCCGGCAAGCCCGGTGACGCCGCCCACTCCTGGCTCGGGCTGATGCGTTACGACTTCGTCACGATGATCACCGGCCTCGGTGGCAACGCGGTCAACCTGAAGAAGGTCGACATCGCCAGCACGGTCCCGGACACGGCGACCTACCCACAGTGAGGAAGCGGACCACGATGACGCGCATCCCCGCCTCCCGCCGCCCGCCCCGGGACGGGCCACCTGCCCGGCGAAGGTCGGGACCGTTGATCGCCCTGCACCACGTCCGGTTCGGCTACGACGGACCGCCGGTGCTGCGCGACATCTCGTGGACCGTGGAGCCCGGGCAGTTCACCGGTATCGTCGGCCCCTCAGGCTCCGGCAAGACGACCCTGCTGCGGCTGCTGCTGGCCAGCGAAAAGCCCCAAGCGGGCTCGGTACGACGTGCCGACGGGTTGACCGTCAGCTACGTCCCCCAGCTCGAAACGGTGAACTGGAACTTCCCGGTCACCGTGTTCGAGTGCGTGCTGATGGCCCGGGCCACCACCCGGCTGGTGCCCTGGGCCACCCGCGCCGAGCGTGCCGACGTCAGCGCGACCCTGGGCCGGCTCGGCATCGAGGAGCTCGCCGGGCGCCACATCCGGGAGCTGTCCGGCGGGCAGCAGCAACGGATGTTCCTGGCCCGCGCGCTCGTCCGGCGCCCGGAGCTGCTGCTGCTCGACGAGCCGACGTCCGGGGTCGACGTGGCCACCCGCCACGAGGTGCTGCACCTGCTCGAGGAGCTCAATGCGGAGGGAATCGCAGTCGTGCTCACCACGCACGACCTCAACGGCATGGCCGCCCACCTGCCCGACCTGCTGTGCCTGAACCAGCGGGTCATCGCCACCGGTTCGCCGCGTGAGGTGATCGTGCCGTCGGTTCTCGAACGCACGTTCGGTGCACGGTTAGAAGTGCTGCAGCACCTGGGGATGCCGGTCGTGGTCGAGGCCAGGACCGTGGCATGAGCGGCCTTCTTTCTGCGCTGGTCGAGCCGTTCGACTATGCGTTCTTCGTCCGGGCGGTCATCGTCGCGACGCTTGCCGGCGGCCTGTGCGGGCTGATCGGGGTCTACATCACGCTGCGCGGCATGAGCTATATCGGTCACGGGCTGTCCCACGCGATCTTCGGCGGCTTCGCGGCGAGCGCCGTGCTCGGCATCAACGTGTTCCTCGGTGCCGGGGTGTGGGGGCTCGCGTCGGCGCTGGCCATCGGCAGCGTGACCCGCCGGCGGCGCATCGGCTCCGACGCCGCGATCGGCGTGGTCACCACCGCGTCGTTCGCGCTGGGCGTGGCGCTGCTGAAGAAGTTCGGCTCGCAGGGCGGGCTGTCTTTCGACCAGGCGCTGTTCGGGAGCATCCTCGGGGTCAGCGCCGGCGACATCTGGCTCATTGCCGCGGTGGCGGTCGCGACCTTGCTCGTTGTGGTCTTGCGCTACCGGGCGCTGCTGTTCACGACCTTCGATCCCGAGGTGGCCGGTGCCTCCGGCATCTCGGTGGCCCGCACCGACGCCGTGCTGATGGTCGTGCTCTCGGCCGCGATCCTGGCCACGCTGACCGTCATCGGCGTCACGCTCGTGGCCGCCACCCTGGTGATCCCGGCCGTGGTCGCCCGGCTGCTCACCGACTCGTTCACCAAGATGCTGGTGCTCTCCACGGTGATCGGCGCCGCCTGCGGCTTCGTGGGGATGACGCTGAGCTATCACCTCGACGTGCCGTCTGGCACCACCATCGTCCTCACCGGCGCCGCCGCCTTCTGCGTCACCCTGGCGGCGACCGGGCCGCGACGGCTGCGACGGATCGACGTACATGAGCATGGGGATGTGCCGGAACCAGTCGCTGTCGGGCGCTGATGGGTCGCCCGCCGGCGCGGTCCCCGTAACATCGGACGCGGAGCGGGAGTGGCGGAATGGAAGACGCGCTGGCTTTAGGTGCCAGTGCCTTCGGGCGTGCGGGTTCAAGTCCCGCCTCCCGCACCGTGGGCGCGCCGACGCTACCCCCCAGGAACCCAGGGTATGGGCGTGCGAAGCGGGTGCGGAAATGATGGGACTGCGCCGAGGAGTCGCGGGCTCGGTGTAAGGGTCGACGTTCTCGTTCTTCGCCCGCGCGATGCGGGCCGAGCAGCCGATCCGACGGGAGGCCGGCGTGCGCCTACAGTGGCCGTTGCCCGCTCCCGGGCACCGTTCCCCGCTGCTGAGTGTCGGGCACGCCGAACCGGGCGCGGATCCGGCGACCGTACTCATCGAGCGTGATCGTCCCGCCAACGAACGCGATCGTGTCGGAAGCGTCCTCCGGCGCGAGGCCGAGACCTTCCATGCGCAGGCTGTGCACTGCCTCCGCGACCTGGCGAGCACGCTAGGCCTGGGTCGTCGGCGTTGACGACGTGGCTGGCAGCGACCCAGTCATGCGTCCTTGGGCAGCCCCGCCCCGTACTTGAGCTTCTCTGACCTCCGGCCGTGGCGAGGGGGGCTTGTCGCTCGGTGGCCTGGGGCCGCGGATTCAGGCCAGCCGCGCGGAGGGAAGGGGCGATAGCACGGCCCCAGTCGGGCGCTGGGTGCGTCCCGACCGGAGGCACCTCTTCCTCTTCGGTCAACGGGCTTTGTCGATCAGTGTCGCGAGGCCGTCGAGTGTCCGGGCGAGCCCGAATCGGTAGGCGTTGTCGGGGTCGTAGGCCGCGCCCTGCGCGACGCCGGCGGCGGCGCCGACGCGTACGGCGAGGGGATAGTCCTCGGCGTCGAAGATGCGAGCCAACAGGGGGGCGTGCGCGTCCCACCATTTCTGGTCGCTCATGCTGCTGTCGATTTCGACCGCCCGAGCGTCGGCCGCAGTCCGGGCGCAGCCCTGCACGAAGCCGAGCAAGTGAGTCAAGCACGCGTCCATCTCGATGTCGTCGAGGCCGAGTTTGTCCAGGGCGGCGAGTTCGTGCTCGAACTTCGCCATGAGTCCCGGGCCCACCGGCGGGCGGGATGCGGCCACGGTCGCCGCCCAGGGGTGCTGTTCGAACAGCGCCCGGTTCTCCTGGGCGATCGCGGTGAGGCGGGCGCGCCAGGGCTGCCCGCCGGTGTCGGTGCGGGTCATCTGGGCGTAGGCGGCGTCCAGCATCAGGTCGATCAGCGCGGCCCGGCCGGGGGCGTAGGTGTACAGGGTCATGGCGCCCACGCCCAGGGTTTGGGCCACGGCCCGCATGGTCACGGACCCGAGCCCTTCCCGGTCGCCGAGCTGCGTCGCGGCCGCGACAACTGCGTCGACGGTCAGTGCCCGCACCGGGCCGCGACGGCTGACGCTCGGCTGGTCGCGCCAGAGCAGCGCGAGGAGGCGAGCCGGGTCACTCGGGGGGCTACTGGTCACATCGTCATCCTGCTGGCGAAGAGGGCAGGGCAACGACCAGGGTTACGTCGTACGCTGTACGGAGATTGGTTGAGTCCTTTCCCGACACAAGGAGCAAGCGTTGAAGATCAACTCGAGCGCGGTCTCGCTGAACGTCGACGACGTCGCGGCCTCCAGCGCGTTCCTCGTCCAACACTTCGGCTTTGCCGAGCAGATGGCCGCGGACGGGTTCGCCTCCCTCGCCCGCGACGACGCCGGGATGAACGTGGTCTTCCTGGGTCGCGGTCTGGCGACCCTGCCCGCCGACCAGCGGGACGACCACGCCCGCGGCCTGATTCTCGCCTTCGTCGTCGACGACCTCGAGGCAGAACTGGCCCGGCTCGAGGACGAGGGCGTGGCCATCACGATGCCACTCACGACCGAGGATTGGGGTGAGCGCGCCTTCCAGGTTCGCGACCCCAACGGCGTAATCGTCCAGCTCGTCGATTGGAACGGGCCCACCGCCCAGTGATCCGGCCTGCGGTCTTTGCGGACCTCGGTCGCTCCGGCACCAGGATCGGCTAGCGGACAACCGTCTCGCTCTGGGGAGTCCACGGACAACCGCCGGGAAGCAAGTCCCGGATGGGGATTGTCTCCGGGCGGCTGTCGAGGCGACCTAGTTGTCCCGGGTCGTGTTGGCGATCCTCGGTCCGGGGTTGGCGACGGCTTTCGTGGTCGCCGTGCGCAGCGCGTGGTGGCGCCTGACCGGGCACTGGCTGTCACGGGCGGGGACCAGCGCGTCGGCGGTGGTTTGCGCCTGAGTTAGCGATACAGATCATGCGGTGTCCCCGGCACGGCTGGCGGGTGGGGTGGAACGCTCGACGTCGACCGCCGCGCGCCGGGCCATGGTGGCGCGGCTGTCCGGCTACTCGCGTTGTCTGGGTGGTCGTGGTCGTGGCGGGGGCGGCGGTGGCGGTGGTGGTGGCGGCGGCGGTGGTG
>JBBRHF010000178.1:0-8731 GCA_038223055.1 Actinomycetes bacterium | reverse complement strand
CACGCCGGTGAATGCCTCGATGGTTTCCCCCTGACCGGCGCCGCCGTGGGCGCGGGTGAGCAGCATCCACTGGTCATGCAGGTCCCAGTCGGTGAGGGCCTCCCAGGTCGGGGCCACGGGGGCGTCGACCTCGACGGTGAGCACGAGTTCAGCCACGGGGTCCGCCTGTCTGCTGGTCGTCGTGGGTCAGGCCGAATGGAGGGTCGTCGTGTCTGAGGTCCGGTGGCGTGTCGCCGGGTGGCGCGGGGTGCTCGAGCGCGGCGATCCGCTCGTCGCGGACGGCCAGCTCATCGGCCAGCCGGTCGAGCACGGTGTCCACCTCGGCCATCCGGTAGCCGCGCAGCGCCATCGTGAACCGGACGGCGCCGATGTCCTGCGGCGCCACAGCGCTGTCGGGCAGCTCGCCTGCCGGAGGCCGGTCGCGCACAGGCTCGGACAGCGATGCGCCCAAGCCGTCCCCCCGGCCGACGGCCAGCACCAGAACGATCGCGAGGACGGCCAGGATGGCCAGCGGGAGCAACAGCGTCACGTCCGTAATCGTGTCATGGGAGACGTGCGGAACCCGAGCCGGCACTCGCCGGCTGGGTCACGCGAGGGCGCGCCGGGACACCTTCGGCGGCTGGGTCCCACGGATCGCGCCGACCGTGTCCAGCGCCCGCCGGGTCGCCGCCACCTGATGAGCCCGGAAGACCCGGGCACCCTGCCAGGCGCAGACTGTGGTCGCGGCCAGGGTCGCCTCCAGCCGGCCGTCCTTGTCGACGTCAAGCACCTCGCCGAGGAACTTCTTGTTCGACACGGCCACCAGCACCGGCCAGCCCGTCGCCGCCAGCTCGCCCATCCGCCGGGTCACCTCGAGCGAGTGGTAGGTGTTCTTGGCGAAGTCGTGGGCGGCGTCGATGAGCAGACCGTCGGGACGTACGCCGAGCCGCACCGCCCGCTCGGCCAGCCTCGTCACCGTGGCGACCACGTCGGCGACGACGTCGTCGTAGGCCACCCGGTGCGGGTCGGTGCGCGGCGCGAGGCCGCCGGCGTGGCTGCACACCAGCCCGACCCCGAACTCCGCAGCCACCTCCGCCAGTCCCTGGTCGTAGCCGCCCCACGCATCGTTGAGCAGGTCGGCGCCCTCCCCGCACAGCGCCCGCGCGACCTCGGCGCGCCATGTGTCGACGCTGATCACCAGGTCGGGATGGCGCGACCGGACGGCTGCCACGCATCCCGCCGTTCGGCGAATCTCCTCGGCCGCGTCCACCGCCGGGCCGGGTCCCGCCTTGACCCCGCCGATGTCAACGATGGCCGCGCCGTCACCGACGGCCAGGTCGACGGCAGCCAGCGCTGCGGCGTCCGCGACGTATGAGCCCTGGTCGAAGAACGAGTCGGGGGTTCGGTTGATGATCGCCATCACGACCAGCTCGTCCGGATCGAAGGTGCGCGCCCCAAGCCGCAGCGCGCCGCCGGACGGTGCAGGAGGGCGCGGCGGGACGGCCGGCTCGGGCCGGGCGGACCAGTCGGTCGGCTCCGGTTCGGTGGGTGGCACGGTCTGCTTAGGGGGCTACTCGGCGCGGTGACCGGCGTTGGGACCGCCGCTGTGCATCGAACCCTGGCGCCCCCGCTCCCCCGCGTCCACAGCCCGCTCCTCGGTCGCGCGGCGGGCGGTGTCGTTGGCGTGCATGATCGTCTGGACGGCCTCGGCGGGGTCGTCGGTGACGGTGAACAGGGCGAGGTCCTGCTCGGCGATCTTGCCCTCGACGAGCACCGTGGCGCGCAGCCAGTCGACCAGGCCGCCCCAGTAGGCCGAACCCATCAGGACGACCGGGAACGAGGTCACCTTGCGGGTCTGCACCAGGCACAGGGCCTCGAACAGCTCGTCGAAGGTGCCGAAACCGCCCGGCAGCACGATGAATCCCTGGGCGTACTTGACAAACATCGTCTTGCGCGCGAAGAAGTAGCGAAAGTTGACGCCGAGGTCGACCCAGTCGTTCATGCCCTGCTCGAACGGCAGTTCGATGCCGAGCCCGACGGAGACACCGTTAGCGTCGCAGGCGCCCTTGTTGACCGCCTCCATCACGCCCGGACCGCCGCCGGTGATGACGGCGTAACCCGCCTCCACGAGGCGGCGCCCGATGTCCTCGCCGAGGGCATACTCCGCCGAGTCACGCGACGCCCTCGCCGACCCGAAGACCGAAACCGCCCGGCCGAGCTCAGCGAGCGCCCCGAACCCCTCGACGAACTCGGACTGGATCCGCAGCACCCGCCACGGGTCGGCATGCACCCAGTCGCTGGGACCGCGGGAATCCAGCAGTCGCTGGTCGGTGGTGCTCTTCTCAATCTGCCCGCGACGCTGGGTCACCGGCCCCTTAAGCCGCTCCGGCGGCCGCGGGTCGGCCGCGCCGTCGGTCTCGGGGTCGATCTCGGGGGCCTGGCGCTCGGAATCGGGAGGCGTCTGCGCGGACATGCGCCGAGGCTATCCCGGCTGCCGGGCGAGCCGATCCGGTGCAATCATGCGCGGATGCGGCTAGTCACGCGTCATCCACCGATCGTGGGCCGCACCGAGGAGTTGCAGCGCCCGCATGCGGCATTTCGGCATGCGGCCATCGGGCGGCTCAAGGCGGTCCTCTTGTCCGGCGAGCCAGGCGTGGGCAAGACGCTGCTGGCCGAACGAGCCGCCGGCACCTGGCGCAGGCAGGGAGCGCTCGTGCTGCCGGGCGCCTGCCAGCAGTACGGCGCCGACGAGTTGGCCTACGCGCCGTTCGTCGGCGCGTGGGCTCATCTCGAGTCGCACAGCGAGGGCGGCTTCGGCGCGCTGCTCGCCGGCCTGGCTGGCCTCGGCGAGCTGCCGGGCGACGTCGCCAGGAGCTGGCTGTTCGACCGCGTAGCGCACCAGCTCGCGCGCCTCGGCGCGGACCGACCGGTGGTCCTGTTGCTCGAGGACGTGCACTGGGCGGATCGGCTCAGCCTCGCACTCGCGCAGTTCCTGGTCCGGTCGGGGCAGCCGCGCCGATTGCTGCTGCTGTTCACGGCCCGCCGCGACGGCGCCGGGCGGCTGGGTGCCGCCGAGGCGCTCACCGAGCTGATCGGTTCCGGAAAAGTCGGGCACCTGGCCCTGGACCCACTGACGGCCGCGGCCGCCCGTGACCTGGTGCGGGGCGTGCTCGACGCGACCGGCCGCGAACCGGGCATCCACGCCCGCCTCCGCGCCGACCACCTGGCCGAGGGCCGCCTGGTCGAGAACGTGGTCGCCCGCTCGGGCGGCAACCCCTACCTCGCTCACGAGCTCGCGACGGCCGCCCGGCACGGGCTTGTCGGGCTACCGGACACGCTCCGCCGCGTGCTGCGGCTCGCGGTCGAGGCCGCGGACGCGTTGCACCGGGCCGGTGACGACGACGGGGCCGTGTCGACACTCCGCGCCGCCCTGGCCACCGCCCAGATCAGGGACCCGGCGGTCCGGCTCGCCCTGCTCGACCGGCTGCTGGGCTCCCTGTTCGCAACCGGGCGGGTCCCCGACGCCTTCGCCGTACTCGAGGAGGCCGTCGCGCTCGTTCCCGGCCTGCCGTCGTCCCGGGAGAGCGCCCGCATCATCGCGGCCGACGGATCGCGGCTGATGATCCTGGGCCGCTACGCCGACGGAGCCCGGCGCAGCGCCACCGCCGCAGACCTCGCCGCCACGCAGGGGGCCGACGACACGCTCGCCTACGCGTGGACGACCCAAGGCGTGTGCCTCGCCGCCACCGGCGACCTGCTCGCAGGTCGGGCGCTGCTGGCCGACGCACGCCGCCTCGCCGGCGCCTGTGGCAGCCTGGCGGTGGAGGCGCGCAGCGCGGTGAACCTGTGCTACGTGCTGGCAAACGTCGCCGAGTACGTCGCCTGCGTGCACGCGGGGCGGGAGGCACTGGCCCGGCTCTCGACCCGCTCCCTCGCCCACACGCTGGGCGCGCCGCTGTACTGCAACACCGTGGTCGCACTCGTCGCCATCGGTGCCTGGGACGCCGCCCTGGCATTGTGCGCCGAGGCGGAGGACGCGCCAGTCCCGGGCACCACGGCCCGCTTCCTGGCGCTGTCCCAGGCTCGAATCGCCGCCCTGCGCGGCCGGCCGGAGCAGGCGGACGCCGCGCTGGCGCTCGCGCGGGCCGACCGGTCGCCGCGCGAGCCGGCGTTCCACCTCGAGCATGCGCTGGCTGCCGTCCTGACCCTGCGGGCACAGCGCCGACCTCGCGACGCCCTGGCGCTGGCCCGGGGCGCGCTGCGCGGCTCCCCCGGCGGGGTCGACCACCTGCGCCTGTGCGCCGAGGCGCTGCGGACCTTGGGCGATCTGGAGTCGGCGGGTGGCCGGGTCCGCCGGCTGGACGACCCCCGTGCGGTGCGGGACGAGCTGTGCAGCGCGGTCGAGCGCGAGGATGGCAGCTGGGGCACGCACTCGCCGGAGGCGGCAGCGCTGCGGCTGCTCTGCGCAGCCGAGGCGACCAGGCTGGACGGGCCGAGCGCAGCGCCGTGGGAGGCGGCGGTTCACGGCCTCATCGCGCTCGGGCTCCGGCCCGACGCGGCCTACGCGCAACTGCGGCTGGCCGAGGCACTGGTCGCGACGCGGCAGCCGTGGTTGGCCGCTCCACAGTTGCGGGCAGCGTACGAGTTCGCCACCGAGGCCGCCGCGCAGCCCCTCCTGGTCGGGATCGAAACGGCGGCCCGGCGCGGGCGGGTTCCTGTTCCCGGACCGGCCGTGCAGCCGCACCGGGGCGGCGACGATGCCTTTCGAGGTGCCGCAGGCAGAGCATCAGCCGCGGCAGTCTGCAACCTCGAGGTGCTGAACCTGACGGCCAACGACCTGCAGGAGGAGACCAACGACGACGATGAGATCAAGATCGTCCTTGGTGGCACGAAGTTCGGTCCGTGGGACTTCGTCGACAACCAGTTCCGGAGCAACTCGCTCTTGTCCCCGGACAAGGACTTCGTCGGCAGCATGGTCGTTTCCGTCCGCGAGGTGGACGCGCTCACCTACAGCACCATCGACGATTTCACGGCATTCTGCTTCCCCGGCGACCACAACGTCGTGCTCAGCGACGACAAGGCGATCTACACGATGAACTACCGCATCACCTGAGCTGGCCGCCGGTAAGGGCCTGGGTGGCTACGCTGCCCAGGCCCGCGCCGCGCCGGTCCTCCCGGGACCGCGCCCGACGCCGGGCCAGACCAACTGGAGTCACCATGCCCGCTCCCGTACCGTCCACCAAGACCCGGTTCTTCCTCGTCCTCGACGACATCGCCCATCGGCTGCCGGAAGGCGTCGGACACCGAGTCGGTCGCTCGACAGGTGGCCGACGCCATGCGCACCGCAGCCGTCTTCAAGCTCGACATCGAGGACCCGGCCGGCAATCTCACCGAGGCGCTGGTCAACCCCTCCCGTGCCCGGATTGCCTATGTTGCCGCACGCGCCGAGTTCAGCCCTCCCCCGGTCGGCGTGCCGGGGCACTGAGCACCGATTGAGGGAGCCGGCAGCTCGCCGAGGGCAGCTGAGACGGGATTCTTATCAGCGCCGACGCGATGACAGGCCGCTCCGGCTGGGGTCCACGTCGGCGACCGCCCGGGGCGAGCGGGGTCAGGCCCCGTCAACCGTCGGTGTCCCGTTCGATCCACCGAGCAGCGGCTCAAGGCGCTGTCGCCCGGTTCGCGCAGACCCTTCAGCTGCTCGAGCAGACGGTCGACACTGTGTGCGCCCGCGCAGGCGTGATTCTCGGCGCCTGACCGTCTAGCGTCGCCTAGCCGGCGTATGCCACGGCTGGCTGCACCGGGATGACCGGATCTGGCCGGCCGAGCAGGTACCCCTGCACGCCGTGCACGATGATCCCGGGCCCGTCGGGCATGGTGGCCAGGTAGTCCAGCTGCTCGGCGGTCTCGATGCCCTCGGCGATGACGTAGCTGCCCGTCGACTGGGCGATGCCGCAGACCGCGTGCAGGATGGCGCGCGCTGCCGGGCTGCTTCCCGCGCTGACCACGATCTCGCGGTCGACCTTGAGGAAGTGCACCGGCAGATGGCGGAGCAACTCGAGGCCGGCGTTGCCGGAGCCGACGTCATCGAGCGCGAGCTGGAAGCCGAGTGCGGCGATTCGGCGGCATTCCGCCACCAGCAGGGCGCGATCGACACTGGTCTGCTCGGTGATCTCGAAGACGATCTGCTCGGGTCGCAGCCCGGCAGCCGCAACGGCGGCGAGCAGCGGGTCGTCGCCCAGGCTCGGGTGTCCCAAGGCGGCGGGGGCCAGGTTCACGAAAAGCAGGGCGGCCTCGGGCAGGTCCCCGACGCCGCCGAAGGCGCTGGCGCGGCAGAGCGCGTCGAGCTCGGCGGTCCGACCGATGCGCTCGGCGGCCTCGAACGCTGGACCGGGGCCGCCGAGTCCGTAGCCCGGGGCGAACCGGGCGAGCGCCTCGTACCCGAGGATGCTGTGCCGATCGATGTGCCAGATCGGCTGGTAGGCGGAGCTGACCGCACCGTCGGCGAGCAGTTGGCGCAGCCCCCGGAGTTGCTCGGGGGTGGTCGCGATGTGCTCCGCCCCAAGTTCGGCATAGCTGACGGTCTGGTCTCGGCCGCGGCGCTTGGCCTCGTAGAGCGCGGCGTCGGCGCGCTCCCAGCCGGTCTCGCTACCGGCCTGGTCGAGGTCGGCGACTCCGATGCTGAGAGTGAGAGGGAGCCGGCGTGCGACGAGCTCGAGGAGACGATCGGCGACCGAGCGGGCCTCGGCCTCGCCGGTGTCGGGCATCAGCAGGGCGAACTCGTCGCCGCCGATCCGGAACACGGCGTCACCGGGCCGGCCGGCACGCAGTGCGGTGGCCAGTTCGGCGAGCAGCCGGTCGCCACCACGGTGGCCGTGCAGCTCGTTGAGCATCCGGAAGTCGTCGATGTCGATCAGGGCGATCGACATATGACGGCGGTGGCGTTGAGCCGTGGCGGCCGCAGCCGCGAGCTGCTCGCGGAAGGCTCGGTGATTGCCGAGCTCGGTGAGGGGGTCGAGCTGGGCTTGGTTCTCGACGCGCCGGTGCCGGCGGGCGAGCGACCGGCCGCCGAGCAGGTAGAACAGCGGCAGGCCGAGCATGGAGCCCAAGGTGAGGCCGATCAGGGCGCGGTGGCGTTCGTCGGACTGCAGTTGCGGCACGAGGCTGATCTGCTGGTCCACCTCGAGCGCGAGCCGACCCGTCGGGGTCTCGACCGGCACGACGTACTCATAGTGCCGCCCGCCCGCCGACGTGTCCTGGACATGGTTGGTCGGCTCGGCGAACGTCGCCCCCGTGGCGATGGCGGCATCGGTTCGAGCGGGCACGTCGGCCCGGGAGCCGACCTGCCGGGAGTCGGCGGCGGCGATGACGGCGCCGCTGGCGTCGACGAGGCGCACCCGGAGGATTCCGTCGCGGGCACCGAGTACGGCGAGTTCACGCCGTACCGCCTCCGGCACCCCAGGGGTCGGCCTCGCGGCGGTTTCCGCAGCAGCGGCGGCAAATTCGCCCGAGACGACGGCCGCATCCTGCACTCTCTCCGCGGCCTCGTTGGCAAGGACCCGGTCCCCCAGCTGCTGCCCCGTGAAGATGAACTGCAGGGCGACAACCGCCGCCAGCGCGAGGGCGAAGGTGACCGCGAGGCGCACCTCGAAGGCATACCGGAACCGGCGGTCAGCGGCCATCCGCGATGATCTCCAGTTCGTCATGCGACGCTCCTTCGGGAAGTAGTCGACGGTATCGGCAACCTTCCCGCCGGGCTGAAGCCCGCGCCGAACCGCGCAGGGGAGGCGACTGTCACGGTTTGCTGAGCGTTGCGGAGTGTGTGTCCAGCCAGAAGTCGAGTTCGACGGCGGGTAGTGGGCGGCACATGTAGTAACCCTGGGCCTGATCGCAGCCTTGCCGGCGGAGCTCGGTGTAGGCGGTGTTGTTCTCCACGCCTTCGGCGACCAGTCGCAGTCCGAGACTGTGGGCCAGGGCGATGGTCGACGCGACGAGCGCGGCGGCGCGGGCGTCATCAGCCATCGGGAACACGAATGAGCGGTCGAGCTTGAGCTCGTCGAGGGGCAGTTCACGCAGGTAGGTCAATGAGGAGAAGCCGGTGCCGAAGTCGTCGATCGCGATCTGTACGCCGAGCTGGCGCAGCCTGGTCAGGATCAGCCGGGCGCGGTCGCGGTCGGCCATCAGGAACGCCTCGGTGATCTCCAGCTGGAGGGCGCTGCCGGGCAGGGCATGGACGCGCAGCAGCCGGGCGACCTGGTCGGGCAGGTCAAGGTCGGTCAGCGACGACGGCGAGAGGTTGACGGCGACGGCGAGGGGGCGGCCCTGCTCGCGCCAGACGGCGGCCTGGGTCAGCGCCTGGGTGAGCACCTGGCGGGTCAGCGCCGGCATCAGCCAGGCGTCCTGCACCAGAGGGAGGAACGCGTCAGGGTAGATCAGGCCGCGGGTCGGATGGTCCCAGCGGACCAGCGCCTCCACGCCGCAGACCTGTTCGGTGCGCAGGTCGATCTTGGGCTGGTAGTGCAGGATCAGCTGCTCTCGCTCCAGGGCGGTGCGCAGCTCCTGGATCGCGCCCAGGCGCTGCTCGCCGTGGCTGTCGTCCTGGTCGCTGTAGATGCTGTGCCCGCTGCGGCTGGTCTTGGCCCTGTACATCGCGATGTCAGCGCGGCGCAGCAGCTGGCTCAGCTCCTGGCCGTGGTCGGGGAACAGGGCGATGCCGATGCTGGCGTCGACATGCAGGGTGAACCCGTCGACAAGG
>JBBRHF010000177.1:0-8847 GCA_038223055.1 Actinomycetes bacterium | reverse complement strand
GGCGACCGCGCGCGGGTCTGCCGCCTTGGCGACGGCGAGGGCTTCGGGTTCGATCAGGGCGACCGCCCCGGCGGGGGCGCCCTGGGTGCCGGCCGCGATCAGCCGGGCGTGGGCGGGGTCGATCAGCCCGCCGGCCAGCGCTGCGGCGGTCGCGTCCAGGCGCCCCGACGCGAGGGCGCGGGCGGTCTTCACGCAGCCCGATGCTTCCCGGGGGGTCATCGCGGTTGCATCCGCAGCCAGGACACCGGGCTCAACGCCGAATCCAGGGAGTAGGAGCCGCGGGTGTCGACCTCGCGGACCACCCGGGACAGGACGGACTCGCACCGGGCTTGGGCGGACGGCCACCCACTTCCGGTGACCGTCCGTTCGAACGCATCTTCGAATCTTACCGCACCGCCGCGACCACCGGAAGACCCGAAAGCGCAACTGTGGACAACAGTTCCTGTGCGGCTTACAGTGACTGACGCCGGCGTGACGAACCCGTGACCAACCCTGCCGCCGGTGAGACGAGATTGCCGGTGAGACGAGACCGTCAGCGAAGCGCGACCACGGTTGGGGCGCGGTGCACGTCGACGTCGAGAGTCGGTCGCCGTGGGTCGGGGGACGACGCTACGCGCACCTCGTCCAACACGGGAGCAGGGTCCGCAGGCACTGGCGAGTCACGGTGGCTGGCGTCACGGGACCATCCGGCCCCCCGGATCGCGGCTCTCGGTCCGCTCCCCGCCCGCGCAGTGAGGCGCAGGTGCAAGCGGGAGGCCAACACCGCGGTGGGGTTTCGGCGACGACGGCTCTGGGAGCGTCACCGGCCGAGGCGAAAGTCACCCGAGGTAGGTGTCGACGCCTCGCTACGCTAACTTTCGCCTCCCAAGGTAGGCGAATCTCACCTGTCGGACGCATCCGTGTTCACCATGTGGGCGGCGTTGGCGCGCCAGCCCACAGCCCTGCGCGCCGGGATGGGGATTATGGCGCGGTGATGGGGGATCGTGGCGGATGTCGAGGGCTTACCGCTCGGGTGGTTGCCACTCGGGGATAACGGTGGCGCGGGTTGCGGTGAACGTCCCTCGGGCCGAGCCGCTCCCGAATCTGGTGATAACCCCATATGGAGTTGGACCTCCGGTCCGAAGCAACGGCGCTACCCTGTTGAAACGGCGCACCCGGCTGAGCCGGTCTGCTCCGGATCCGACATCTGGCACCCGGGGCTGCCAGATTCGTTCCGTTGTTGAGCCGACGCCAGGACCGCCGAGCACCCCGCGAGCCCGACCACATGTGCATGGTCGGGGCGGAGCGGTGTTGCGCGACACCAGGGGCGATCGCGCCGGAGCGGGCGAGGAAGGGGAAGGTCGAAAGCCGATCAGTACACCGTGACCATGACGTCCGCGCCGGCGTCGAGACCGGTGGCGGCCTCGGGCACCATCAGGTAGCCATCCGCGGCGGTGAGCACCGAGAGCAACGCCGAGTGCCCGAACAGCGGCGTGGCCACACCGTCGGAGAGGCGCACCTGGACGACGTCGAGGCGTCCGGCCGCCGACGCGACCTGCCGGGCCAGGCGGGCCGGCACCCCGGGAGCAGGGAGTGCGTACGACTGGCCGCCCACCCGGCGTACGAGAGGCATCCCGACCAGCCGGAACACCACCAGCGCCGAGAGCGGGTTGCCGGGCAGCCCGATCACCGGCACCGTGCCGCCCGGGCCCGGGCACTCGGCGAGCAGCGTCGGCTTGCCCGGGCGCAGCGACAGGCCGTGGCAGTAGATGCCGGGCGGGCCCAGGCCGGCGATCACACCCGCGGTCTCGTCCCGCGACCCGACCGAGGAGCCGGCGGACACCACGAGCAGGTCGGTGTCGGGCAGGGCCGTGCGGATCGCCGTGTCCAGCGCCGCCGCGTCGTCGGCGACGATGCCATACAGGATGGGCATCCCGCCCGCCTCGCGCACGAGGCCGGCCAGGGCGGCGGACGTCGCGTCGCGGACCTGCCCGGGGCGCAGTCGCGGCGTGTCCACCGGCACCACCTCGTCGCCGGTGGACAGGATTGCGACCCGGGGCAGGGCGAACACCTGGAGTCTGGTGATTCCCGCCGCCGCCAGGATCCCGAGGTCCTGCGGGCGCAGCGGGCGACCGGCGGGGACCAGGGGCGAGCCGGCGGCTACGTCCTCGTCGGCCCGGACCACGCCCTCGCCCGGGGCGACCGGCCGGACCACCTCGATCGTGCCGGGACCGGTCCGCTGGGTGTGCTCCACCATCACCACGGCGTCCGCGCCGGCGGGTAGCGCGCCCCCGGTTGGCATTGCCACTGCGACCCCGGGGCCGACGCCGACGTCGGGCAGGGCGCCCATCAGCACCTCCCCGCGCAGGTCGAGGTAGCTGGGCAGCCCCTCGGAGGCTCCGTAGGTGTCGGCGGCGCGTACGGCGTAGCCGTCCACGGTCGAGCGGGCGAACCCGGGCATCGGTTCGGGCGCGCCGATGGCCGCCGCGGGGACCCGGTGCAACGCGTCGCCCAGCGACACCTCCTCGGTGAGCGTGCTCCGCGCCGGCGCGAAGCCGGCGAGAGCCTCGCCGACGGTCAGGGTGGTGAAGAACTCGCGACCAGTCAAGGGTTTCTCAGCCTCGCGGCTGCGGCCGGGCGACGGCACCGCCGCGCTTGAGGCCGAGCACGCTGACCAGGGGTCCCATCGCGACCTGGCCCAGCCCGCAGATGGACGTCTTGCGCAGCACCACCTCGAGCTCGAGCAGGCGCTCCCGGCGGGCGTCATCGATCTCCCCGCCGCCGGCGATCGACTCCTCGAGCAGGGCGTGCGCCTTGTGCGTGCCGACCCGGCACGGCACGCACTTGCCGCAGGACTCGTTGCGGAAGAACCGCAGCACGTTGGTGGCGGCCGCCATCAGGTCGGTGCCCTCGGCGATGACCACCAAGGCACCCGACCCCAGCATGGACCCGGCCTCGGCGAGCGGGGCGAAGTCCAGCACCACGTCGAGCTGGTCGGGTCCGAGGAAGTTCGACGACGCCCCGCCGGGCTGGAAGGCGGCGACGGCGGCTCCCCCCGTCACCCCGCCCGCGACAGCGAGCAGTTCTCGGGCCGTGCTGCCCATGGGGACGCAGTAGACGCCGGGCCGGGCGACGTGCCCGGACACCGCGAAGAACTTCAACCCGGGGCTGTCGCCCACTCCCTGGTCCCGCCACCACGAGGCGCCACGCGCCACGATCACCGGCACGTGGGCAAGCGTCTCCACCGAGTTGATCAGGGTCGGCTTGCCCCACAGGCCATAGACGCCGGGGAACGGCGGCTTGTTGCGGGGCTCCCCGCGATGGCCCTCCATGCACTCCAGCAGCGCGGTTTCCTCACCGAGGATGTAGCCGCCGGGCGAGGTGAACACGTCCAGGGCGAGCCGACGGCCGCTGCCCAGCACGTTGTCCCCGAGCAGCCCGTGCGCGCGCAGCCGGGCCAGCTCGGCCGAAAGGACGATTCCCTCGGGGGCGTACTCGTGCCGGAGGAACACCCACCCTTCCTCGGCGCCGACCGCGACCATCCCGAGCAGTAGCCCCTCGATCAGCAGGTGTGGCTGCTCGGCGATGATCTGGCGGTCCTTGAAGGTGCCCGGCTCGGACTCGTCGGCGTTGCACACGACGTACTTGGGGGTGGCGGGCTGACCGGCGACCAGTTCCCACTTCTGGCCGGTCGGGAAGCCGGCGCCGCCCATCCCGCGCAGCCCCGCCTCCTTGAGGGTCTCCACCAGGTGCGGGACGGTGAGCGCCCCCGTCAGCACGTCGCGCAGCACCTGGTAGCGCGGCCTGCCCGGCGGGTAGGGGTCGTTCGGCCACGGCCCGGCAGGGTGCTGTACGGCGACCAGGGCAGGACCCAGGATCCCGGCGCGGGCCGACTCGACGAGGTCACCGGTCTCGGCGCCGGAGGCCCGGTGCCCGTTGACGGCGATCGAGGGAGCGGTGTCGCACCGGCCGAGGCAGGACACCTCGACCAGCTCGACGTCGGGGTCATCGGCGTAGGCCGCGCGGGTGGCCGCGATCCGCGTGTCGGACCCCTGCAGCCAGCAGGTCAGGTCGTGGCACATGTCCAGCTCCACCCGGCGCGGCTCGTCGGTGCGCAGGTGCGGGTAGAACGAGATCAGACCCTCGATCTCGTAGAGCGGCCGGCGCGTCTCGCGCGACAGCGCCACCAGCTCCTCGCGCGGCAACCAGCCGAGGCGGGCCTGGATGGCGGTGAGCGCGGGCATCAGGCTGGGGCCGCGAAACCGGCCGGCTCGTGCCTCGACGCCGGGCACCCGGTCGCCGGGCACCCGGTCGCCGGGCACCCGGTCGTTGGGGACAGGGTCGTTGGGGACCCGGTCGTTGGGGACAGGGTCGTTGGGGACAGGGTCGCCGGGCACCATCGGTGCAGCGTTCACGCCGGCTCCATCCGCACGGCGCAGAACTTGAACTCGGGGATCTTGCCGACCGGGTCGACCGCGTCGTTGGTGAGCAGGTTGGCGGCGGCCTCGCGGAAGTGGAACGGGATGAACACGTTGCCGCGTGCCTCCCGGTGGGACACCTTCACGTTCAGCACGATCTGCCCCCGTCGCGACACGACCCGGGCCCAGCCGTCGTGGACCAGCCCCTGCTCGGCGGCATCGGCCGGGTGCACGTAGACCTCGGCCCGCGGGGCGATCGCATCCAGAGCGAACGATCGGCGCGTCATCGAACCGGTGTGCCAGTGTTCGAGGAGTCGACCGGTGTTGAGGATGAACGGGAACTCCTGGTCGGGCAGCTCGTCGGCGGGCAGCCACTGAGCCGGCACGAGGTGGGCCAGCCCGTCGCTGGTGTTGAACCGCTCGTCGAACATCACCACCAGCCCGTCGCTGTGCTCGGGGTCGTCGTTGGGGTAGAGCTTGCCGGTGCCGCCGAGGTTGTCGTAGCTGAGGTTGGCGTAGCTGCGCATCAGCGACACCATCTCGTCGAAGACCTGGCGCGGCTCCGTGTAGTGCCAGGCCAGACCCACCCGCTGGGCGACGTCCTGGATAGTCTCCCAGTCGGCCCTGGCCTGGCCGGGCGGGTCGAGCACCTTGCGTCCGCGCTGCACCCGCCGGTCGGTGTTGGTGTAGGTGCCGTCCTTCTCGAGGTACGACGACGCCGGCAGGATCACGTCGGCGAACTCGGCGGTCTCGGTGAGGAAGATGTCCTGAACAACCAGGAACTCCAGTGCCGACAACGCCTTGCGCACCTTGTTGATGTTGGGGTCGGACAGGAACGGGTTCTCACCCATCATGTACATCCCGCGGACCCCGCCGGCGAGGATCGAGCCGATGATCTCGGTCACGGTCAGGCCGGGCTCGGGATTGAGCTCGGTGCCCCACGCCTGTTCGAACCGGACCCGCACGTCGGGCTCGGCAGCCCGCTGATAGTCGGGGTAGAACATCGGGATGAGCCCGGCGTCGGAGGCGCCCTGGACGTTGTTCTGGCCGCGAAGCGGGTGCAGCCCGGCACCGGGCTTGCCGACGTTGCCCGTCAGCGCGCACATCGCGATCAGGCAGCGGGCGTTGTCGGTGCCGGTCGTGTGCTGGGAGATGCCCATCCCCCAGAAGATGATGCCGGCCTTGGACTTTCCCCAGACCCTGGCCACCCGGCGCAGGACGTCGGCCGGGACCCCCGTGATCTGCTCGGCGCGCTCGGGCGGGTAGTCGGCGACCGTCGCGGCCAGCGCCTCGTAGTTGGAGGTGCGGGAGGCAATGAACTCGCGGTCGGTCAGCCCGAGCCGGATCACCTCGTGCATGATCGCGTTGTAGAACGCGACGTCGGTGCCGGGCTTGAGCTGGCAGTAGATGTCCGCGTGGTCGGCCATCGTGCCCGCCCGCGGGTCGATGAAGATGATCGTCGTGCCCAAGCGTCGGGCCTGCTTGAAGAACGAGGACGCCACCGGGTGGTTGGCCGTGGAGTTGCTGCCGGTGATGATGGCGACGTCGGAGTTCACGATGTCGCCGTACGTCGTGGAGACCGCGCCCGAGCCGATGCCCTCGAACAGGGCGGCCACGCTCGAGGCGTGGCACAGCCGGGTGCAGTGGTCGACGTTGTTGGTGCCGAACCCGGTCCGGATCAGCTTCTGGAACAGGTAGGCCTCCTCGTTGGAGCACTTGGCCGAGCCGAAGCCGGCGATCGCCGCGCCGCCGCCCTCGGCATGGATCTCCCGCAGCCGCCGGGCCACCAGGTCCAGCGCCTCCTCCCAGGTGGCCTCGCGGAAGTGCGGCAGCACCTCGTCGTAGGGAACCAGCCCGCCGGGCTTGCGCCCGCGCCTGCGACCCTTTCCGTCGCGACCCTTGCCGCCCCGGCCCTCGCCGTGGACCTGGTCGGCTGCCTTGTCGATCGCCTCGTTGCGTGCCGCCTCGTCTTGGGCGTCGCTGCGCACGTCCGCGGACAGCGGCCCCTTGGGGTAGGAGCCCTCGATCCGGATGAGGGGCACGGTGAGCCGCTGCGGGGAGGCGGCGTAGTCCCAGCCGTAGCGGCCCTTGACGCACAGCCGGCCCTGGGAGCCGGGCTGGTCGCGCCCGTCGGCGAACGCGATGGTGCCGCGGTCGCGGTCGACGTAGTAGGTGAGGGCGCAGCCCACCCCGCAGTAGGGGCACACGGTGTCCACCGGGTCCAGCGCGGAGCGTGGCCGGATCGGGGTGGCGTTGATCGGCTTGTTGGTCAGCGCGCCGGTCGGGCAGGCGGCCACGCACTCCCCGCAACTGACGCAGGTGGACTCGCCCATCGGGTTGTTCAGGTCGAAGCCGATGCGGGTGGCGTAGCCCTTCCCGGTACGGCCGATGACTTCATTGCACTGCACGTCGTCGCACGCGCGGATGCACCGGTCGCACAGGATGCACGCCTGGTGATCGACGGCGATGACGGGCGAGGAGAGGTCTTTGGGTCTGTTCTGGGTTCTTGCTGGTTCCCCACTCCACTGGGGGAGAGGGGTTAGGGGTGAGGGGGACTCTTGCGAATCCAGCCCCGTTTCCAGCCCACCAGTTGCCGGACCCGATTCCCCCTCACCCCTGTCCCTCTCCCCCAGGGGAGAGGGGAACAATCCATATCTCCGCGCCAGCGCCCGCAACTCGTCGTCGCCGGTGGCCTTCTCCGGGCCGGTGGGTTGGTCGCTCATCAGCAGTTCGACCAACATCCGCCGCTGCTTCTCGACTTTAGGTGAAGCGGTTTCGACCGTCATCCCCGCATCGCACGGGCGGACGCAACTGGCCGCCAGGACGCGGCCGCCGGTGTCCACCACGCACACCCGGCAGACGCCGACCGGGTCGAACTTCGGGTGGTGGCACAGCACCGGGATCTCGACGCCGACGGCCTTCGCCGCGTCGTACACGGTGGTGCCGGTGGGGACGGTGACGGGGCGGCCGTCGATGGTCAGGGAGACGGTGGACATGGCGGGAGGCTCCAGGGCAAGCGGGAGGAGCGGATTGAGGCGTCAGCGTGTGCGGAGGTTTGGCCCTCACCCGGTTGCTTCGCAACCACCCTCTCCCTGAGTCCCTGCCCTGACGGGCAGGCGGGAGAGGGTTTTGGTGTCTTTCTCCCCTCTCCCCAGTTCCCGCGAAGCGGAGAACATCCGAGGGAGAAGGGTTGGGGGTGGGGCGAAACCCACCCGCCAGAAAGTTTTGCCAGACCCCCACCGCCCGACCGCCGGAAAGATTTGCCACTCCGCGCGCGAGTCGCATAGGATGGCGAGGCACCCGGAGCCGCCCGTGACCCTCCCGCCCGAATTGACCCAACTGTGCGACACCACCGGCCGCGTGGTGTATTTCCCCGTGCGGCACCACAGCCCGACGGCGGCCCGGCTGGTGTGCGACCTGATCGACCGCATCAAACCGGCGGCGGTGCTGATCGAAGGGCCGGCCGACTTCAACGACCGCATGGCCGAACTGTTCCTGCCGCACCGCCCGCCCATCGCCATCTACAGTTACGTCTTGTACGCGCACGCCGAACCGGTGGTCTTGCCGCCGGGTTTCAGCGCGCCGCCGGGCGTGCGGCGGGGGGTGTATTACCCGATGTGCGAACACTCCCCGGAGTGGCAAGCCGCCCGGCACGGGAACGCCCGCGGCGCGGCGGTGCGGTTCATTGATCTGCCGTGGGCGGACCTGATCGGCCTGGACGACAAGCAGGCGGCCAACCGCTACGCCGACACGCACTTTCAGAAGCGCGGCGGGTACATGCGGGCGGTGTGCGAGCGGCTTGGCGTGGACACCTTCAACGATGCCTGGGACACCCTCTGCGAAGTCGATCCGCATTTGACTTTGGAAGAGTACCTATACCGCTGCCATGCGCTCTGCGGGCACATGCGGCTGAGCGACGGCGAGCCGGCCGCCCCGGACTTGGCGCGCGAAGATCACATGGCCGGTCACATCCGCGCGGCCCTGGCGGAGTTCGAAGGGCCGGTGCTGGTGGTGACGGGGGGGTATCACTCGCTGGGACTGCTGCGGTTGATGGCGACCGATTTGGCGAGCCGCGTCAGTGATGACGCGGGTTCCGAACCCGACCCTTCACAGGGTCGGCTCGCCCCGAACGTCCTCGACCGCGGCATCGCCCTGACGCCGTATTCGTTTGACCGGCTGGACGCGCTGCACGGGTACGACGCCGGGATGCCCAATCCCGGCTTTTACCACGCGGTCTGGAAAGCGCGTGCGGCCAAGAAATCCAAGGACGTTCACGAGGCGCTGCTCCGCGACGTGGTCAGCCACCTGCGGGACCAAAAGCAGCAAGTCAGCGCCGCCGACCTGATCGCCGCCGAGGCCACCGCCCGCGCGCTGGCGGCCGTGCGCGGGCACGCCGAGGTCTGGCGAACCGACTTCGTGGATGGCCTGCGCGGAGCCGTCGTCAAGGAAG